>NZ_DASUIR010000120.1:0-2694 GCF_036279715.1 Cellulomonas sp. | reverse complement strand
ATTACATGTGGTGCAAAGTTGCACCCACTGCACCTCAAGAGACGAGGATCACACCTCGCCGAACCCGCCCTCGACCGCCTCCACGAGCGCAGCGAGGGCCTCGGCCCGCTGCGGCCCGCTCACCCGGACGTCGAGCTCATGCCCGCCGACCGCTCCCAGCGTCATGAGCTCGAGCACGCTCGCCGCGTTCACCCCGTCGACCACCACGACCGCGTCGAAGCCCGCCATGAGCCGCGCGAGGATCGCCGCCGGCCGGGCATGCAGGCCGAGGCGGTTGCGCAGCGTCACCGTCGCCGCGAGCTCGTCGCGCGCGGCGGATGCCTCGACGGCGGGAGCATCGTCGACCCCCGCCGCCGAGGCCGATCCGGCGAACGTCGCCCCGGCGCCCTCGGCCGACGCCAGCACCCCGGCCAGGTCGGCCCCGCCGTCGGCGGTGACGGCCGCTGCGACGGCGCCCTCGACGAACGGTGCGTCGGCGATCCGGACCCGGGCCGCGACGTCGTCGTCGAGCAGGTCGAGGACCGACTCGGTCGTCAGGACGGCTGACCCGAGATCGGTGAGCACCACGGCGCTGCGACCGTCCGCCGTCGCGGCCGTCACAGCACTCTCGACGGCGTCGAAGCTCGTGCCGAGACCCCCGGCACCGTCACCGCCCGCAGCCAGCAGCGTGACCCGGGGGGCCATCTGGGCAGCAAGCTCGACGGCGCCCTCGGCGAGCGCACGGGAGTGCGAGACCAGCACCAGCGCCACGCGGACCGCGGGCTGGGCCGGCACACTCACTCGTCGCGACCGGCCGCGGCCAGAGCCGCCTCGCGCAGGATCAGTGCGCTCGACGTCGCGCCCGGGTCCTGGTGGCCGATCGACCGCTCTCCGAGGTAGCTCGCGCGGCCCTTCGTCGCCAGCAGCGGGATGGTCGCGACGGCTCCGGCCTCGGCGGCCGCTGCGGCCGCGGCGAGCACCGCGTCGGGCCCTGCACCCGCCGCGGCAGTCGCGACCGCCGCGGCGACCGCCGGGGTCCACGCGTCGACCATCGTCTTCTCCCCCGGCGACGCCTTGCCGCGCACCACGATGCCCTCGAGCCCCGCCTCGAGCATCGCGACCACGCCCGCGCCGTCGAGCTCAGGGAACCCGGTCACCTTGGCCGCACGCAGGTAGGCCGTCCCGTAGAGCGGACCGGCGGCGCCACCGACGGTCGACATGAGGGTGGTCGCGACGAGGCGCAGCACCTCGCCGATGTCCGCCGGCGCCGTCTCGAGCGCGTCGAGCCGGGCCAGCACCGCGCTGAACCCGCGCGCGAGGTTCTCGCCGTGGTCGCCGTCACCGATCTGCCGGTCGAGCTCGATGAGCTCCTCCCGGTGCTCGAACACCGTGCGAGCCGAACCCCTGACCCACGCGGTCGCCCAGGTGACGTCGACCATCATGACCACGCTCCGCCCTGCGTCGTCGCACCGACCGCCGCTACCAGCGCAGCGCGGCCGTGTGCACCGGCGCGTCCCACAGGGCGGTCAGCTCGTCATCCAGCCGGAGAACGGTCACCGAGGCGCCCTGCATCTCCAGTGATGTCACGTAGTTGCCGACGAGCGACCGGGTCACCTCGACCCCGCGCGCCTCGAGCAACCGCCGTGCCTGACGATAGACGACGTAGAGCTCCGAGGCGGGCGTACCGCCCATCCCGTTGACGAGCAGCAGCACCTTCTCGCCGCCGGCCAGCGCGAGGTCGTCGGCGACGGGCGTCAGGAGGAGCTCGGTGATCTCGTCGGCGCTCGCGAGCGGTACCCTCCGGCGTCCCGGTTCGCCGTGGATGCCGATGCCGATCTCGATCTCGTCCTCGGGCAGGTCGAAGCTCGGCTTGCCGGCGTGCGGCACCGTGCAGGCCGTCAGGGCGACACCCATCGTCCGAACGTTCGCGATGACGCGCTCGGCGATCGCGACGACCGCATCCAGGTCGTCGCCGCGCTCGGCCGCCGCGCCCGCGATCTTCTCGACCGCGACGGTCCCGGCCACCCCGCGCCGACCGGCCGTGTAGAGCGAGTCCTCGACCGCGACGTCGTCGTTGACGATCACGGATCGCACGGTCACCCCGTCGGCCTCCGCGAGCTCGGCTGCCGTCTCGAAGTTCAGCACGTCGCCGGTGTAGTTCTTGACGATTGCGAGCACCCCGGCACCGCCGTCGGCCGCAGTGAACGCGGGAGCGATCTGGTCGGGCGTGGGCGAGGTGAAGACCGCGCCCGGTACCGCGGCGTCCAGCATCCCGACACCGACGAACCCGGCGTGCAGCGGCTCGTGCCCGCTGCCGCCGCCGCTGACCAGGCCGACCTTGCCCGGCACCGCGCCGCCCGCGCGGGCGACGTAGGTGGGGTCGAGGTGCACGGCGACGACGTCGGCGTGTGCCAGGCCGAATCCCTCGACCGACTCGGAGACCACGGTCTGCGGGTCGTTGATGAGCTTCTTCATGACGGACTCCCGTCCGCACCGGCGGCTTGGGCCTTCGGTGCCCCGGCCGGAACCTGCCGGGTCGAGGTGGCGCCGCGGGGCATCAGCGCTGTCCTCACCTTCGCGGGGGGCCTGGTAGCCGTCAAGGGGAAGTCGTGCGGCGGGCCTGCACGTTCGTGCACGCCCGCCGCGGCGACGTCACGGCCTCCCGAGCAAGATCCGCGCCTCGGCCACCAGCACGACGGAGCCGGTCACGAGCAC
>NZ_DASUIR010000119.1:0-36352 GCF_036279715.1 Cellulomonas sp. | reverse complement strand
AGCGTCGCGGCGGCTGCCGGCTTCACGGTCGTGGGGGCGGCTGCGGTGCCCGGGATGGTCAGCTGCTGGCCGACGCGGATGAACCCGCGCGCGTCCAGCCCGTTGGCGGCGATGATCGCCGCGATCGTCGTGCGCTGCTTGGTGGCGATGCGCGAGACGGTGTCGCCCTGGGCGACGGTATAGGTCGCTGCTGCGGGCGCGGCCACGACGGCAACGGGCGCCACGGCGGCGACGACCGTCGAGCTGCTCGGGATGACGAGGCGCTGCCCGACGCGGATGCGCGCGGCGTCGGCGAGGGCGTTCGCGCGGGCGATCGCCGCGACGGTCGTGCCGGTGCGTGCGGCGATGTGGCCGACGGTGTCGCCCGTGCGCACGGTGTACTGGTCGTCGGCGTGGGCCGCGCCGCCGGTCGCTGTGACCGCCACGGCTGCGAGGACGAGGGTCGCTGTCGCGCCCGTCCCGGTGACCCGGCGACGCGTGCGACCGCTGTCGACCTGCGCGCGGGCTGGGCTCGCGTCCGCCGAGCCGGTGGGGCTGCTCGGCGATGCGGGGGCGGTCTGCGTCATTTGTCTGACCTCATGATGCTCAAGTGATGAATGGTGCTCGTGTGACTGGAGTGAATGATTGTGACGGTAGCCCAGGGGAGCGCCAGGGGAAAGCGCGCCGGGGGAATTACGGCGTTGTCATTCACAGGCAGACGGGTGAACCGCGGAAGTTGCGTACGCTGTGGCCGTGACTGACAGCGCACACCTGGACTCCCTCGTCGGCTCGTGGCTGACCCTTCCCGACGTCGCCGAGCGGCTCGGCATCGACGTCGGCAAGGTGCGCCGCCTTCTTCAGGAGGGGCGCATCGTGGCGGTGCGACGCGGCGACCCCCGCGTGATCTCGGTTCCCGAGGACTTCTTCGTCGCGAGCCACCTCGCCAACCCGTCGGCCCCGAACCGTGAGGTCCAGGGCGATGCGGAGGCGCCCGCCTGGACCGTGCTCGCCGCGCTCCAGGGCACCTTCACGCTGCTCTCTGACGCAGGGTTCGACGACGACGGCGCGATCGAGTGGCTCTTCACGGTCGACGACGGTCTCGGCATGACCCCCATCGAGGCGCTGCGGACGGGCCACAAGACGGCGGTCCGCCGCCAGGCCCAGGCCCTGCTCTAGCCCGGCGCCACGCGGGAACCGCCGGGCTCAGGCGCGGCGGTCGACCGCAGCGTGCGCGAGGCGTCCGAGCATCGTGCGGCCCGGCTCGTCGAGCTGAGGCCCGCTGAGGGCCGCGAGCGCACCCTGGGTCAGCTCACCGATGAGCTGCTCGACGTCGTCGGGCGCGCCGGTCGCCGCGATCGCGTCGGCCAGCACGCGTACCGCGTCGTCGTCGAGGTCCCGACACCCGAGCTCGCTGCGCAGCATTCCCTCAGTCACGGTGTCCCCGGCAGCCCGGGCGCGGGCCATGGCACGCGCCACGAGCACCGTGCGCTTGCCCTCGCGCAGGTCGTCGCCCGCGGGCTTGCCCGTCGTCGTCGGGTCACCGAAGACCCCGAGCAGGTCGTCGCGCAGCTGGAAGCCCTCGCCGAGCGGCAGGCCGATCGCTCGGCACGCGTCGATCTCGTCGACGGCGGCCTCCGCGAGCACCGCGCCCAGCACGAGCGGGTGCTCCACGCTGTAGCGCGCGGACTTCGCCCGGATGACCTCGCGGGCCCGCGCCTCGTCGGCCGCCGGGTCCAGGCCCCACGGGAGCGCCTGGGCCAGCACGTCGAGGTACTGCCCGACCGTGACCTCGGTGCGCATCAGGTCGAAGACGGCGCTGGCCTCGGTGCGCAGGGGCTGCGGCTCACGGGCGAGCGCCTCACGGAACGCCTGCTCGCTCAGCACGAGCGCCAGGTCGCCGAGCAGGATCGCGGCGGACTCGCCGAACCGTCGGGCGTCGCCGCTCCAGGCCGCCGACGCGTGCAGCTCGGCGAAGGTGCGGTGCGCGGCGGGGAGCCCGCGGCGCGTGTCGGAGTCGTCCATCACGTCGTCGTGGAACAGCGCAGCCGCCTGGAAGAGCTCGAGCGCGGCACCGACCTCCAGGACCACCTGCTCGCGCGCGGTCCCGGGGAGACCGCCGTGAGCGCGCCACGACCAGTAGCAGAACGCCGCCCGCAGCCGCTTCCCGCCGGAGAGCATCACCGCGACGGCGTCCGCGAGGAGATCCGCCTCGCTGCCCGACCGGGCGAGCTCGCCCCGGAGCTCCGCGACCCGGAGCGCGAGGACCGCGTCGACGTGCGCGCGGACGTCCTCGACGTCGACGAGTGCCGTGGGGCTGTTCACGGGGCCGAGCCTAGGCGGCTCACGATCCGGTGCGCACGCGTCCGCCGAGCGTCATGGTCCGCACCCCGTCCCGGTCGAGCACCCCGAGCACGAGGATCTCGGCACCGTCGCTCCGGCTGAACGTGGCCTGCGCCGCCAGACCGGGCTCGGCGTGCTCGGGTGTCGTCTCGACGAACCCGGCGGCCACGAGGTGCTGGCGGTAGACGTCGACGAGCCCCGCCGCGTCCTGCGCGGTCCGCAGGTTCAGGCTCACGTCCCACAGGTCCGTGTCGCCGGCTCGAGCGGCCGACGACACGAGCACCTCCGCGCCGTCGGGCACCGGGACGAGGTCGACCGGGAAGCCCTCCGCAAGGCTCCCGACCGACGAGTGGGTGTCGGGGCTCTCCGTCAGCAGCGACTCGGTCGGGGCCGGCTGCGGGGCCGCCGCGCTGCTCACCGCCGACGCCGAGGCCCCGGCGGGACCGGTGACCGGTGTGCAGCCCGTGGCCGCGAGCAGGGCGGCCACGGCGCCGGTCACCAGCGCGACGGGCCGGAGCGGGCGCGCGCGTGGGCCCCGGCGCAGGGTCGGCGGGTGCGGCGAGGCGGGGGTCGGGGAGCTCGGAACGGGCACGGCTCACCGTAACGCGGGCCCCTGGCTGACTTCGCCCGCCCTCAGGGCTCGTGAGCCCGCGATCGATCCACAGATTTGCGCGGCGCGGCCCGTGGCAGGAGCCCGTGCAGTGGTGTGTGCCCATGGACACCACCACGATCCGGGTCAGCGAACCCCGGGAGATGCTCGCCTACCTTCCCCATCAGCTCGGCTTCCGGCCCCGCCACAGCGCGGTGGCCGTGAGCCTCCGCCCGCCCCGCGGCCGCATCGGGCTCGTCGCGCGGGTCGACCTGCCCGACCTGGCGGACGTCGAGCGAGGCCCGCAGCTCGCTCGCGGTCTTGTCTCGCACCTCGTGGCCGACCGCGCGTCCGGCGCGGTCCTCGTCCTCTACACGCAGGACGACCCTCGCGGTCCGGGGCCGACCCGCACGCTCTCCCGAGCCGCGGCCGAGCACTTCCGCGAGGCAGCGCACACGCTGCTCGGCGAGGTCGTCGTGTGGGTCGTCACCTCGCGGGGATACCTCGCGCTCGACTGCGACGACCGCGAGTGCTGCCCAAGTGGCGGACGTCCGCTGCGGGAGCTGGACTCGACCGCCGTCGGCGCCCACATGGTGCTCGCGGGGTCGTCGGTCGCCGACTGCCGCGAGGACCTCGGCCGGATCCGGACGGCGCCCGGGAACGCGCGGCGGTCCGTCAGCCGGGTCTGCGTGCGCTGGCGTGCCCGCCACGACGAGGCCCAGGCCGGCGGTGACAACGAGCTGAGCGCCTGGCGCGAGCAGTCCGTGACCGCGTGGCGTGCGGCGGTCGCAGCCGAGCTCGAGGTCCACGCGGCCGGCGTGGGAGCCGTCGCCCCGCCGCCCAGTCCCTCGGCACTGGGGAAGATCGAGGCGGCGCTCGCGGACCGGCGCGTCCGCGACGGGGTCCTCGTCACGCTCGTCCCCGGCACGCGGGACCTCGCCGAGCGATCCGTGCGGGACGACGCCACCGCGGCGAGCGCCGAGATGGCGGCCGCGGTCGGGGCGATCATCGACCCGCGCTGCGCCGTCGAGCCGCCCGCCGTCGAGACGGCCGCGCACGTCCGCGTGCTCGAGTCCGTCGTCGCGCACGGTCGCCGGGGTGCGCAGCCGCCCGCCCTGACGCTGCTCGCGCTCCTGGCGTGGTGGCAGGGCGATGGCGCCCGGGCTCGGCTGCTGCTGGAGCGCGCGCTCCAGGAGGACCCGGAGTACACCCTCGCGCAGCTGCTGGACGCGACCCTCGCCGCCGCCGTCCCGCCCGGCTGGATCAGCAGGCCGCAGTGACGGCGCCCGCGTGCGGTCGTCCGTGCCGCCCCGCTCCGGTAGCGTCACGGAGCACGGCGACGACGCCGAGGCGAGCGGGAAAGGAACACCGATGGCCATCGTGGTCGGCTACCTGGCGACACCAGAGGGGCGTGCTGCGCTCGAGACGGCGGCCGAGGAGGCCCAACGCCGGGGCGGGCGACTCGTCGTCGTGGTGAGCGGTCGCGGAGACGAGACCGAGGAGCAGCGGCGCGAGCTCGACACCGCGCTCGACGGCGTGCGGGCCGAGCTCGACGCGCGGGGCGTCGCGCACGAGCTCCGGGTGCTCACACGCGGACGCGACGTCGCCGAGGACCTGATCGGCACCGCGGAGGAGGTGGGAGCCGCGCTGATCGTGATCGGTCTGCGTCGGCGCAGCCCGATCGGCAAGCTCATCCTGGGAGCCAACGCGCAGCGGATCCTGCTCGACGCGCCGTGCCCCGTGCTGGCCGTCAAGCCCGTCGCGACCTGATCCGGCGGGCGGTCGCGGGAATCATCGCCCTCGGCCGTTCGTTGAACATCGGAGCGCGCACGAGAGCTGGCGCGTTCAACCGGAACAACGGCGCGAGCACGTCCTGCCCCGCCCGCCCCTGCAGCGTTTGTGCGCTGCTCGGGCGGTGCAAGGGAGCGTGTGCGCGAGGCGCTGCCGGTACAATATGGGGGCCCCGCTGATCTGATCCGGGCCTCTCGCTGCCGAAAGGTTGTTTGTGTCGTCCCTTTCTCCACACCCTGCACTGCCGCGTGAGTTCGAGCACCCCGCACTCCAGGAGCTCGTCATCCGCGGTCGGACACACGGACGCGTCGATGCGGCTGCGCTGCGCGAGGCATGCGACCAGGCCCAGGTCCAGGACGCCAAGCGGCTGAAGGCCGTCGTGCGCGGCCTGTCGACCGTCGGCATCTCGGTCGATCACCCGGTCGCCGAGCTCCGCGCCGTCGCAGCCACGAGCGCCAAGCCGCGGACCGTCGCGAAGGCCGTGGTCCCCGATGCTGCCGGTGGAGACGCTCCTGCGCCCCGCCGACCCTCGCGCGCCAAGGCCGCCACCGCGGGCGCCGCCGGCAAGGCCCCCGCCAAGACCGCGGCCGCCAAGCCGATCAGCAAGACCGCCGCCGCGAAGTCGGCACGCAAGGCGTCCGAGGTCGACGAGGCTGACGGCGTCGTGGAGCCCGATGACGTGGACGTCGACATCGACATCGACATCGAGGCGGTCGAGGTCGTCCCGATCGAGGACGTGGTCGTCGTCGACGACACCGTCGCGGCCGAGTCCGACGACGAGAAGCCGGTTCCCGCCAAGGCCGAGGAAGAGACCGAGGACACGGGCTTCGTCTACTCCGACGCCGACGACGACGACGCCCCCGCTCAGCAGGTCGTGACCGCCGGTGCCACCGCCGACCCGGTCAAGGACTACCTCAAGCAGATCGGCAAGGTCGCCCTCCTCAACGCCGAGCAGGAGGTCGACCTCGCGAAGCGGATCGAGGCCGGACTGTTCGCCGAGGAACGCCTCAACTCCGGGATCACGCTCGAGCCGAAGACCCGCCGTGAGTTCGAGTGGATCGCCGGTGACGGACGACGCGCCAAGAACCACCTCCTCGAGGCGAACCTCCGCCTCGTGGTGTCGCTCGCCAAGCGGTACACGGGTCGCGGGATGCTCTTCCTCGACCTGATCCAGGAGGGCAACCTCGGGCTCATCCGCGCGGTCGAGAAGTTCGACTACACCAAGGGCTACAAGTTCTCCACGTACGCGACGTGGTGGATCCGCCAGGCGATCACCCGGGCCATGGCCGACCAGGCGCGCACCATCCGCATCCCGGTGCACATGGTCGAGGTCATCAACAAGCTCGCCCGCGTCCAGCGTCAGATGCTCCAGGACCTGGGCCGTGAGCCCACGCCGGAGGAGCTGGCCAAGGAGCTCGACATGACCCCGGAGAAGGTCGTCGAGGTCCAGAAGTACGGCCGTGAGCCCATCTCGCTGCACACGCCGCTCGGCGAGGACGGCGACAGCGAGTTCGGCGACCTCATCGAGGACTCCGAGGCCGTCGTCCCCGCGGACGCCGTGAGCTTCACCCTCCTGCAGGAGCAGCTGCACCAGGTGCTCGACACGCTCTCCGAGCGTGAGGCGGGAGTTGTCTCGATGCGGTTCGGCCTGACGGACGGGCAGCCCAAGACGCTCGACGAGATCGGCAAGGTCTACGGGGTCACGCGCGAGCGGATCCGGCAGATCGAGTCCAAGACGATGTCCAAGCTGCGTCACCCGTCGCGGTCCCAGGTCCTGCGGGACTACCTGGACTGATCAGGCGACGTCGACCGACAGGACGACGAAGAAGGCCCGACGCGAGATCGCGTCGGGCCTTCTTGCTGTCTGCGGGATCGGTGTCCGCCGGAGGTCTCCGGTGAGGTGTCAGGAGGGGATGCTCAGCGCGCTGCGCCGGCGCCCGCTCCGTGCTCGGCGAGGAGTCGGTCGGTCTCGTCCTGCACGAACGTCGCCAGCTCGGCGAACTTCGGTGCGTGCTCACGAGCGTGGTGGGCGCAGAACAGAAGCTCGCCCACGGTCAGCTGCACCCGGACGTAGGCCTGCGCGCCACAACGGTCGCAGCGGTCGGCTACGGTCAGCGGTTCGGTCGATGTCCCAGTCACATTGCTATACAACCAGCGGGTGGCCGATTCCATCGCATCGAAACGGCCAGGTTCGCTTTCCGCGTACAGGCACCGAGGGCGGGAACAAACGCAAACCCACCCGAGCCGGGCGTCGTGCGGCACGTCGCCACGGCCCGGTCGGTGCCGTCGATTACGCTCGGGCATCGTGACGACGGCATCGGCAGAGTCCAGCTACACCGCCAGGCACCTCTCGGTGCTGGAGGGCCTCGAGGCCGTGCGCAAGCGCCCCGGGATGTACATCGGGTCCACCGACTCGCGCGGGCTCATGCACTGCCTGTGGGAGATCATCGACAACGCCGTCGACGAGGCCCTGGGCGGCTTCGGCGACCGGATCGACATCGTGCTGCGAGCGGACGCCTCGGTCGAGGTCCGCGACAACGGCCGCGGGATCCCCGTCGACCTGGAGCCCAAGACCGGCCTGACGGGCGTCGAGGTCGTCTTCACCAAGCTGCACGCCGGCGGCAAGTTCGGCGGCGGCTCGTACGCTGCCTCGGGCGGCCTGCACGGCGTCGGCGCGTCTGTCGTCAACGCGCTGTCCGCGCGGCTCGACGTCGAGGTCGACCGCGGCGGCAAGACGCACCTCATGACGTTCCACCGCGGCGAGCCCGGGATCTTCCACGACACCGGCGAGCCGAGCCCCGACGCCCCGTTCGTGCCGTTCGTGGACAACTCCGAGCTCAGCATCGTGGGCCGCACCGCGAAGGGCCGCACCGGCACCCGTGTCCGGTACTGGGCCGACCCCCAGGTGTTCCCCGCGAACACGCTGTTCTCCTACGACGAGCTGGTCACCCGCGCGCGCCAGACGAGCTTCCTGGTGCCGGGCCTGGCCATCACCGTGCGCGACGAGCGCGGGATCCCGGGCACCCCCGGCGCGGACGGCCCCCACGAGGAGACGTTCCTGCATGCCGGTGGGACCGTCGACTTCGTCGACCACCTCGCCCCCGACCCGGCCGTGACGGACACCTGGCACCTGACCGGGTCGGGCACGTTCACCGAGACGGTGCCCGTGCTCGACGGTCGCGGGCACATGACGCCGCAGGAGGTCACCCGCGAGTGCGAGGTGGACATCGCCCTGCGCTGGGGGACGGGTTACGACACCGAGGTGCGGACGTTCGTCAACATCATCTCGACGCCCAAGGGCGGGTCGCACCTCGCCGGTTTCGAGGCGGCCCTCCTGCGGACGCTGCGCAAGGCCGTCGACGCGAACGCCCGTCGCCTGAAGATCACGGCGCGCGACACGACCGAGCGCATCGAGAAGGAGGACGTGATGGCGGGCCTGACGGCCGTCCTGACCGTCCGGCTCGCCGAGCCGCAGTTCGAGGGCCAGACGAAGGAGGTCCTCGGCACCGCGCCCGTGCGCGGGATCGTCGCGAAGGTCGTCGACACGGAGCTGGGCGCGATCTTCGTGTCCCCGAAGCGCGACCACAAGGCGCAGTCGTCGCTGCTCCTCGACAAGGTCGTCGGCGAGATGCGCGCGCGCCTGTCGGCCCGCAAGCAGAAGGAGATCTCGCGGCGCAAGAACGCCCTCGAGACGTCCTCGCTGCCGGCGAAGCTCACCGACTGCCGCAGCGACGACGTCGCGCGCAGCGAGCTCTTCATCGTCGAGGGGGACAGCGCGCTCGGCACCGCCAAGCTCGCGCGCAGCTCGGACTTCCAGGCGCTGCTGCCGATCCGCGGCAAGATCCTCAACGTCCAGAAGGCGTCCGTCACGGACATGCTGAAGAACCTGGAGTGCGCCGCGATCATCCAGGTGCTCGGCGCGGGCTCCGGGCGGACCTTCGACCTCGAGGCGGCCCGCTACGGGAAGATCATCCTGATGACGGACGCCGACGTCGACGGTGCCCACATCCGCACGCTGCTGCTGACGCTGTTCTTCCGGTACATGCGCCCCATGGTCGAGGCAGGTCGGGTCTTCGCGGCAGTCCCGCCGCTGCACCGCGTCGAGGTGATCGGGGGCGGCGGGCGCAAGAACGAGTACGTCTACACGTACTCCGAGGCGGAGCTTGCCACGACGCTCACGAAGCTGACCCGGTCGGGACGCCGGTTCAAGGACGACATCCAGCGCTACAAGGGCCTCGGCGAGATGGACGCCAACCAGCTCGCGGAGACCACGATGGACCCGCGTCACCGCACGTTGCGCCGCGTGACCGTCGAGGGTGCGCAGCGGGCCGAGGAGATCTTCGAGCTGCTCATGGGGTCGGACGTCCCGCCCCGCAAGGACTTCATCATCGCCGGAGCCGACACCTTGGACCGCACCCGCATCGACGCCTGACGGCCCAGGCTACGATCACGCCACCACCGGTCGACGAGGACCGGTCCGGGCGGAGGGGCACCCCTGTGGCGGTCATGACGAGGGCACGGCGCTTGTGGGCCGGCTCGAACCCGCGCCAGCGTGCGGCGCTCGCGTTGTTCGTCGGTCTCTCCGTCGTCCATCTCGGAGCTCAGCTCGCGGGGGTGTCGGGGCTGGCGAACCGGTCGCAGTGGTTCCTCATGCCCGCGCTCGCCCTGGTGGTTGCCGTGTGGACGGCTCGGCCCCGGACGCGCCGTGTCCGGCTGGTGCTCGTCGCACTCGGGCTGTCCTGGCTCGGCGACACGGTCCCCGACCTCGTCCCCGACGACCTGTCGTTCCTCGTGATGGTCGGCTTGTTCCTGCTCGCGCAGGTCTGCTACATCACGGCGTTCGCGCCGGGCGCCCGGCGATCGGCGATCGCGCGCAGGCCGGCCCTCGCGTTGCCCTACGTGCTGGTCTTCGTCGTCCTCGTCGTCGTGTGCGCGCCCGGCGCGGGGTCAGTCCTCGGACCGGTCATCGTCTACGGGGCGTGCCTGACGACGATGGCCGCACTTGCGACGGGCCTCGGCCGGATCGGCGGGATCGGGGGCGCGATCTTCCTCGTGTCGGACTCTCTCATCGCGCTCGGCGCGTTCGCGAGCGGCTTCTCGCTCCCCGTGGCGGGGTTCTGGGTCATGTCGACCTACCTCGTCGGGCAGGGCCTCCTCGCGGTCGCAGTCCTCGTCGAGGACCGCGACCGGCGGGGGAGCATGACGACCGCGCCCGGTCAGCCCACCGCGTGGACCGGCGCCGGGAGCGGCACACCGGACCCGTCTCTGCGCTGATCCGGCGCCGGCAGCTCGATCGGCTGGCCGCCCGAGCCCGTCGCGTGCGGCGGCGCCTGGCCGACCCACGCCAGGATGAGCGTGTCCTCGCCCTTGAGGAACCGGTGCGCACGCACGCCGCCGGTCGCCCGGCCCTTACCCGGGTAGAGCTCGAACGGGGTCGTCTTGGCTGCGCCGGCCTGCGTGCCGGGGAGTGCCGCGGCCGTCCCCGCCACCGTCACCACGGCCGCGTCGACGCCCGGGCTCACGGCGCCGAAGAACACGACCCGCTGCCCGTCGGCGAGCTTGATCCCGGCCATCCCGCCGGCGGCACGGCCCTGCGGGCGGACCGCGGACGCGGCGAAGTGCAGCAGCGAGGCGTCCGAGGCCACGAGGACGAGCTCGTCGTCGTCCGTGACACCCGCGGCGCCGACCACCTCGTCGCCGTCCTTGAGCGCGATGACCTCCCAGGCGTCCTTCGCGGGCGGCGTGTCACCCGTCGCGACCCGCTTGACCGTGCCCAGCGCGGTGCCCAGGGCGAGGGTCGGCGCGCCGGGGGCGAGCGAGGCGATCCCCACGACCTGCTCGCCGTGGTCCAACGCGACGACCTCCGCCAGGGGGACGCCGCCCGAGAGGGTCGGTGCGCCGTCGGTGGGCGGGAGCGAGGGCAGGTCGAGGACCGGGACGCGGACGAGCCGGCCGCGGGATGTCACGACGCCGACGTCACCGCGGGCCGTGGTCGCGATCGCGCCGCGCAGGACGTCGTGACGGGAGCGCCGGCCGCCTGGCTCGGTGCGGAAGGGCGACTCCTCCCCGGACGTCCGGGCGAGCAGGCCTGTCGCGGAGAGCAGTGCCCAGCACGGCGTGTCGGCGATCTCCAGGGGAGCAGCCGACCGGGCCGACGGTGTCGCGCCGGTCACGGTCGCGCCGCCCGCCGACTCGAGCAAGATCGTGCGCCGTGGTGTGCCGAAGGTGGCAGCGACGTCCGCCATGTCGTCGGACACGACCTTCCGCAGGCGCGCGTCGTCGGCCAGGATCGCCTGGAGCTCCGCGATCTCCGCCCGGAGCTGCTCCTGCTCCTTCTCGAGCTCGATGCGCTGGAACTTCGTCAACCGGCGCAGCCGCAGCTCGAGGATGTACTCGGCCTGCGCGTCCGACAGGTCGAACACGGTGCGCAGGCGGGTGCGCGCCACGTCCGCGTCGTCCGACGTCCGGATGAGCTGGATGACCTCGTCGATGTCGAGGATCGCGATGAGCAGCCCCTCGACGAGGTGGAGCCGGTCGAGCCGCTTCGCGAGCCGGAATCGGCTGCGACGCCGGATCACGTCAAGGCGGTGCTCGACCCAGACGACGAGCAGCTCGCGGAGCCCGAGGGTGCGCGGCTGACCGTCGACGAGCGCGACGTTGTTGATCGAGAACGACTCCTCGAGCGGCGTGTGCCGGTACAGCTGCTCGAGGACCGCCTCAGGGTTGAACCCCGTCTTGATCTCGATGACGAGCCGCAGGCCGTGCGTGCGGTCCGTGAGGTCCATGGCCCCCGAGATCCCCGAGAGCTTCTTGGACTGCACGCCCTCCTTGATCTTCTCGATCACCTTCTCGGGGCCGACCATGTAGGGAAGCTCGGTCACGACGATGCCCTGGCGGCGCGCGGTGACGTTCTCGATGCGCGTCGTCGCCCGGGTGCGGAACGCCCCGCGGCCCGTGCGGTACGCGTCGCGGACACCGTCGAGGCCGACGATCTTGCCGCCCGTCGGCAGGTCCGGGCCCGGGATGAAGCGCATGAGGTCGTCGAGGTCGGCATCGGGGTGCGCGACGAGGTGCCGCGCTGCCGCGACGACCTCGACGAGGTTGTGCGGCGCCATGTTGGTCGCCATGCCGACCGCGATGCCCGTCGTGCCGTTGACCAGCAGGTTCGGGATCGCGGCAGGGAGGACCTCGGGCTGCTGGAGCTTGTTGTCGTAGTTCGGGACGAAGTTGACGACGTCCTCGTCGAGACCGGCGGTCATCGCCAGAGCCGCGGGCGACTGCCGCGCCTCGGTGTACCGCGCGGCGGCTGGGCCGTCGTCGAGCGATCCGAAGTTGCCGTGCCCGTCGACGAGCGGCAGACGCTGCGTGAAGGGCTGCGCGAGGCGGACCATCGCGTCGTAGATCGCGCTGTCGCCGTGGGGGTGCAGCTTGCCCATGACGTCGCCGACGACGCGCGCCGACTTCACGTACGGGCGGTCGGGGCGCAGACCCATCTCGGACATCTGGAACAGGATCCGGCGGTGGACGGGCTTCATGCCGTCCCGTGCATCGGGCAGCGCGCGCGAGTAGATGACCGAGTACGCGTACTCGAGGAACGAGCCCTGCATCTCCGCGCCGACGTCGATGTCGATGATGTGCTCGGTGAAGTCCTCGGGCGGGACGTCGGTCCTCGCGGTACGGCGCGCCATGGCGGATGCGGCTCCTCAGGTCGAGCGGGGTGGTCCTGCGTGCGCGGACATTGTCGCGCGAGCCCGCCGCGCCGTCGTTCACGGCACGCTGGGACGGGTCGGCTCGCCGGGTGGCGACGAGCACTGTCGCCCGGCGCGCGCCGCACTAGCCTGACAGGTATGACCGACGTCCCGGGCGACCCGCGCGAGCCCGGCGCGGGCGGCCACGACTATCCGGCCGGGTGGGAGGCCGATGTCGTCCTGCGCGACGGCACGACGACCCACATCCGCCCCATCCTCCCGACCGATGCACCCGCGCTCCAGGCGTTCCACGTCGCCCAGTCCGATCGTTCGACCTACCTGCGGTTCTTCGCGTCGCTCGCGCGGCTGTCGGACCGTGACCTCGAGCGCTTCACGAACGTCGACCACGACAGCCGCGTCGCGCTCATCGCGGTCACCGCCGACGACGAGATCATCGGCGTCGCGCGCTACGACCGCGTCGGCGACGACGAGGCCGAGGTGGCGTTCAACATCGCCGACGCGCACCACGGCCGTGGGCTCGGCTCGGTCCTGCTCGAGCACCTCGCGGCCGCTGCGCGCGAGCGGGGCGTGCGCCGGTTCATGGCCGACGTCCTGCCGCAGAACGGTCGGATGATCGCGGTGTTCCGGGAGGCGGGGTACGCCGTCCGGCAGTCCATCGACGACGGGATCGTGTCGGTGGACTTCGACCTCGACCCCACCGACCGCTCGCTCGCGGTCATGGCCGACCGCGAGCACCGGGCCGAGGCGCGCAGCGTCCAGGGGCTCCTGACGGCCCGATCGGTCGTCGTCGTGGCGTCGACGGCCTCGCCGCCGGGCTCGATGGAGGACCTCCTGGCGCGGCGGGTGCTGGCGAACCTCGTCGCGAGCTCGAGCGACCTGGAGCTGCACGTCGTCGGTCTCGACCCGGCGGATGCCGCGATCCCGGCCGGGTCGGGTGCGCCGCGGTCGTGGCAGTCGATCGCGGACATCCCCGGGACGGTCGACCTCGCGGTCCTCGCGGTCCCGGCTGCCGAGTCGGTCGACGCGGTCCACGCCCTGGCACGGCTCGGGGTGCGCGGCGTGGTCCTCCTGTCCGCAGGGTTCGCCGAGACAGGTCCGGACGGGCTCGCGCTGCAGCGTGCACTGCTGCGGACTGCCCACGCCGCCGGCATGCGCGTGGTCGGCCCCGGCTCCTACGGGCTGCTCGCCACCGTTGATGGTCGGACGCTGAACGCGTCGCTCGCGGTCGACCCTCCGCCGCCCGGCACGCTCGGGCTGTTCTGCCAGTCCGCGCCGATGGCGGTGTCGTTGCTCGCCTCGGTCCGTCGTCGGCACCTCGGTCTCGCCCAGTTCGTGTCCGCGGGCAACCGTGCGGACGTGTCCGGCAACGACCTGATGCAGTTCTGGCGTGACGACGACGCCACGCAGGTCGTCGGGCTGTACCTCGAGTCGATCGGCAACCCCCGCAAGTTCTCGCGCGTCGCTCGCCGCCTCGCGAGCGTCAAGCCCGTCGTGGTGGTGACGGCCGGCAGGTCCGGGCACGTCGTGCCCCCCGGGCACGCCGTGCGCACCACCTACGCGCCTCGCCGCACGCTCGAGGAGGTCATGCGCCAGTCCGGCGTCATCCGGGTCGAGAACACCCACCAGATGCTCGAGGTCGCCCAGCTGCTCATGCACCAGCCGCTCCCGCGCGGTCGGCGCGCCGCGGTCCTCGCGAGCTCGGCGTCGATGGCCTCGCTCGTGTCGGAGGCGGCCGTCGCGGCGGGGCTGGTCGTCGGGCGCCAGGCCGCCATCCTCGCGGAGGATGCCACCGACGACGTGATCGACTCGACCGTCGGCCGGTTGTACGACGACGACGCGGTCGACGTCGTCGTCGCGGTGCACATGCCGATCGTCGGGCAGGCGGACGACCGGGTCGGACGCGCTCTGGCCCGGGAGGCGGCGGGCTCGGGCCGCGCGACGGTTGCCTGCCTGCTGGGCCTGCACGGTGCGACCCCCGAGCTCACCGCGACCGACACGTCCGGTCGCAGCTGGACGATCCCCGCCTACACGACGCCCGAGGACGCGGTCCTCGCGCTCGGGCAGGCAGCGCGGTACGCCGCGTGGCGGATGGCGGACCAGGGCGAGCGCGTGCACCCCGTGGGCGTCGACACGCGCGCCGCCCGACGTGCGGTCGCCGGATGGCTCGAGGGCGTGGAGCCGGGTGTGACCGTGGACCTCGACGCCGCGCAGACCGCCGAGCTCCTGGCGTTCGTGGGCGTCCACGTGCTCGAGGCCATCCCCGTCTGGTCCGCGGACGAGGCAGTCGTGGCGGCCCGCCGCCTCGGCTGGCCGGTCGCGCTCAAGACCACCGTGCCGGCCCTGCGGCACCGGGCCGACCTGGGTGGGGTCCGGCTCGACGTGCACGACGAGGCCGAGATGCGCGCCGACGTCGTCCAGGTGCTGGACCTTGCCGCGTCCCACGTCCCGGCACCGGGACGCGCACCGCTCGAGGTGCAGTCGATGGCCCCGCACGGAGCCGCCTGCGTCGTGCGGACCGCGGAGGACCCCCTCATCGGTCCCGTCCTCAGCTTCGGGCTCGGGGGTGACGCGTCCGACCTCCTCGGCGACATCAGCTACGCGGTGCCGCCGCTCACCGACGTCGACGTGGCCGAGCTCGTCCGGACCGCCCGCGCCGCCCCGCGGCTCTTCGGCTACCGAGGCCTGCCGCCGCTCGACGTCGCCGCGCTCGAGGACGTCATCGCTCGCGTGTCGGTGCTCGCCGACGACCTGCCCGAGCTGCGCAGCCTCGAGCTCAACCCGGTGGTCGTCGCCGAGCGCGGCGCGGTGCTGCTCGGCGCGCACGCCCAGCTCGCCCAGGCCGACCGCGCCGACGGGTCGCGACGGGCCCTGCCGTCGTGAGGCTGATCGGCCGCGGCGCAGGTCCGGACCGCCCCGACGGGCCCGCACGAGCCGAGGCGCGCCGCCGAGGTGGAAGGATGGAGGCCGTGCCAGCAGCGTTCACTGATCTCCGTCATGACCTCCACCGTGCGGGCTACTACCCCGAGCTGGTCGCCGACGTCCTCGACGTCGCCCTCGCAGACGAGGAGCTCGTCGCGTACCTCGTGCTGCCCGAGACGACGTTCGACGAGGCCGAGGTGCGTCGCCACGTCACCGTGCTCGTCCTCACCCCGACGCGACTGGTCGTCACCCACGTCGACGACCACCCGGCGGACAGCGAGAACCCGTCGGCGAGCGCGTCGGCCACGACGGAGTCCGTCCCGGTCGCGGAGCTGCGGTCGATCGCGCTCACGCATGTCATCGACTCGCCCGAGAAGCACCGCGCGGGTGACGTCGCGTCCGAGATCACCCTGGCCATCGGGTGGGGCGCGGTCTCGCGGATCGACCTCGAACCGGTCGCGTGCCCCGACCCCGCGTGCGAGGCGGACCACGGCCTCACCGGCACACTCACTCCCGACGACGTCGTCGTCCGCGTCAGTGCCGTGGCCGAGGGCGCTGCCGCGGTCCGAGCCGCGACGGCCTTCGCGCGCCGCCTCAACGCCGCCGCCCGAGGACGATGAACGCCTCGGCCACGGCGTCGGCACGCGGCGGCGGTCCGGCGACCCTCACGTCTGCCGGTTTCGTCCTCCCGGACTACGACCGCTCGATCGGGCTGATCCTGCCCGCCGTCGCCGATGCGATCGGCGCCCGCGACGTCCCCGGTGGACCCGCGGCACGCGCCTCGCTCGGCCTGGCGACGACGCAGCGCGCGTGCGTCGTGCTCGTCGACGGTCTCGGTCTGCTCAACCTGTCCGAGCGGGCCGGCCAGGCACCGTTCCTGCGCTCGCTGCTCGCCGGTGGCACCGACCTGTGCTCGGGCTACCCGTCGACGACGGCCGCCTCGATGGGCATGTTCGGCACCGGCACGTCACCGGGCCGCACCGGGATGGTCGGCTACACCGCGCGCAACCCCGTCACGGGCGGACTCGCGAACCTCGTCTCGTGGGACGGGGCGGGTTCGCCGCGCGAGTGGCAACGGGAGCCCACACTGTTCGAGCAGGTCGAGGCCGCGGGCATCCCGGTCACGAGCGTCGGTCCGCGGAAGTTCGCGGGCTCCGGCCTGACCGAGGCGGCGCTGCGGGGCGGCTCGTACCGGGCGGCGGAGTCGCTGCCCGACCGCGTCGACGTCGCCCTGTTCGAGCTCATGGGTCCGGCCCTGGTCTACCTCTACTGGGGAGAGATCGACAAGATCGGGCACCACCACGGCTGGGGCTCGCGCCAGTGGGGCAACGAGCTGGCCACGCTCGACCGCGAGCTCGCGCGGCTCGCGCGGTCGCTGCCACGCGGCACGACCCTCGTCGTGACGGCCGACCACGGCATGGTCGACGTCGACCGCTCGCAGCGCTGGGACGTCGCGCAGACCGCCGCCCTCAAGGAGGGCGTCGAGCTCGTCGCCGGCGAGCCGCGCGCGCTGCACCTGCACGTCCCCGCCGGGCCGGGCACGGGGGAGCGGTCGCAGGCCGTCGCCCGTCGATGGGCCGCGACGCTCGGCGGCGCAGCCGTCGTCGCGCTCGGTGACGACGCGGTCGCCGACGGCTGGTTCGGGCCGGTCGCCGAGCACGTCCGACCGATGATCGGCGACGTCGTCGTCGCGATGACGGGCCGCGCAACGGTCGTCGACTCCCGGACGCAGTCCCGGATGTCGCTCGATCTCGTCGGCGTGCACGGCTCGCTGACGCCCCACGAGCTGACGGTTCCCCTCCTGACCGTGCAGGCCTGAGCAGAAGGTGACGTTCGGTGGCTGAGCTGGTGTTCTTCTCCGGCACGATGGACTCGGGCAAGTCGACGCTCGCCCTCCAGATGCACCACAACCATGCCGCGCGCGATCGCGACGGTCTGCTGTACACCCGGAACGACCGTGCCGGGGTCGCGCGGCTGTCGTCGCGCCTGGGCCTGAGCGTCGGCGCGAACGAGGTGACGGACAGCACCGACTTCTGGGCCGAGGTCGTGGCGCTGCGGACCCGCGGCCGGTCCGTCGACTACCTGATCTGCGACGAGGCCCAGTTCTACTCAGCGACGCAGATCGACCAGCTCGCGCGCGTCGTCGACGACCTGGGCGCCGACGTGTTCGCCTTCGGCATCTCGACCGACTTCCGCACGCACCTCTTCCCCGGGTCCGAGCGCCTCGTCGAGATCGCTGACCGCGTCGAGGAGCTCCAGGTCCGGGCGCTGTGCTGGTGCGGCGCACGTGCGACGCACAACGCCCGCACCGTGGCGGGCGTCATGGTCGTCGAGGGCGCGCAGGTCGTCGTCGGCGACGTCCAGGCGGACGAGGACGCCGTCGGCTACGAGGTGCTGTGCCGCCGCCACCACATGCGTCGTATGACGGCCGGCACCGCGCGCGCGGCCGCGCCGTCCCCGCAGACCTTGGGCCTCCTGCCGGACGGCGGCCCGGCAGCCACTCACCGTTGAGGGCGGGAGCCCTCCGTCATCACTCGGGCTTGGCGCCGAACACGATCTCGTCCCAGCTGGGCAC
The DNA here is from genome assembly GCF_036279715.1 of Cellulomonas sp. Taxonomy (GTDB): domain Bacteria; phylum Actinomycetota; class Actinomycetes; order Actinomycetales; family Cellulomonadaceae; genus Cellulomonas_A. The sequence goes on along the minus strand of NZ_DASUIR010000119.1, from coordinate 18,450 downwards.
CTTGGCACGTGCCTTGCGGGCCTTGGCGCGCTCGGGCACGGGTGCCTCGTCTGCGGCCTGCACGGCGGTGTCGTCGCCGGCGCGGGTCAACCGACGCGTGACGCTCGCAGGCTCAGGGCGGGCGTGCGGGGCAGGCAGCACCGTCGCCTCCGCGGCGGGGTCGGCGTCGACAGGGTGCGCGCCGGGTACCTGGGCCTCGAACGTCGCGAAGTCGAAGGCGTGCTGCGGGCCGAAGCCCTCGAACTCCTCCTCGTCGTCGGTGTCGTCGTCCAGGTCGATCTGCTGACGGATGCCGCGGCGGCTGCTCAGGTCGTCGAGGAGCGCGTGCGTGCGCTCGCGCGGATCGGGCTCGGGCACTGCCTCGAGCTCGTCGGCTCGGTCCGCGTGGGCATCGACGGACTCGAGCACGGGCCGGACGGCGCCGGTCGCCTCGACGTCGAAGACCATGTCCCGCACCGCAGCCAGGTGCCGACGCGGGATCGGCTCGTCGGCGATCTCGGTCTCGGACAGCCACCGGGCCTCGTCCTCGTCGGCCTGCACGACGCGCTTCGCCGGGTCGAACGTCCACCGCGCCTCGCGCTCGTCGCCGTCACCGACCATGAACCGCGCCACGACGAACCACGGGCCGGACTGCGATCGGTGCGCGTCCCAGGCGAGTGTCACGAGGGCTACGCCCCGGGCAGCCAGGCGGTCGGTGACAAGATCGCCGAGCACGGGGGCACCCGCGTCGCGCCCGACCCGGGTCGACCGCGCCTGGTCGGCGATGAACGCACGCTCCGCGAGGACCGGGCCCTCGTAGCGGCGGACCTGCTCGACGACGAGGTCGGCCTCGTCGGCGACCTCCTGCGCGGTGCTGCCGGCACGGATGCGCATCTGGATCTCACGCGGGCTCAACGACCCCGCACGAGCGGCGCGCAGCTGCTCGAGCTGCGGCCGGTCGCGACGCACGGCCGCACGCAGCGGCTCGTCGATGCGCAGGCGGAAGCGCTGACCGTCCGGCGCGGCAAGCACGAGATGCTCGCCGTCGTCGTGCAGTCCTATCAGCTCGAGCTCACCCATCCGACCTCCCGGTACTCAGGGACGAGACTGCCACCGAAACGTCCCGATCGCCGGTAGGCGCTGCGGTGCGCCGCGCACCGCCCGCGGACCGGGTGCGGTTGGATCGGGGCGTGCCGCCCGATCTCCCCCTCGAACAGGTCCTGGAGCTCGTCGGCGTCTTCGTGGGCGGACTGTCGGGCGCGTTGGCCGCCATCCGCAAGCAGTTCGACATCTTCGGCATCCTGGTGCTGGCGTGGGCGGCGGGGCTCGGAGGCGGGCTCATGCGCGACGTGCTCATCGGCGCGTTCCCCCCGGTGGGCATCGGTCGGTGGGAGTTCATCCTGACCGCGTGCCTCGCGGGCGTCACGATGTACTTCTTCCACCCGCGACTCGAACGGGCCCGGCGCATGATCGCCGTGCTGGACGCCGGCGCGCTCGCGCTCTTCACGATCGTCGGGACAGTCAAGGGCCTCTCGCTGGGCGCCGGGCCGACCGCGGCGGTGTGCGTCGGGGTCATCACGGGCGTCGGCGGCGGCGTGCTCCGCGACCTGCTGACGGGCGAGGTGCCGGTCGTCCTGCACCATCGCCAGCTCTACGCGATCCCCGCGGTCATCGGTGCGTCGTTCACCGTCGCGCTGTGGTCCACCTCGTCGCTCTCGACGCTCACGGTCGGCCTCGCCGTCGCCCTCGTCCTCGGGCTCCGGCTCGTCGCGATGCGGTTCCACCTGAACGTCCCCGGACCCTGGCGGGGCGGTGCGCGCGAGGGCTGAACCGGTCGCGTCGCGAGGTGTCGGCGTCACCTCGCGTTCAGGCAGGTCGGGCAGGATGGTCGCGTGACCTCACAGCCGACCGACCCCCGCTGGCCCGACCCGACGTCCGCCGCACCACCTGACGCCGCGACCGTGCGCGAGCTCGTCGCCCTGGCTGAGGAGCTGGCGCGGGCGGCGGGTCACCTCGTGCGCGACGGGCGACCCGACCGGGTCGACGTCGCGGCCACGAAGTCCAGCCCGATCGACGTGGTCACGGCGATGGACCTCGCGTCCGAGGCGCTGCTGCGCACGATGCTGGCCGAGCGGCGCCCTGGCGACGGCGTCCTGGGGGAGGAGGAGGGCCACGTCGCCGGGACGACCGGCCTCACCTGGGTCCTCGACCCGATCGACGGCACCGTCAACTACCTGTATGGGATCCCGGCCTACGCGATCTCAGTCGCAGTCGTGGCGGGGGAGCCCGACCCGGCGACGTGGACCGCGGTGGCGGGCTGCGTGCACTCGGTCGCCGACGGGCGGACCTACACCGCCGGCCGCGGGCTCGGGGCGCAGCTCGACGGTCGCCCCATCCGGGTCAACGCGGCGCGGCCGCTCGCCGAGTCGCTGCTGGGGACGGGCTTCGGGTACACCGTCGAGCGTCGTCGCGCGCAGGCGCGGGTCGTCGCTGCCCTCCTGCCCCAGGTACGTGACATTCGTCGCATCGGGTCCGCCGCGCTCGACCTGTGCACGGTGGCGTCCGGCGGGCTCGACCTGCACTACGAACGCGGGTTGCGGCCGTGGGATCACGCTGCCGGTGCACTCGTCGCCCAGGAGGCCGGCGCGCTGGTCACGGGCCTGCGGGGACTGCCCGCAGGGGAGGCGATGACGGTCGCAGGGGCGCCCGGCACGGTCGAGGAGCTGATCTCGTTGCTGGAGGACCTGGAGGCCGACGCGGACTCCTGAGCCGGTGTGCGAGGCGTCGCGGTCGCCCCTGGGCGGCGTCCGGGTGCGCGGCGCCGAAATATGGTGCACAATCCCACCGCCGCGGGAACAAAGTGCAGCGCCGAAGCATTGATCCCGCGTACGACGATCCGCCGACATGACCGGAGTGTGAACCCGCAGATGGCAACCGACTACGACGCCCCGCGCAAGACCGAGGAGGACCTGAGCGAGGACTCGCTCCAGGAGCTCCAGGCCCGGCGCTCCGACAAGAACTCGGGCGTGGTGGACGAGGACGAGACCGAAGCTGCCGAAGGATTCGAGCTCCCCGGAGCCGATCTCTCCGGTGAGGAGCTGTCGGTCCGGGTGCTTCCGCGCCAGGCGGACGAATTCACGTGCACCCGGTGCTATCTCGTCCACCACCGCAGCCAGCTCGCGTACGAGAAGGACGGACAGCCCGTCTGCTCCGAGTGCGCGGCCTGACCCCGAACGACCACTGCACGCCGCACTGACGCACGTCGAGGCCAGGACCTCCGGGTGACCGGAGCTCCTGGCCTCGGTGCGTCACGGCCCGGTCGGCGCCGACTGCTGCGCGAGCACGGCCACCAGCACCTGCGGTCGGCGCGTCGAGACGAGCCAGTAGGGGGTGGGGTCCAGCGGGTCCCTGACCTCGATCCGGACAGCCGTGCCGATCCACGACCGCAGGCACACGTACGCGCGGGCGTCGAGCGCCGGCCCGAGCTCGTGCCGGGTCGCCTCCCGGTCCAGGACGCGCACCGGACCGAGCAGGTCGAGCGGGATGTGGGCGGAACCTGCGCGCAGCTCGCCGTCCGCCACCTCGACGCGCGGCGCGGTGGCGAGGCCCAGCACAGCGCCCACGACGAGGGCCGCGGCACCGATGCCGAGGGCGAGCCCGAGCCCGAGAGGGACGAACGAGATCGTCAGCATGCCGGCCAGGCCGACGATGACGATCCACACGGCGGGACCCGGTCGCAGCCGCTCAGCGAAGAGCGAGGGCGTGGGGCGGTCGAGATCGGCAGGCATGCGGCCAAGCATCCCACCCATGATCAGACGGTCGCGATCAGACGGTAGGGTCGGGCCCCGTGACGGGCGACACGACTCTCGAGGTACTGCTCCTGCGGCTCGACGACGGGGTGCCGGTTCCGGGCTACGCCCACCCCGGCGACGCGGGCGCGGATCTCGTGACCAGGATCGACGTCGTGATCCCGCCGCAGGGCCGCGCGACGGTGCCGACCGGCATCGCGATCGCCCTGCCGGACGGGTACGCCGCGTTCGTGCATCCGCGCTCGGGACTCGCTGCCCGCCACGGACTGACGATCGTCAACGCTCCGGGCACGGTGGATGCCGGCTACCGGGGGGAGATCGCCGTCACGCTGCTCAACACCGACCAGGCCGAGCCCGTCGTGCTGCACCGTGGCGACCGGATCGCCCAGCTCGTGATCCAGGCCGTCGAGCGGGCGCGGTTCGTCGAGGCCGAGCGGCTGCCGGGATCGCACCGAGGCGACGGCGGGTTCGGCTCGAGCGGCGGATGGACGTCGACCGGTACGCCGGCCACCTGACGACCTGCGCGCCCCGCGCTGGACACGGCGCAGGGGCGGATTACTGTCGTGGGGTACCCCAGGGCGGGTGACATCTTCAGAGAGGGACGAGCTGTGGGTCTTTTCCGGCGCGGTACGCACGCGCGTACCGCCGAGGACGCAGGGGTCGAGCACGCCGTCGAGGACCAGGACGTCGAGGCCGCGGTCGTCGATGACGCCGGGGTCGACGACGGTGGGGTCGAGGGTGCGACGACCGACGCCCAGGACACGGACGCGCACGCTCCGGCGGTGCGCGCAGGTGGCCCGTGGGACGTCGATGAGGCACCCGGGGCCGGTCCCCGGGTGGACCTCGGCGCGATCCAGCTGCCCGCCGTCCAGGGCATGGAGCTGCGCATGGAGATCGACAAGGCCACGGGTGCCGTCTCGGCGGCCGCGGTCAGCATCGAGGGCTCGACGCTCCAGATCCAGGCGTTCGCGGCTCCTCGGACCGAGGGGATCTGGGACGACATCCGCGCCGAGATCGCCGAGTCCGTGATCAAGCAGGGCGGTTCGGCCGACGACCTTCCCGGGCCGTTCGGTCGCGAGCTGCTCGCCCGGCTGCCCGTCCGCACGGCCGAGGGACGCACGGGCCACCGCCCGGCGAGGTTCATCGGCACCGACGGCCCGCGCTGGTTCGTGCGGGGAGTCGTGACCGGCAAGGGTGCGGTCGACCCGGCGGCCGCCGAGGCGATCGAGCGGATCTTCGCCGACATCGTCGTCGTCCGCGGCGCCGAGGCGTGCGCGCCGCGTGACCTGCTCCCGCTGCGCATCCCCGGTGAGCGGCCGGCCATCGTGCCGGACGCTGCCGAGGCGTCGACGCCCTCGTTCGACCCCATGACCCGGGGCCCCGAGATCACGGAGATCCGATGAGCCTGCGCGAGGTCCTGCACCGGGCGTTCGAGTCCCAGTCGGAGATCGAGGCCGCGGAGGAGCGCGCCGAGGCGAAGCAGACGGTCGGCTGCGTCCCGGTGGACAAGGTGAGCGACCGCCACCGCGTCAGCGTGTCCGGCGTGCTGCGGTCCGTCACGCTGCGCCCGCGCGAGGGAGTGCCCGCGCTCGAGGCCGAGCTCTACGACGGCAGCGGCACGATCGATCTGGTCTGGCTCGGTCGTCGCGCGATCGCCGGCATCAACCCCGGGCGGCGCCTGCGCATCGACGGGTTCGTCTGTGACATGGCGGGTCGCCCGACGGTCTTCAACCCGCGCTACGAGCTGCGGCCCCGACCCGGTGAGTGAGCTCGTGGAGGCGTCGCAGCCCGACCCGGCCGCCGCGGAGCCCGTGGGTGCGGTCGCCCCGCTCGCCGGCGCACGCGGGGTGCGGATGATCGCCGGGGAGGAGTTCTCGTTCACCGAGGCGATCGGCGGCGTCCGCGGACTCGTCGAGTCGGCACTGCCCGGCCTCGTGTTCGTCGTGGTGTTCGTCGCCACGCACCGGCTGGCCCCGTCGTTGATCGCGTCCGCCGCGCTGGCCCTGGCCGCCGTCGTCGTGCGACTCGTGCAGCGGACCGCGGTCACCCAGGCGTTCTCCGGCGTGCTCGGGGTGGCGATCGGCGTCGTGTGGGCCTGGCGCACCGGCGAGGCGCAGAACTTCTTCGCCTGGGGGCTGGGCGTCAACGTCGCATGGTGCGCGGGTGCGGCCGTCTCGGTGCTCGTGGGGTGGCCGGCCGTCGGAGTGATCGTGAGCCTGGTCCGCGGCGAGGACATGTCGTGGCGCACCCGCCCCGAGGCCCGCGCGGCCCGCCGCCGGTACGCGTGGGCGACCTGGCTGTGGGCCGCGGTCTTCGGCCTGCGGCTCGCCGTGCAGGTCCCGCTCTACCTGCAGGGCAGCGACGCCGTGGGGTGGCTCGGAACCGCGAAGCTCGTGATGGGCGTCCCGCTGTTCGCGGTCGGCCTGTGGGTCACGTGGTTGATGGTCCGTGGGTCAGGAGCCGTTCGAGCTCCTTCTCGTCCGCCTCGCGACCCGTGACGAACATCAGCTCGTCGTGGGCCTCGAGCGTGTCGTCGATGCTCGGGGCGATCGGCCGGTCTCCTCGGATGATGCACGCGAGCACCGTGTCCGCGGGCCAGATCACCTGACCGACGCGCACGCCGACCAGCGGGGACTCGACCGGGAGCGTCAGCTCGAGGATGTCGGCGCCGGACTGGTGGAACGTGAAGATGCGGACGAGGTCGCCGACCGCGACGGCCTCCTCGACCATCGCCGTCATGATGCGCGGGGTCGACACGGCGACGTCCACGCCCCACGCCTCGTCGAACATCCACTCGTTCTTCGGGTTGTTGACGCGGGCCACCGTCCGCGGCACGCCGTACTCGGTCTTGGCGAGCAGGGCGATCACGAGGTTCGCCTTGTCGTCGCCGGTCGCGGCGACGACGACGTCGCACTCGTCGGCCTTCGCCTGCGTGAGCGTCGGCAGCTCGCACGCGTCCGCGAGCAGCCACTCGGCATCCGGGACCTGCGCGATGCGCATCGCGGACGGCTGCCGGTCGATCAGGGTGACCTCGTGCCCGTGGCCCAGGAGCTCGCGCGCGATCGAGCGCCCGACGGAGCCCGCTCCAGCGATGACGACCCTCATGCGGAGACCTCCGGTGCGTGGGTGAGCGTGCGCTCGACGTGGTGGGCCTCGTCGGTGCGCAGCAGGACGTGCACGGTGTCGTTCTCCTGCATGACGGTGGCCGGGGTCGGCAGGACGCCGTCGCCGTAGCGCGTCACGTACGCGACGCGGGCCCCGCTGGCCTCCTCGAGGGCCCGCAACGGTCGACCCACCCACCCGGGGTGGACGTCGACCTGGGCGAGGACGATGTGGCCGGAGGAGTCGCGGTGCTCCTCTGTCGCCCCCATCGGGAGCAGGCGGCGCAGCACCTGGTCGGCGGTCCACCGGACGGTTGCGACCGTGGGGATGCCCAGGCGCTGGTAGATCTCGGCGCGGTGCGGGTCGTAGATCCGTGCGACGACGTTGTCGACGCCGTACTTCTCGCGCACGACGCGTGCCGCAAGGATGTTCGAGTTGTCACCGTCGGACACTGCCGCGAAGCCGTAGGCGTCCTCGATGCCGGCCTGCTGAAGCGTGTCGCGGTCGAACCCGAGGCCCGTGACCTTGTTGCCGGAGAACTCGGCGTCGAGGCGGCGGAAGGCCTCGGGGTTCTGGTCGATGACGGCCACAGAGTGGCCTTGTCCCTCGAGCGACTGGGCGAGAGTCGCTCCGACCCGGCCGCAGCCCATGATGACGAAGTGCACAGCCGGTCACGCTATACCAGGCCGGACGTCGTTGCCGTCCAGCGCTCACGCCGCTGGTCCGCGCGAAGTCCAGGGTGCACTGGCCTAGCATGGGCTCCCGTGCCGGACATCGCGGATACCGCCAAACGCTTGCTCCTCGGACGGCCCGTCCGCAGCGACCGGCTGGGCCACACCCTGCTCCCCAAGCGGATCGCTCTTCCGATCTTCGCCTCGGACGCGCTTTCGTCGGTCGCGTACGCGCCAGACGAGATCCTGCTGACGCTCGCGATCGCCGGGGTCGCGGCGACCACAATCTCGCCGTGGGTGGGGCTCGCGGTCGCCTTCGTGATGGGCACCGTGATCGTGTCGTACCGGCAGCTCGTGCATGCCTACCCGTCGGGCGGCGGCAACTTCGAGGTCGCCACCGTCAACCTCGGCCCGAAGGCCGGTACGACGGTGGCGAGCGCCCTCCTGGTGGACTACGTCCTCACGGTGGCCGTGTCGATCTCGTCGGGTGCGCAGTACGCCTCCTCGGCGCTCCCCGCCCTACGGGGGCATGAGGTGCCGCTCGCGGTCGGGCTCGTGATCCTGCTCACGCTCGCCAACCTGCGTGGGGTGAGGGAATCCGGAAACGCCTTCGCGGCCCCGGTCTACCTGTACATGCTGGCGATCGGTGTCACGGCGATCACCGGCTTCGTGCGTTATGCGATGGGCAGCCTGCCGATGGCGGCGAGCTCGGCGCTCACAGTCCTTCCCTCGCCGGGCTTCGACCAGGGGCTCGCCGGCGTGGCCGGCACGTTCTTGGTGCTCCGTGCGTTCGCGTCCGGGTCCTCAGCCCTGACCGGCGTGGAGGCGATAGCGAACGGCGTGCCTGCATTCCGCAAGCCGAAGGCCCGCAATGCCGCGACGACGCTCGCGCTGCTTGGGGTCATTTCGGCCGCCTTCGTCATCTCGATCCTGGTGCTGGCCCGGGCCACGGGTCTGCGCTACGTGGAGGATCCGACCAGCCAGCTGTTGAGGAACGGTGTCCCCGTCGGAGACACCTACCTCCAGCACCCAGTCATCGGTCAGCTCACCGAGACCATCTTCCGAGGCTTTCCCGGCGCGACCGCAGCGACCGTCTCGGTCTCGATCGTCACCGGCATCATCCTCGTGCTCGCGGCCAACACGGCGTTCAACGGATTTCCCGTCCTGGGGTCGATTCTCGCAAAGGACGGCTATCTCCCGCGACAGCTGCACACGCGCGGGGACCGGCTCGCGTTCTCCAACGGGATCCTGACGCTTGCCGCGGCTGCTATCGCGCTCATCGTGGCCTTCGACGCCCAGGTGACGCGGCTAATCCAGCTCTACATAGTGGGTGTGTTCGTGTCGTTCACGCTGAGCCAGCTCGGAATGGTTCGCCACTGGACGCGCAATCTGCGCACGGCGGCGGGCCAGCAGGAGCGCAGGCAGATGCGACGGTCTCGCGTCATCAACGCAGCTGGCTTCATTCTCACGGCGACCGTCCTGCTGGTGGTTCTTGTGACCAAGTTCACGCACGGAGCGTGGATCGCGATCCTGGCGATGGCTGTCGTGTTCATCCTCATGCAGTCCATCCATCGTCACTACAACTCGGTGCGCGAAGAGCTCGCCCTCGGCGACGATGCCGAGGCTGCTCGTGCTCTCCCGAGCCGCGTGCACGCGATCGTGCTCGTCTCACGCTTGCACCGACCGGCGATGCGTGCGATCGCGTACGCGCGGGCCGCCAGACCGCAGGTCCTCGAGGCAGTGACGGTGGGTGTCGATCCGGAGGACGTCGCTTCGCTGCAGGCGGAGTGGGAGAGCCTGGACCTGCCCGTCCCGCTCAAGGTGCTGGACTCGCCGTTCCGGGAGATCACGCGCCCGATCCTGACGTATGTGCGCTCGATCCGGCGCGAGAGCCCGCGCGACCTCGTCGTCGTGTACATCCCCGAGTACGTCGTCGGCCACTGGTGGGAGCAGCTCCTGCACAACCAGAGCGCGCTGCGGCTCAAGGGTCGCCTGCTCTTCACCCCGGGCGTCGTGGTCGCCTCCGTGCCGTGGCAGCTCGCGTCCACGCACGGGCAGACGGGGCTCGAGGACCGCGTCCGGGGTACCGTTCCGCGTGGACTCTGACCTGATTGAGCTCGAGATCGGCCCCATCGCGCACGGCGGGCACTGCGTGGCACGCCTGGAGCCGGTTGACGACGGGACGTCCGGAGCGGACGGGGCCGGACGAGGTCGCGTCGTCTTCGTCCGCCACACCCTGCCCGGTGAACGGGTGCTCGCGCGACTCACCGAGGCCGGCGAGGGCGCGACGTTCTGGCGCGCCGACGCCGTCGAGGTCCTCGTGTCGTCACCCGACCGCGTCCCCTCGGCCTGGCCCGCGGCGGGCCCCGGGGGAGTGGGTGGCGGTGAGCTCGCCCACGTGGCCCTGCCTGCGCAGCGCGCCTGGAAGTCGACGGTCATCGCCGAGCAGCTGAGCAGGCTCGCGCATGTCGAGCGCGAGGTCCCGGTCGAGGCGGCCCCCGGCGACGACGAGCGTGGCGGGCTGGGCTGGCGCACGCGGATCGAGCTCGTCGCGGACGCCTCCGGGCGCGCCGGCATGAGCAAGTTCCGCTCGCACGACGTGCTCGCGCTGGACTCGATGCCGCTCGCGAGCGAGGCCATCGTCGGGCTGGACCTGTTCTCGAAGACCTGGCGACCCGGTGCGCGCATCGAGGCCGTGGCCCCCGCCGGCGGCGACGCGCCACTGGTCCTGGTCGACGGCGAGCCCTTCGACCTGCGCCGTGGCCGCCCCGATCCCCGCCCGAACGCCCGGTCGTCGGTCAACGAGATCGTCGAGATCGCCGGGCGCACCCATGTGTTCCGCGTCGGCGCCAGCGCGTTCTGGCAGGTCCACCGCGAGGCACCCGGTGTCCTCGCGCGTGCTGTGCTCGAGGCACTGGGTGACGTCGACGGCGCCACGGTGCTCGACCTGTACTCCGGCTCGGGGCTGTTCACCGTCCCGATCTCCGAAGCAGTCGGCCCGACGGGCGCCGTCGTCGCGGTCGAGGGCGATGCACGGGCCGTGCGCGACGCCCGCCGCGTCGTTCACGACCGCCCGAACGTCGAGCTGCTCCAGGGCGACGTGGGACGTGTCATGACCGGCGAGGACGACTCGAGCTCGAGCGTCGTGCACGCCGACGTCGTGGTCCTCGACCCGCCGCGCGTCGGTGCGGGTCGCGTGGTCGTCGAGGCGATCGCGGCGCTGCGGCCCGAGCGGGTCGTCTACGTGGCGTGCGACCCCGCGGCCCTCGCCCGGGACATCGCCTACTTCGCGGGCGCGGGCTATGCGCTGGGCGACGTGCGGGCGTTCGACCTGTTCCCGATGACGCACCACGTCGAGTGCGTGGCGGTTCTCGTCCCGGCGTGATCCCGCGTCCCGCGTGCGCCCGGGTGTGGTGAGGCTCACGGCCCGCGGCTGGGCCGCACGACGGCTGACGGACGAAGGTCCCCGCTGGGTCGTCGACCGCGCGGGCATCCTCGAAGCATGGGGACAGATGCCAGCGTGATCTCGCACGACACCGATGACCGCCGTCGCGGCGGCTCGGCGGGGGTCTCCGCGCACGGTGGTGTCGCTCGCGACGTGAGCGTCCTCGACGCACCCGCCCTCCGTGCCGAGGTCGCGACGTTCCTCGATGCCGTGACGGTCCTGCTCGAGCGCCCCGTCTGCTGGGACTCGACCCGCTGGGACATCTGGTGGGGCGTGGACGCGCTCGAGTGGCGCGTGGGCGACCCTGACCACCTCAGCAGGAACGTCCGGGTCTGGCGCGACAGTCGCGGTGTGATCGTGGCGGTCGCGATCCACGAGCGACCGGGCCGCCGGTTCGACGTCGTCGTCCACCCGGCGTGGGTGGACGTCGCCGAGCCCGTCGTCTCCGATGCCCTGAGCGCGTGGGGCGAGGCCGGCGCTGCGCGCACGCAGGTGGTCGTCGGCGACGTCCATGAGGAAGCGCTGCGTCGTCTGGGCTTCCGTCCGGTCGAGACCGGCGTGGGGATGATCCACGAGTTCGCGACGACCCCTCTGCGCCGCGTCGTCCTGCCCCCGGGCTACACGGTGCGTGACATCCTGCACACCGGCGGCCGCCGAGCGCGGCTCGTGTGCATGGCCGAGGCGTTCCTCGGCGAGGGCTGGGTGCCGAAGGACGCGGCCTACCCGCGCGCGGACCTGCCGGGCTACCTGCCCGAGCTCGACCTCGCGGTGATCGCGCCGCACGGGCTCGACGTCGTGACGTGCTTCGGCTTCGTCCCGGGATCGGGCGCACCGGCGGTCATCGAGGGCGTCGGCACGCGGCCGGGCTCGCGCGGGCTGGGGCTTGCGACGGCTGCGGTCGCCGAGTGCCTCGACCTGCTGGCGGAACGAGGCGTGCCGCGCGCGACCGCCACCGGGTGGCACGCGGAGGCGAACGCCATGTACCGCGGGCTGCTGCCGACCCGCAGCCACCGGATCGACAGCTGGGTGCGCGAGCCTGCGTGACAGCGTGACGGCGCCGTGGTCGCCAGGCCTCGCGGACTGACCGTGCTGCGGCCTACCGTGGTGGTGCGCCGGGCCGCGGTGGCCCGGACGGAGGGAGTCGACGACGATGACCGACAACGAGCACGAGGCCGCGATGCGGCTCGCCGAGGCGAGCCGGGTCGCGAGCGAGGAGCTCTACAAGCAGGGAACCCCGGAGTACGACGCCCGGGCGCACCGGCGAGCCGTGGAGTTCGAGCGGAAAGCGGCCGACGCCGCCGCGGCAGAGGCAGAGGCGGACAAGTCTGCCAAGGGCGCCAAGGGCGCCAAGGGCGCCAAGGGAACATCGCACAGCTGATCTGCGCGGCCGGTGGCGTGTCGCCCGGCTCGGCCCGACCCGTTACCATGTATCTTGACATCGAGATACATGGCCGCGTGCCGGCTGCGGCCGGCGGCGACCGCCACCCTGTCCCGGCGGGTCGCCACCGTCGGTATGCCCGCCCAGCGAAGGAGCCACAGTGAGCAGCGTCGACAGTTTCGGGTCGAAGGGCACGCTCGAGGTAGGTGATGCGTCCTACGAGATCTTCCGGCTCGCGGCCGTCCCCGGCGTCGAGCGCCTCCCGTACAGCCTCAAGATCCTCGCCGAGAACCTGCTGCGCACCGAGGACGGCCTCAACACGACGGCCGACCACGTGCGCGCGATCGCGGCGTGGGACCCGGACGCGCAGCCGGACACCGAGATCCAGTTCACGCCGGCGCGCGTGATCATGCAGGACTTCACCGGTGTGCCGTGCATCGTCGACCTCGCGACGATGCGGGAGGCCGTCGCGGAGCTGGGCGGGGACCCGAGCCGGATCAACCCCCTCGCACCGGCTGAGCTCGTCATCGACCACTCGGTGCAGATCGACGTCGCCGGCCGGCCCGACGCGTTCGCCCGGAACGTCGACCTCGAGTACCAGCGCAACCGCGAGCGCTACCAGTTCCTGCGCTGGGGGCAGACGGCGTTCGACGACTTCAAGGTGGTCCCGCCCGGCACCGGGATCGTGCACCAGGTCAACATCGAATACCTCGCACGCACCGTGATGACCCGCGAGGTCGACGGGGTCCTGCGCGCGTACCCGGACACGTGCGTCGGCACCGACTCGCACACCACGATGGTCAACGGGCTCGGCGTGCTCGGCTGGGGCGTCGGCGGCATCGAGGCGGAGGCGGCCATGCTCGGCCAGCCGGTGTCGATGCTCATCCCGCGTGTCGTCGGCTTCAAGCTGTCGGGCGCGATCCCCGCCGGGGTCACGGCGACCGACGTCGTCCTGACGATCACCCAGCAGCTGCGCCAGCACGGCGTGGTCGGCAAGTTCGTCGAGTTCTACGGCGACGGGGTCGCCGCCGTGCCGCTCGCGAACCGCGCCACGATCGGCAACATGAGCCCGGAGTTCGGGTCGACGGCCGCGATCTTCCCGATCGACTCGGTGACGATGGACTACCTGCGCCTCACGGGCCGCTCCTACGAGCAGATCGCCCTGGTCGAGGCGTACGCCAAGGAGCAGGGACTCTGGCTCGACCCGACGGCCGCGGGCTACGTCGAGCCGATGTTCTCGGAGTACCTCGAGCTCGACCTGTCGACGGTCGTCCCGTCGATCGCCGGCCCGAAGCGTCCGCAGGACCGCATCGAGCTCACGCATGCCAAGGCCGCGTTCGAGCGCGACCTGCCGACGTATGCACCCGAGGTGCGGGACACCGTCGACGAGGCGGAGAAGGAGTCCTTCCCCGCCTCCGACTCGCCGGCGATCCGGGCGTCCACCCGACGCACCGTTCCCGTCACGGACTCGACCGGCCGGACGTTCGACCTGTTCCACGGCGCGGTCGCGATCGCCTCGATCACGTCGTGCACCAACACGTCGAACCCGTCGGTCATGCTGGCCGCCGGCCTCCTCGCGAAGAAGGCCGTCGAGAAGGGCCTGACCGCCAAGCCGTGGGTCAAGACGTCGATGGCTCCCGGCTCGCAGGTCGTCACGGACTACTACGAGAAGGCGGGGCTCTGGCCCTACCTCGAGAAGCTCGGCTACCACCTCGTCGGCTACGGCTGCACGACGTGCATCGGCAACTCCGGGCCGCTCGACGAGAAGGTGTCGGCCGCGGTCAACACGCACGACCTCGCCGTCGTCTCGGTGCTGTCGGGCAACCGCAACTTCGAGGGGCGCATCAACCCCGACATCAAGATGAACTACCTCGCGTCGCCGCCGCTCGTCATCGCCTACGCGCTCGCGGGCACGATGGAGTTCGACTTCGACCACGAGCCGCTGGGCCGCGCCGACGACGGCACGCCCGTGTTCCTGCGGGACATCTGGCCGACGGCCGAGGAGGTCCAGGCGACGATCGACGCGTCGATCGACCGGGACATGTTCACCAAGGACTACGCCGACGTCTTCACGGGCGACGAGCAGTGGCGCGGGCTGCAGACCCCGGTCGGCGACACGTTCGCGTGGGACCCCGACTCGACGTACGTGCGCAAGCCTCCGTACTTCGAGGGGATGACCGCCGAGCCTGCCCCGGTCACAGACGTCACGGGCGCGCGCGTCCTGGCCAAGCTGGGCGACTCGGTCACGACCGACCACATCAGCCCCGCCGGCTCGATCAAGGCGGACAGCCCCGCGGGTGCCTATCTCGCCGAGCACGGCGTAGACCGTCGGGACTTCAACTCCTACGGCTCGCGCCGAGGCAACCACGAGGTCATGATCCGCGGAACGTTCGCGAACATCCGGTTGCGCAACCAGCTGGTCCCCGGGGTCGAGGGTGGCTTCACCCGCAACCTGCTGACCGATGAGCAGACGACGATCTACGACGCGTCGCAGGCGTACCAGGCGGCCGGGGTCCCGCTCGTCATCCTCGGCGGCAAGGAGTACGGCTCGGGGTCGTCGCGCGACTGGGCCGCGAAGGGCACCGCGCTGCTGGGGGTCAGGGCCGTCATCACCGAGAGCTTCGAGCGGATCCACCGGTCCAACCTCATCGGGATGGGCGTGCTGCCGCTGCAGTTCCCGGCGGGGGAGTCGGCCGAGACGCTCGGGCTCGACGGCACCGAGACGTTCGACATCGCGGGGGTGACGGCGCTCAACGAGGGCACCACACCGGCGACGCTCCTCGTCACGGCGACGAAGCCAGACGGCACGTCGGTCACGTTCGACGCCGTGCTGCGCATCGACACGCCCGGCGAGGCCGACTACTACCGCAACGGCGGCATCCTGCAGTACGTGCTGCGTTCGCTCGTCGCGTCCTGACCTGCTCCTCGACGGTCCGGACGGCCCGCCGGAGGGCGCTCGCACCCTGTGCGGGCGCCCTCCGGTGCAGCGGTCTGCTGGCACAATCGGCGCATGGCGACGGCTGAGCAGGAACCGAGCGGGACGGCGCACGGCGGAGACGCCGACGCGTTCGTGTCGTCGATCGCCGACCCGGTCCGCAGGCAGGAGGCCCGGACGCTGATCGAGCTCATCGCCCGGGTCACGGGGGAGCCGCCCGAGCTGTGGGGGACGTCGGTCATCGGCTTCGGACGGCACACGTACCGGTACCCGAGCGGGCTCCAGGAGGACACCGCCGCCATCGCGTTCTCGCCGCGGAAGGCAGACACGACGCTCTACCTCATCGACGGGGCTGACGGGTACCGCGCCATGCTCGTGCCGCTGGGACCGCACAAGATCTCACGGGGCAGCCTGCACCTCAAGCGGCTGGCCGACGTGGACCTCGAGGTGCTCGCGGAGCTCGTGCGGCTGTCGTACGCCGCCGTCGGCCGACTCGCCTAGCCGCCTCTGTCTGCGCGACGACTCGCGGGTCAGCCGCCGGCGACGACCTCGCGCAGGGTGTGCTCGCCGATGCTGCGCATGAGCGGCTCGTCGTCGCCGTGCGCGAGGAAGATCGTCGCGAAGGACAGCGCCCACCCGCGGGCCCGCCGCCACGTGTTCGCGTCGGTGCCGCTGAGCTCGGTCGTCGCGGCCCGGAACTCCGCGCGGGCGGCCGCGTCGAACGTCATCCAGGCGGTCGCCAGGTCCGTGGCCGGGTCGCCGCTCGTGACGTCGCCGAAGTCGAGGATCGCGGCCAGGCCGCCGTCGGGACCCTCGAGGAGGTTGAGCGGGTGCGGGTCGCCATGGATCCACAGCGCCGGGCCGGTCCAGACCGGGGTGTCGCGCAGCTCGTCCCAGAGCCGGCCGACACGGCTCGCGTCCGGGACGAGTCCCGAGGCGAGCCGGGCGCGCACGGCGTCGTCGCGGGCGCGCAACGGGACGCCCCGGACGGGGTTCGACGGCGCATCGTCGGGCGCCGGAGCGTGCAGGCGCGCGAGCACCTGAGCGAGGGGTCGTGCGAGCCGCGTGCGGGCAGCCACGGGCGCGGTGGCCACCATCGTGCCGGTGAACCACGGCACGACGCTCCAGCCCCAGGCCAGCTCGTCCGCCGGGAAGCCGATCCGCACCGGGACGGGCGCGTCGACGCCGAGCCGGGGGCCCAGCACCGGCAGCCAGCGCTGCTCGTTGCGCATGAGCTGCGCAGCCGGCTCGCGCCGGGGCACCCGCACGGCCAGGCTCTCGCCGAGCCGAAGGGTCACGTTGTCCCAGCCGTTCGCCACGAGCCGCAGGGGCAGGTCCGCCAGGTCGGGGTGCTGAGACCGCAGCAGTCGGCGCACGAGGTCGACCGTGACGTCGACGTCGGCGGACGGTGTGCCGGCCAATGCAGCCTCCTGAGGTGGGGCTCGACCCTACGACGCGAGCTCGATCAGGCGGTGCTGGTCCCACGGCTGGGTCCAGGCGAGAGCGTCGAACATCCGGTCGAGCACGATCGCCGTGAACCCCCACACGATGACCTCACCGACCACGAACGCCGGGGCACGCCACGTGCGGCCGGCCCGCACATGAGCCGTCGAGCCCCGGTTGTCCGGGTGCAGCAGGTCCGCGACCGGCACCCGGAACACGTCGACGGTCTCGCCGTGGTCCACCGCCACGACGGGCGTCGGTCGCACCCACCAGGCGGGTACCGGGGTCACCAGGTGGTTGCTGACGGCCAGCGCGAGCGGCGGCAGCGTTCCGAGCGCGTCGACCCCCGTCGGGTCGAGGCCGGTCTCCTCGACCGCCTCGCGGATCGCCGCGTCGACCGGCCCGGCGTCCTGCGTCTCGATCCGGCCGCCGGGGAACGCGACATGCCCGGCATGGTCGGTGAGGGTCGACGCGCGGCGCAGCAGCAGCACGTCGAGGTCCCGCGCCACGGGAGTGTCGGTCGCTCGCGCCGGGATCGCGTCGAGCACGCCGAAGAGCACGAGGACCGCGGCCGGACGCGGGTCCGACGACGCGTGCAGCGGCCCCGTCGAGCCCGGCCAGCTCTCGGGCGGGCGCGCGCACAGCTCGACGAGCTGCGCGCGCGCCGAGGCCGCCGACGGCTCGGCCGCTGCCGTCACCAACCCTCCGGCAGCGGGCGCCCCTCGTCGTACCCGGCGGCCGACTGGATCCCGACGACGGCGCGCTCGGTGAACTCCTCGAGCGTCGTCGCACCGACGTAGGTGCAGGCCGAGCGCAGGCCCGACGTGATCCGGTCGAGCAGGTCCTCCACACCGGGTCGCTCAGGGTCGAGGTAGATGCGGGACGACGAGATGCCCTCCTCGTAGAGCGCCTTGCGCGCGCGCTCGAACGGGGAGCCGGCACGCGTGCGTGCTGCGACGGCCCGAGCCGACGCCATCCCGAAACTCTCCTTGTACAGCCGCCCGTCGGCATCCGTGTGCAGGTCACCGGGGGACTCGTGCGTGCCCGCGAACCACGACCCGATCATGACCTGCGAGGCACCGGCAGCGAGCGCGAGGGCGACGTCGCGCGGATGACGCACCCCGCCGTCCGCCCAGACGTGCGCACCGTGGCGCCGGGCCTCGGCGGCGCACTCGAGCACGGCGGAGAACTGCGGCCGCCCGACGGCGGTCATCATGCGCGTCGTGCACATCGCGCCGGGTCCCACCCCGACCTTGACGATGTCGGCGCCGGCCTCGATCAGGTCCCGCGTGCCCTCGGCGGTCACGACGTTGCCGGCGACGACCGGGACGTCCGGGTCGAGCGCTCGTACCGCTGCGAGCGTCTCGAGCATCTTGCGCTGGTGACCGTGCGCGGTGTCGACGACGAGCACGTCCACGCCCGCCTCGAGCAGCTCCGCCGCCTTGGTTCTGACGTCGCCGTTGATCCCGACGGCCGCAGCGACGCGGAGGCGCCCGGCGTCGTCGAGCGCGGGCTGATAGATGGACGAGCGCAGGGCGCCGATCTGGGTGAGGATCCCGACGAGCTCGTCGCCGCGGACAACGGGGGAGAATCGGCGCCGGGACCCGTGCAGGGCCTCGAACGCGGCCTCGAGCCCGTGCGCGCCGGCCTGGGTGAGGACGTCGAGCGGGACGACCGTCGGGTTCGTG
>NZ_DASUIR010000118.1:0-3096 GCF_036279715.1 Cellulomonas sp. | reverse complement strand
GTGAGCAATGGCCGCGATGGCATCGAGCTTCAGCGCCGAAGTCGAAGCCTCCCGAGCAGATCTCTGCCGGTCGGCCCCTCATGCGACCGGAGCCGGCACTCGGCGGACGGGCGCCAACCCACCCCGGAGGAGCACTCGATGACCCAAACCATTCCGACCGCGGAAGCGCGGCGGGTGATGCTCACGGTTGCGGAAGCCGCTGACGAGCTTGCCGTCACCGAGCGATTCATCCGCAAGCTCATCTCCAACGGCCAGCTCCGCGCCGTCAAGGTCGGGACGCGCGTCGTCCGCATCCGCCGCACCGACCTCGAAGACCTCCTGCGGCCGGCGCGGGTGGTGCCGCAGCTCGATCGGCGTTGAGCGTCTGCCTCTCACCTGGTGACGCCTTGCCGTTCAGATCTGGATCAGCATCTGACTGACCGCGTTGATCCGTCAGCCCATCACGGCAGTTGAGCGCGGTTCGCCGACGATGAAGTCGGTGGCGCCGTGACAAGGGTGTGGCCCCGGCGGATCCTCGTCGTTGTCGACGACGGCGCTGTCGAGCCCGTCGTCCGCGGCGTCGGCTAAGGCGCCTCGCCTATGCCCCGGATCGTGGCGGCTGCGGCGTCGGAAGGTCGGCCGCCATGAAGCCAGGTCGAGACCAAATGCACGTAGTCAGTCCCGAGTGGCATGCCATAACGTGCCATAAGGGTGGTCCCCAAGGTGCATTTCGGTTCCGCTCGGTGTAGTCTCGCAAGCGTCTGACCTGCAAAAACGTGGTGTGATGAGGGTCGCTAGGAACCCGTCGGCGTAACTTCCAAACTGGCTACGGGAGTTCGATTCTCCTCACCCGCTCCCGTCACGTCTTCGCAGGTCAGAGGCCCACCGCCGCTCGCGGCCTCACTCCCTCCCCCCTCCGCGATCGCGGCTGCAGCCCCGATG
This sequence comes from Cellulomonas sp., assembly GCF_036279715.1. Lineage (GTDB taxonomy): Bacteria > Actinomycetota > Actinomycetes > Actinomycetales > Cellulomonadaceae > Cellulomonas_A. Next base: position 2,175 of record NZ_DASUIR010000118.1, on the reverse strand, counting down.
GCGACCGTGCCGCCCGCGTCAGCCGACGAGATCGAGCTCGGAGCGGAGTCCGTCCCCCTCCGCGACGTCGAGGCGTCGTCGGCCACCGCGTTGCGCGCCCGCGCCGCCAAGGACGACGAGCAGGATTCCGGCGAGCTGCGCGGGCGCGGGTGACTGGTGGAGCACGAGCAGCCCGAGGAGGACGCCGATGGCGGGCTCGAGGGCCATCAGGGTCCCGAACGAGGTGGCTGTCATGTGGCGCAGGGCGTGCGCTCGAGCGCGAAAGGCAGAACGGGCAGCAGGAGGGCTAGCCCCGCGGCGGCGGCGATGACGCCGAGCGCGAGGCGGCCTGCAGCCTGCGGTATGCCGCCGCCGGACCCACGGTGTCGATCAGGGGCACCGAGAGGGCCGAGCCGAGCTGCACGGACAGCATCGCCGCGAGTGCCGAGCCCCACGGCGGCCGTCGGCCCGGCGACGGAAGCCGGTCCGTCATGAGCGGTCTCGATCGTCCTTCGCGGGGTCGACCCTGGGGGCCGCGACGGTCCCGAACCCGTCGGCGGACGTCTCTGCGGCGAGCAGGCGGCGGGCGACCCGGACGTCGGGACCCAGCCGGCCCAGCTGGGCGAGGAGGTCATCGGCGGCGAGATGGAGCGCCTCGTCGGTGACGGCACCGAGGGCGTCGAGGATGAAGAACGCTGCGGTGGTGTCCTCCCTCAGCTGGGTACGACGTCCCTGGCGCCAGTTCCATCGCCGACACGTCACGCCCGCCTCGTCGCACCACACGACCTCGCCGGGCTCCGGGTTCTCGACCACGTCGGCGCCGCCGGCGACGGTGTCGAACACCTCGCGGCCCGTGGCCCGGACCAGCCGCGGCGCACCGACGTACCGGTTCAGGTCCTCCCCGCCGATCGGGATCCGATGCAGCACCGAGACCGCGTTGTAGAGGTCGGTGAGCGGGTTCACGCGCGGAAGCCCCGACGCGGTGCGCCGCAGGAGCGCCTCAAGGCTGTTGCGGGTCCGCTGGGGCTTCGCTCCGAACTCCCGGTAGGCCGCCCGCCACTGCGCCACGTGCGGGATCTCCTCCACGGCGGTCTGGGCCAGTGCTGCACGCGCAGCGTCCTGGGCCGCCAGGGTGAGCGCGCCGCTGGCATCGTCGCTCCGGCGGCCGGGGACGAGACCGTCGACAGCCACGAGCATCGCCCGGTAGTCGGGCCGCAGGCCGAAGACGTCCGCCGCGACCCAACCGCCTGCGAGGAACTCGTCCAGCCGACCGATCTCACCCATCGTGAACCCCGGACCGAGGCCCGGACCCGGCGCCCGGTTCGAAGACGGCCAGAGAGAACGTCGCCCGCTGCGTGCCCGGATTCGCGTACGAGTGCGCCGCGTCGCCGCCGAACGCGACGGCGTCACCCGCTTCGAGGGTCACCGACTGGTCACCGACAGTGATCGTGACGCTGCCCGTCTGGACCTGCACGAGCTCCTTGGTCCCCGCCGTGTGGGCCTCGCTCACGTGGAGGTCCCCCGCGCCCAACGTCCAGTCCCACAGCTCGACGACATCGGGCCGGTCGGTGCCGGCGACCAGCACCGCGCGACCGCCCGAGTCGCTGCGCCACAGGACGGCGCCCTGCCCACACCGCGTGACCTGCACCGGCGCGGGCCCGGCAGGCTCGACCAACGACGGCAGCCCCACCCCGAGCGCGGCACTGAGCCGCAGCAGCGTCCCGATGCTCGGGTTGACCGAACCCTGCTCGACGCTCACCACCATCCGACGACTGACCCCGGCAACCTCCGCGAGGTGGTCGAGCGTCCATCGCCGCGACTGGCGCGCCTGACGCACGCGCGCGCCGATCATCACTGCCAAGCTCGTCGCGCCCTCGTCCATGAGTGCAGCATAGTGCACTCCTCGTGCAGTCCAACTGCGCGATGGACGCTGGGCGAGTGCACCTCGCCTCCGCTCCACGCGATCGGCCGACCGTCGTGATGGGATGTCCGCCGTGACGACGATGCTCAGGCTCCACGACCGTGTCCTGCTGACGGGCGACTCCGTCACCGAGTGGGGCCGCGACCACTCCGACCCGACCAGCCTCGGCCACGGCTACGCGTCGATCGTCGCGGCGCTCGCAGGTGCCCGCCGGCCGGACCTCGACCTCACGTTCCTCAACCGCGGGGTCGGTGGCGACACCGCCGCGCTGCTGC
>NZ_DASUIR010000117.1:0-31430 GCF_036279715.1 Cellulomonas sp. | reverse complement strand
GCGGTCGGTCTCCATGGCGACGCCTGGTGGCCCGTGCCGGGCTCGGACGTCCGGGTGCGGCTGACGCACGCCGTGCACGGCGACCGCCCGATGCGGCGCCGGCCCAACGCCGCCAACGGTTTCGTCGTCGCCGCGCCGGGGCTGCGGATCTGGTTCGCGGGGGACACGGCGCCGTTCCCCGCCATGGCGCACCTGCACGAGCTGGCGGGCGGACCGATCGACCTCGCCCTGGTGCCTGTGGGTGGCTGGGGGCCCCGGCTGTCGGGGGGGCACATGGACCCCGTGCAGGCGGCGCACGCGTGCGCCGCGGCGGGCGCACGCGCGGCAGTCCCTGTGCACTGGGGGACGCTCCATGCCCCCGCGTCGCGGCGCCTGCCGCCCGGCTGGATGGACCGGGCGGGAGCGGCGTTCGAGGTCGCGCTCGAGCGGTTCGCCCCGGGTTGCCGGGCCGTGGTCCTCGAGCCGGGCGGGGCCGTCGACGTGGTCGGGCGCCGCTCGGCTGGATGACCGCACCGCGCGACGGTGGGTGTTCGGCGTGTCGCAGCGATCGAACACGTGTTCGGGTAATGTTGCTCCCGGTGCGGACGTCCCAGCACCTGCCGGATCGGACAGCCCACGGGCTGCGCCCTGCGGCAGAGCCCTGTGGACAGAGCACGGACGGATGTCGGTGGTCAGGCATAGCGTCACCCGAAACCAGAGACCAGCCCCAGAACGTGCAGCGATCCGCTGCCTGAGACGACGAGGTGTGACATGGCAGCTCCGCAGGACCGTACGAAGGCCCTCGAGGCCGCGCTCGGCCAGATCGACCGTCAGTTCGGCAAGGGATCGATCATGCGACTCGGTGACGAGGGTCGTTCCCCGGTCGCGGTGATCCCGACGGGTTCGCTCGCCCTCGACATCGCCCTCGGCATCGGCGGGCTCCCGCGCGGCCGCGTCGTGGAGATCTACGGCCCGGAGTCCTCGGGCAAGACGACCCTCGCGCTGCATGCCGTCGCGAACGCGCAGCGTGCCGGTGGCATCGCGGCGTTCATCGACGCGGAGCACGCGCTGGACCCGGAGTACGCGAAGAAGCTGGGCGTCGACACCGACAACCTGCTCGTCTCGCAGCCCGACACCGGCGAGCAGGCGCTCGAGATCATGGACATGCTGATCCGGTCCAACGCGATCGACATCGTCGTCATCGACTCCGTCGCGGCGCTCGTCCCCAAGGCCGAGATCGAGGGCGAGATGGGGGACAGCCACGTCGGTCTGCAGGCCCGCCTGATGTCGCAGGCGCTGCGCAAGATCACCGGCGCCCTCAACTCCTCGGGCACCACCGCGATCTTCATCAACCAGCTGCGCGAGAAGATCGGCGTGTTCTTCGGGTCCCCGGAGACGACGACGGGTGGCAAGGCACTGAAGTTCTACGCATCGATCCGCCTGGACATCCGGCGTATCGAGACCCTCAAGGAGGGCACGGAGGCCGTCGGCAACCGCACACGCGTCAAGGTCGTCAAGAACAAGATGGCGCCACCGTTCAAGCAGGCTGAGTTCGACATCCTGTACGGCGTCGGCATCTCCCGCGAGGGCAGCCTCATCGACATGGGTGTCGAGCACGGGATCGTCCGCAAGTCGGGCTCCTGGTTCACCTACGAGGGTGACCAGCTCGGCCAGGGCAAGGAGAACTCGCGCGGCTTCCTGCGCGACAACCCCGATCTGGCCAACGAGATCGAGAAGCGCGTCAAGGAGAAGCTCGGTGTGGGGGCCGTGGTCGATGCGCCCGCCGAGGACGCAGCGAAGGTCGAGTTCTGAGTCGGGGAGCCGGTGACGGCACGAGGAGGACCCACCGAATGGTGATCGACATGGTGATGGGCGTCGTCGTCACCGTGGCGGCGACGACGTGAGCTTCGGGCGTCCCGGTGGGCAGTCGCGGGCGCGCACCGGGAGCTCGCCCGCCAAGCGCTCGGGGGGAAGGTCGGGCGGCGGCTTCGGGCAGGAGCCGCCGCCGGTTCCCTCGGCTGAGACCGATCGCGCACCGGATCACGAGTCGATCGCGCGCGCGATCGGGCTGCGGATGCTGGCCGGCGCCCCGCGGAGCCGTGCCGAGCTTGCCGCGGCGATGTCGCGCAAGGATGTGCCCTCCGAGGTGTCGGACGCGGTGCTGGACCGGTTCACCGAGGTCGGGCTCCTGGACGACGCCGAGTACGCCCGGATGCTCGTGCGCACCCGACAAGGCGAGCGGGGTCTGGCCCGGCGCGCGATCGGGGCCGAGCTGCGCAGACGCGGTGTCGATGACGAGGTGGCCACCGAAGCGCTGGGGGAGGTCGATGACGAGGACGAGGAGCGCGCGGCGCGGGCGCTCGTGCGTCGCAGGCTCGTGGCGACTCGCGGGCTCGACGCGCAGACCCGAGCGCGGCGGATCTTCGCCGCGCTGGGTCGCCGTGGCTACGGCGGCACCCTCATCAGCCGCCTGGTGCGCGAGGAGCTGCTTGCCGAGGGCGTGGATGCAGTCGACGACGAGACAGGTCTCGACTCGCTCTGACGGGGCCGCCTGACGGGCCCACGGCGCGCGCCCTGACCGACGAATCACCGCAGGTGCGTCAGAATGGGCACGGCACGTGACCGGGGGCGCATCTTCGCGCGAACACTTCACAGCCTGGCGCGGGAGGTGCATGTGACTGTCGGCGACATCGCAACGATCGTGGGCCTGCTGGTCGCATGCCTCGTCGCTCTGCTGCTGGTGCTCGTGGCCCGACGCGAGGCCGACACGCAGCGTGCACGGGCCTCCGCAGACGTGGCCTCGATCAAGGACGAGGCCCGGTCGCTCCTTGCCGACGCCCAGCGGCGCGAGTCCCGGGCCGCGGCCCGTGAGGACGAGCTCCTCGCTGAGCAGCGCGTCCTCGCCGACCGTGAGCGCGCGGTGCGCGCGCGTGAGGACGAGGTCGCCGAGACCGACCGGTCGGTCAGCCGTCGAGCGGCCGAGGCCCAACGGGAGGCCGCCGAGCGGCTTGCGGCGGCCGACCGTGAGGCCCTCAGTCGGCTCGAGACCCTCGCGGGTCTGACGGCCGACGAGGCGCGTGCCCAGCTCATCGCCGGCATGGTGACCGATGCTGTCAACGCGGGGGCAGCCCAGGTGCGGCGCGCAGAGGCGCAGGCGCGTCGGACCGCTGATGCCCGTGCGAAGCGGATCGTCGTGACAGCGGTGCAGCGCACCGTTGTCGCGACGAGCTCGCAGTCGGCCGTGACGATCCTTCCGCTGCCGTCCGACGAGATGAAAGGTCGGATCATCGGCAAGGAGGGGCGCAACATCCGGCTGTTCGAGGCGCTCACGGGCGTGAACGTCCTGATCGACGACACGCCCGACGCCGTCGTGCTCTCCTGCTTCGACCCCGAGCGTCGCGAGATCGCCCAGTCGGCCCTCGAGGCGCTCATGGCCGACGGCCGCATCCACCCGCAGCGGATCGAGGCGGCGTACGCCGACGCGGTCGCCGGCGCGGACGACCGGACCGACGCTGCAGGGCACGACGCTGCGGAGCGTGCCGGTGTGACCAACCTGCACCCCGAGCTCGTGCGCACCCTCGGCCGCCTGCGCCTGCGGACGTCCTACGGCCAGAACGTCCTCGAGCACCTCGTCGAGAGCGCGCTGCTCGCGGCGGCGATGGCGGCCGAGGTCGGAGCCGACATCGACGTCGCGCGTCGCGGGGCGTTCCTTCACGACATCGGCAAGGCGATGAGCGCCGACGTACCGGGGACGCACGCGCTGGTCGGCGGTGAGCTCGCGCGACGGTTCGGCGAGTCCGCGGTCGTCGTGAACGCGATCGCGGCACATCACGACGAGGTGCCGCCCGACACGGTCGAGGCGGTCCTCGTGCAGGCGGCGGATGCCGCATCAGCGGCGCGCCCGGGGGCGCGGCGCGAGGAGCTCGACCAGTACGTCGAGCGCATGGACAAGCTCGAACAGCTCGTGGCCGCACACCCGGGCGTTCGCCGCGCGCTCGCGATGTCCGCGGGTCGCGAGGTCCGCGTCGTGGTCGAGCCGACCGAGGTCGACGACTTCGCGCTGCCGCAGCTGGCTGTCGCGATCGCGAAGCACATCGAGGCCGACCTGACCTACCCCGGCGAGATCAAGGTGACGGTCGTCCGCGAGCTGCGGGCCAGCGCCACCGCCGGCTGAGCTCTACGGTCGGACGCGCGGCGCCACGTACGCCGCCTTGACCGGGAGCAACGGGCCCCCCGGCAGCGGGGGTGGGGCCGCGGAGGTGCGTCGTGCACGTCCCTGGAGCCGGAGTGCCACCCGCGACAACGAGATGTTGACGGCGAGGTAGGTCCCGGCACCCACGACGAACAGGGCGACGTAGTAGGCGTTGCCGAAGTACTGCGCGTTGTTCTGCACGGCCTTCAGCAGCTCGGGGTAGCCGACGATGAAACCGAGCGAGGAGTCCTTGAGCAGCACGACGAGCTGGGCGATGAGGCTGGGCAGCATCGTGCGCACGGCTTGCGGCAGCAGGATCGAGAAGAGCGTCTGGCTGCGCGTGAGGCCGAGGGCGTACGCCGCCTCGGCCTGCCCTGCGGGGAGCGCCGCCAGGCCGGCCCGGAGGATCTCGGCGATGATGGCCATGTTGTAGGCAGTCAGCCCGAAGACGACAGCGGCGAAGGCGCTCCAGCCGAAGCCGAGCAAGCCGAAGAACATCATGAGCAGCACGGGCAGCCCGCGGAACAGCTCGATCGTGACGACCGCCGGCAACCTCAGCCACCGCGACCGCGCGCTTCGCCAGATGGCGAGCAGGAGTCCGATTGCGAGCGCGAGCGGCGCGGCAACGACGGCAGCCCGCAGCGTCGCGCCGAGTCCCACCACCAGCAGCGAGCGCCAGACGTCAGAGGCGGTCTGCCGCTTCGGTGGCGCGTAGAGGACATCCCAGCGGCCCGACGAGAAGACGCCGCGCCCGGCAGCGAACCACAGGCCCGCAGCGACGAGGACGAGCAGGATGGCGCCGCCGATGATCGATCCGAGGAGCTCGCGACGTCGACCGACCGGCCCAGGGGAGTCGTAGAGGATCGAGCTCATCGTGAGAAGGCCACCTTCCGTTCGACGACCCCGGCGGCGATACCCGACGGGACGGTGATGAGCAGGTAGAACGCGGCGACGCCGACGAGGACCCAGATGCTCTCGCCGGGGTTGGCGAGCGAGAGACGCCGGCCGGTGCCGGTCAGCTCGACCACAGCGAACCCAGCGGCGACCGACGTGTTCTTCGTGAGCGCGACGAAGACGTTGATGAGCGGCGGAACGACGGACCGGACGGCCTGCGGCAGGACGACCTGGGAGAGCGTCTGCGCGAACGTCAGACCGATCGCACGGGCGGCCTCGGCCTGTCCGATGCCGACGCTGTTGATCCCCGACCGAACCGCCTCGCAGACGAAGGCTGAGGTGTACGCGGACAGGCAGATGACCGCCGTCCAGAAGCCGAGCGGCGCGATGACGCCGAACTGCGGTGCGATGAGCACCATGGCGAAGAAGACCAGGGTGAGCGGAGTGTTGCGCAGGAGCTCCACATACGCCGTGGCGAACGCGCGCAACGAGCGCAGCGGCGCAACGCGGAGGGCCGCGAGCACGGTTCCCCAGATCATGGCGATCGCGCCGGACACCAGCGTGAGCTGCAGCGTCGTGCGGAAGCCGGCGAGGAACGTCGGCAGGTTGTCGGCGATGAGGTTCACGGGGCTGGTCTCCTGAGGCTGGCGTTGCTGGCCGGTCGGGGGTCCGCGGACGGTTCGGCCGCGGACCCGACGGCGGCGGTCTCAGTACCGGTCGACCTTCGGCGGCTCGGGGGTCGGCAGCACGGTCCCGGCGGTCTTCTTCCACGCGGCGGTCCAGGTGCCGTCGGCGAACGACGCCTCGAGCGTGTCGTTGATCCAGGAGCGGAACTCGGTGTCGTCCTTCTTCAGGCCGATGCCGTAGGGCTCCTGGGTGAAGGGCTCGCCGCGCACCGCGAGGTCGGCGTTGTCGGCGGCGAACCCGGCGAGGATCACGTTGTCTGTGCTCACTGCGTCGACCTGTCCGTTGCGGAGCGGGTCGAGGCACGCGGAGTAGGTGTCGAACGGGACGACCGTCGTGTCCGGGAACTTCGCGAGGAGGTTCGCCTCGGGCGTCGACCCGGACACGGTGCAGACCTTCTTCCCCGCGAGGTCGGCCGGTCCCTGGATGTCGGTCCTCGACGCGAGTGTCAGGATCGACTGACCGGCGACGTAGTACGGACCCGCGAACGAGACGACCTGCTTGCGCTTGTCGTTGATCGTGTACGTCGCGACCACGATGTCGACCGCGCCGGAGCTGATGAACGACTCCCGGTTCGCCGAGACCGTCTCTTTCCACGTGATCTTGTCGGGGCTGATGCCGAGCTTGCCCGCGATGATCTTGGCGATCTCGATGTCGAACCCCTCGGGGACGCCGTCGGGCCCGACGAGACCGAAGAGCGGCTGGTCGAACTTCGTGCCGATCGTCATGGTCCCGGCGGCGTGGAGCTTGGCCATCGTCGAGCCTTCCGGGAACGCGGCGACGGTGGCCGACGAGCTGCTCCCAGCGGACGTCGAGGCGGGTTCCGGGGTGCTGCCCGAGCATGCGGCGAGCGTGAGTGTGGCGGCGGAGAGCAGAGCGAGCAGCCCTGCGGGACGGTTGCGCATCGAGGTCTCCTTCGTGTCGGCAGCGCCAGACGGCGCTGCGCTCAGTGGGTGAGGATCTTGGACAGGAAGTCCCGCGCGCGCTCGCTGCGGGGGTTCGTGAAGAACGTCTCCGGATCGGCTTCCTCGACGATGCGGCCCGCATCCATGAAGACGACGCGGTGGGCGGCCTTGCGCGCGAAGCCCATCTCGTGGGTCACCACGACCATGGTCATCCCGTCCTTCGCGAGCGCGACCATCACGTCGAGGACCTCATTGATCATCTCGGGGTCCAGCGCGGAGGTCGGCTCGTCGAACAGCATCACCTTGGGCCGCATCGCGAGAGCCCGTGCGATCGCGACCCGCTGCTGCTGGCCGCCCGACAGCTGCGCGGGCAGCTTGTCCGCCTGGTCGGCCACGCCGACGCGTTCGAGGATCTCTCGAGCGACGGCCTTCGCCTCGCGCGGTGACACCCCCTTCGCCTTGACCTGCCCGAGGGTGACGTTCTGCAGGACGGTCTTGTGGGCGAAGAGGTTGAACGACTGGAACACCATCCCGACGTCGGCGCGCAGGCGCGCGAGTGCACGCCCCTCGGCTGGGATCGGGACCCCGTCGATGGTGATCGTCCCCGAGTCGATGGTCTCGAGGCGGTTGACGGTCCGGCACAGCGTCGACTTGCCGCTGCCCGAAGGGCCGATGACCACCAGGACCTCGCCGCGGTTGACCGTCAGGTCGATGTCCTGGAGGACGTGCAGCGATCCGAAGTACTTGTTGACCCGTTCGAGGACGACGAGCGGCTCGTGAGGTCGCGGCGACGTCAGCGGACCGGGCGCGTCGGCGATTGCGGAGGGCTGGTCCATTGACTGAACGTAGGGGCGAATCGGGGCGACGGCCACCCCTCACCGGTCGGGGGTGCGGATCGAGTGGCGGCGGGACGGCGTCGAGCAAGGCGGGACTTACCCTTGACGGTGATGTCCACGACTGTGTCTTCCCCCGAACCGGCCCTCATCGGCGTCGCCGAGACGACGCCCGCGGCACGGCCGGTCGCGCCCGCGAGCACCGGCCGCACCTACCTCGTCAAGACGCTCGGCTGCCAGATGAACGTGCACGACTCGGAGCACATGGCTGGCATGCTCGAGCAGGCCGGGTACGTGGCGGCCAGCCCGCAGGACGCCGCCGCCGAGGCCGTCGACGTCCTGGTCATCAACACGTGTGCGGTCCGCGAGAACGCCGCCGGCAAGCTCTACGGCAACCTCGGTCGGCTCGTCCCGATCAAGCGTGCGCGTCCAGGCATGCAGATCGCCGTCGGGGGCTGCCTCGCCCAGAAGGATCGTGCGGGCATCGTGGACCGTGCTCCCTGGGTCGATGTCGTCTTCGGCACCCACAACCTCGACGCGCTCCCGGTCCTGCTCGAGCGAGCGAGGCACAACGAGCAGGCGGCCGTCGAGATTGCCGAGTCTCTCCAGGTGTTCCCGTCGACGCTCCCGACCCGGCGCGAGTCGGTCTACGCCGGCTGGGTCTCGATCAGCGTCGGGTGCAACAACACCTGCACCTTCTGCATCGTCCCGCACCTGCGCGGCAAGGAGCGCGACCGTCGACCCGGCGCGATCCTCGCGGAGATCGAGGCTCTCGTGGGCCAGGGAGCCATCGAGGTCACGCTGCTCGGCCAGAACGTCAACTCCTACGGCGTCGAGTTCGGTGACCGCGGCGCGTTTGCCAAGCTGCTGCGCGCTGCCGGGGCGGTCGAGGGTCTCGAGCGGCTCCGGTTCACGTCCCCGCACCCGGCGTCGTTCACCGACGACGTGATCGCGGCGATGGCCGAGACACCGACGGTCATGCCACAGCTGCACATGCCGCTGCAGTCCGGGTCGGACCGCATCCTGCGCGCGATGCGCCGCTCCTACCGGTCGGACAAGTTCCTCGGGATCCTCGAGCGGGTGCGCGCTGCGATGCCCGATGCCGCGATCACGACGGACATCATCGTGGGTTTCCCGGGGGAGACCGAGGCCGACTTCGCGGAGACGCTGCGGGTGGTCGAGGCCGCACGGTTCGCGTCCGCGTTCACGTTCCAGTACTCGCCACGTCCCGGGACCCCGGCGGCCGAGCTGCCGGAGCAGCTGCCCAAGGCCGTCGTGCAGGAGCGCTACGAGCGGCTCACCGCGCTGCAGGACCGAATCGCGCTCGAGGAGATGCAGGCCCAGGTCGGGCGTGTCGTCGAGGTCCTCGTCGCCGAGTCCGAGGGGCGCAAGGACGAGGCGTCGCACCGGATCTCCGGGCGCGCAGCGGACAACCGGCTCGTCCACCTGGCCCTGCCGTCCGGGACAAGCATCCCGGCGAAGACCAGCGCCACGCTGCCCGACGACGGATCGCAGGCGTCGGCGCGTCCCGGCGACGGACCGCATGACGCGCCGCGCCCCGGCGACCTGGTCGCGGTCACGGTCACGCGCGCTGCCCCCCACTACCTGGTCGCGGACTCCGGGCTGGAACCGGGTGGGACGTTCGAGGTGCGCCGGACCCGCGCGGGCGACGCCTGGTCGGTCCGGTGGTCCGGCGCGGTCGAGCACTCGCACGGCGCAGATCCCACGGGGTGCGGGACGTCGACCGGGGCCGTGGGCCCGGTGCTGCTGGGGCTCCCCACGCTCGGGTCGCGACCGAGCTGATCCGGTCGGCCGTTCGGCGGCCGAGCCGTCGGGTCGCTCAGTTGTTCGGGGTCCCCGGCGGCGGTGAGTCGTCGTGCGGCAGGATCTCGTCGAAGGCGCTGAACATCTGCACGCCCGTGCCGAGGCCGCACGCGACGAGCTGAGCGAGCTGGTCGTCGGTCACGCCGCGTTCCAGGTCCGCCGAGACCTCGCTGTACAGCGCGAGCAGGCCATCCTCCTCGCGGATGTACACCTTGGGCCAGATGTGTTCGCGGTTCCAGTCGTTGACCGCGAGGGCTGCCGCCCCACGCCGCTCCAGCGGCAACGACCGGTGCCACCGCCCCCGGACCTGCACGATCTCCTCGTCGTCGCCGAGCAGCAGGAACCAGAAGCGGCTGCCGTCCCACGTTCCGGTGAGGTCGCCGTCGTCGTCGACGACGTACCGGTACCCGCGCGAGTCGAGGTAGCTCGCGATCCGGCCACGGGTCAGCGGGGTCGGGCTCTCGGAGGAGCTCGCCGGGTCGTGCTTGACCGGCTTGGTGAAGCCACCGAGGACACGCGAGAGCCAGCCGGGGCGCAGAGGTTCGGTCATGGCGCCATCGCCGCCGGGTCGGGGTAGAGCTCGTCGATCGAGTCGAAGAACATGCTGCCGGTGCTCAGACCGCAGAACAGCAGCTGGTTGAGCTGGTCGTCGGTCACCCCGTGCTCGAGATCGGTCGCGACCTCCGCGATGACGTGCACCATGCCGTTGTCTCTCACCCGCACGTACGCCTTGGGCCAGATGCGCTCGGCGTTCCACTCGTTGCAGGCGTCGAGAACCTCCTCGAGGCGCTCGATCGAGACCTCCCGGTGCCACTGGCCGCGGATCTGCAGGATCTCGGAGTCGTCACCGAACAGGAAGAAGTAGTACAGCCGGCCGCGCCACAGCCCACCGAGGTCACCGTCGTTGTCGACGAAGTAGCTGAAGTCGTTGCGACGGAACCACGCGGTGATGCGCTCGGGTGTGACCGGCGTCGGGGCATCGACGACGATCTGCGTCGCCCCGAGCTCACGCACCAGGAGCTCGGCGACGCGGTCGTGGAGCTCGTCGTCCGGCACCGCGCTCGCGCCCGAGTCCGCCGGGGCGAGGCCGGAGGCCAAAGGTGCACCGGCACCGCCGTCGGCGGCTCGCAGCCCGAACCAGCGGCTCAGCCGACGGCCGGGGAAGAAGCCCATGGCGAAACCCTAACCCCGACGTCGGACAGCCGTCTGCGCGGTTCGTGTCCGGGTTAGTCTCGCCCGAGGTCGCAGCGTCCGCGGAACCGCGGGACCGCGTCCGACCAGAGAGAGGACCACGACCATGGGCGAGGACGTCACGCTGCCACCACTGACCCATCAGCGGATCGTCGACCGGCTCGAGGCGCGCGGCCTCGTCTATGCGGTCGACGCCGACGGGGACATCGGCGGGCGCTGGGAGGACCACGTCTTCTACTTCTTCCGGCAGGGGGCACGCGGTGACTACCTGCAGGTCCGGGGTCGGTGGTCACGCGACCTGCCGGTGTCCGAGGTGGACGCGCTCACGCGCGTGCTGAACGAGTGGAACCTCACGACGCTGTGGCCGAAGGTCTACGTGCGCGTCGCTGGTGACGACGTGGGCGTGTACGCGGAGCACACGGTCGACTACGAGCGCGGCATCTCCGACGACCAGCTCGACCTGCACATGTCGTGCGCCGTGAGCACCGGGCTGCAGTTCTTCGCCCGGCTCGACGAGCTGTACCCGCAGGCGGTCGAGGCCGCGCAGGCGAAGATCGCGGCCCTGCGCGCCGCGGACTCCTGACGGCTCGGACGCCGCGGTCGACCGGCTACGGTCAGGTCATGCTGGTCGCCGCGTCCCTCGTCCCTGCGACGGCCCTGCTGGTCCCCGGCGCTGCGGGCCGCGCCGAGGTGCTCGTCGACCTGCGAGCGCGCGCCCTCGACGCCGTCGCTGCGCTGCTCTCCGCAGGACCCGAGCAGGTCGTCGTCGTCGCGCCTGGTCCCGCCGACCGCGACGTCGACGGTCCGGTGCGGGCCAGCCTCGCGTCCGCGGGTGTCCCCGACGACCGGCTCTCCTGGTCGTTCGCGCCGCCGCACCCGGCAGCGCACCCGACGTCACTCCCCGCTCAGGTCGGTGCGCCGGCCGCGGGCGTCGCCGCGAGCGTGGGACTGCTGCTCCTCGCGCGGTCGGGCTGGACCGGGCCGGTGCGCGTCCTCGAGGTGGGGCCGTCCGGCACCGCGCCCGTGGCCGGAGCGACGACCGGCCGGGGGGCGGACCTGCGCAGGCTGGGATCGTGCCTGGTCGACATCGGCGCGGTAGCCGGCGGGAGCCGCATCGGGCTCCTCGTCGTCGGCTCCTTGAGCGCGCGGCACGGCCCCGACGCGCCGCTCGCCGACGACGAGCGCGCTCCCGCGTACGACGCGGCCGTCCTTGCCGACCTGGCCGACGGCGGCCCGGCGGCCCTGGAGCGGCTGCGGGGGCTCGACGAGGGCGTCGCGGGGGAGCTCGCCGTGAGCGGGTGGGGTCCCTGGCAGGTCCTGCTGGGTGCGGTCGGGGACGACGCGGTCGAGGCCGTGGTCCTGGCGGCCAGCGCACCGTTCGGTGCGCAGCACGTCGTGGCGACCTGGCACCCACGGCCGGTGCGAGCGGGCGAGCGGTCATGAGCCTCGTGATCGCGGTCGTCGGCCCGACTGCCACCGGCAAGTCCGACCTCGGGCTGACGCTCGCCGAGCGGCTCGGCGGCGAGATCATCAACGCCGACGCCATGCAGCTCTACCGCGGCATGGACATCGGGACCGCGAAGCTCCCGCTCGCCGAGCGACGCGGCATCCCGCACCACCAGCTCGACGTGCTCGACGTCGACCAGGACGCCTCGGTGGCCGACTACCAGCGCGCAGCGAGGGCCGATCTCGTCGCGATCGACGCGCGTGGTGCGCGGGCCGTCGCCGTCGGTGGCTCGGGACTCTACGTGCGCGCGCTGCTCGACCACATGGACTTCCCCGGGACCGACCCCGACGCGCGCGCACGGCTCGAGGAGCGGGTGGAGGTCGAGGGGTCGCGCGCTCTGCACGCCGAGCTCGAGCGGCTCGACCCGGTCGCGGCGGCCGGGATCGGTCCCCGCAACGCGCGCCGGATCGTGCGAGCGCTCGAGGTGATCGCCCTGACGGGTCGGCCCTACTCCGCGAGCCTCCCGCAGCACGTCTACGAGGTGCCCGCCCTCCAGCTCGGGCTCGACTGCGACCGCGCCGTGCTCGACGCGCGGATCGAGGCGCGCGTGGAGCACATGTGGCAGGCCGGGCTCGTCGACGAGGTCCGGGCGCTGGCGGCGCGCGGAATCGGGCGCACTGCCTCGCGCGCCGTCGGCTACGCGGAGGTCCTGGCACTGCTGCGGGGCGAGATCGGTGCGTCCGAGGCGCGCGCCGCGGTCGCCGCGGGCACCCGGCGGCTGGCCCGCAAGCAGATGGGCTGGTTCGGGCGGGACCCCCGCGTGCACTGGCTGGACGCGCGCGACCCGTCCCTCGTCGACCGCGCGCTCGAGCTCGTGGCAGCGGCCGACGCGGGCGCGCTGGGCCCTGCCACGGTCGACCCCTCGCCGCGCCGTAGTCTGGGCTCATGACCGGCACACCGAGCCCCGCAGCGGCTGACCGGGCCACGAGCCTGCACGTGACCAAGGGCCACGGCACCGAGAACGACTTCGTGCTCCTCGACGACCGGGGCGACGAGCTCGACCTGTCCGCGCCCCTCGTGCGCTCGCTCACGGACCGGCATGCCGGGGTGGGTGGCGACGGCGTCATCCGGCTCGTCGAGAGCTCGCGAGTCCCCGAGGGCGCCGCGGTGCTCGCCGCCGACCCGTCGGCGCGCTGGTTCATGGACTACCGCAACGCCGACGGCTCGATCGCGGAGATGTGCGGCAACGGGGTGCGGGTGTTCGCCGCGTACCTCGAGCGGCTGGGGCTGTGGGACCCCTTCGGTGGCGAGCTCGCGGTCGGCACGCGGGCCGGCGTGCGTTGGGTCCGTCGGATCGCGGCCGCTGCGGGGACCTCGAGCGCGGACGACGAACCGTGGTACGCGGTGGACATGGGTCCGTGGAGCCTCCCGGGTGGCGCGCGCGCAGTCGAGGTCGGCTACGACGCCGAGGTCGCGGTGGTGGGGCTCGCTGAGGTCCGTCCCGCGCTCGGTGTGGACGTCGGCAACCCGCACACGGTGCTCGCCCTCGCGGGGCTGGCCGAGCTCGACGCCGCGGACCTCACACGCGCACCTGCCGTCGTCCCGGTGCCGCCCCACGGCACGAACGTCGAGCTCGTCGTGCCGCTGGGCGAGGAGGCCGGCCCCGACGGCTCGGTCGTCGGCCGCGTGCGGATGCGGGTGCACGAGCGAGGGGTCGGGGAGACGCGCTCGTGCGGGACCGGTGCGTGCGCGGCGGCGCTCGCCGTGCGAGCCTGGGCCGGCGACGGGGCTCCCGACGTCTGGCTGGTCGAGGTCCCGGGCGGGACCGTGCGGGTGAGCGTCCTGCCGGGCGGGCACGTCGAGCTCGCCGGTCCGGCCGTCCTGGTCGCCGACGCCGACGTGGCCCTCGCCGCGCTGGGCGCCTGACCAGGCCGTGCGGCATGCCCGCTGAACCTGCCGCCGGACTCGACCTGGCGCGCGACCTAGGGCTCCCGGTCGGCGCGCGCGCGACCTTCGTGCAGTTCTCCTCGACCTTCTGTGCGCCGTGCCGCACCACGCGGCGCGTGCTCGAGCGGGTCGCCACGACGACCGAGGGCGTGGTGCACGTCGAGGTCGACGTCGCCGATCACGTCGCACTGGGGGAGCGGCTGGGGATCACCGCGACGCCGACGGTGCTCGTCCTGGATGCCGAGGGCGTCGAGCGCATCAGGGCCGCGGGCGTGCCGACGCCCACGCAGGCGCGCGCGGCTCTGGCGGCCGTCAGCGTGCGGTGACCCGCAGCACGCGGAAGCCCTTCGAGGTCGAGACCCGCTCGACGTCGGCGCGGTCACCGAGCTGCTCGGCGATCCATCGCTGGAGGGAGTCCGCGCCGAGGTTCTTGCTGACGACGAGGTGTGCCTGGGCGCCGACGGCGAGCCGGGGGAGCCAGTGCAGCAGCAGCTCGTGGAGCGACTCCTTGCCGACACGGATCGGCGGGTTCGACCACAGCGCCGTGAACCGCACATCGTCCGGGACCTCGTCCGGCCGCGCCGCGACCACGTTCTCGCAGCCCAGCCGCTCGGCGTTGCGGCGGACCAGGTCGAGCGCCCGCTCGTTGACGTCCACAGCCCAGACCTTCGCGTCCGGCGAGGCCAGCGCGAGGCTGAGCGCGACGGGACCCCAGCCGCAGCCCAGATCGAGGAGGTCACCGGTCGCAGGGGGTCGGGGCGCGCCGCGCAGCAGGACGTCGGTCCCGAGGTCGACGTGGCCCGGGGAGAACACGCCGCCGGCCGTCTCGACGTCGACGTCACGTCCGGCAAGGTGCACCCTGACCTCCCGGCGCTCGTCGGGCGAGGCGGGTTGTGCCGTGAAGTAGTGGTCGCTCGTGCTCACGTCCGTGACCCTATCCGCCTGCTGCCGGCGTGCGATGCGTGCGCTTGCAGCGAATACCTTGCGGGTTCGCGCGTCCGGCGTGTCAGGCTTGAGGGAGCGCCGCCGAGCTTCGTGGCACGTCCGAGGGTTTGGCCGGCGGCGCACGAGGGTCGGGTGACCCTGGCAGAACGATGAGCAGGACGAATGAGAGGCACCGCGTGAACGACCCGCAGCACCCCAGCACGCACGAGGGCACAGCCGACGAGGTCGTCGCGCCACGCAGTGCGCAGGAGGTCGCGGACGACGTGGTGGCGCGCGTGCTCGCGAGGGCGGGCACCACGGTGCACGACGGGGGCACAGACCGCTCGTCCTACGACGGCGACCAGCTCGAGCTCGAGGAGCGCGCCTCGCTCCGGCGCATCGTCGGCCTGTCGACCGAGCTCGAGGACGTCACCGAGGTCGAGTACCGCCAGCTGCGGCTCGAGAAGGTCGTCCTCGTCGGCCTCTGGGGTGCCGGCACCGCGCAGGATGCCGAGAACTCCCTGCGTGAGCTCGCAGCCCTCGCGGAGACCGCCGGGTCGCTCGTGCTCGACGCCCTGCTCCAGCGTCGCCGCACGCCTGACCCGAGCACCTACCTCGGCTCGGGCAAGGCCGCCGAGCTCGCGACGATGGTCGCCGCGGTCGGCGCTGACACCGTGATCGTCGACGGTGACCTCGCACCCTCGCAGCGGCGCGCCCTGGAGGACGTCGTGCGCGTCAAGGTCGTCGACCGCACCGCCCTGATCCTCGACATCTTCGCCCAGCACGCCAAGTCCCGGGAGGGCAAGGCCCAGGTCGAGCTCGCCCAGCTGCAGTACCTCCTCCCGCGCCTCCGCGGGTGGGGCGACTCGATGTCCCGCCAGGCCGGTGGCCAGGTCGGTGGCGCGGCGGCCGGCATGGGCTCGCGCGGTCCCGGCGAGACGAAGATCGAGCTCGACCGGCGCCGCATCCGCGACCGCATGGCCAAGCTGCGCCGCGAGATCGCCGCGATGGAGCCCGCCCGGGTCACCAAGCGCGCGTCCCGCAAGCGCAACGCGATCCCGTCGGTCGCGATCGCCGGCTACACCAACGCGGGTAAGTCCTCGCTTCTCAACCGCCTGACCGGTGCCGGGGTGCTCGTCGAGAACGCGCTGTTCGCGACGCTCGACCCGACCGTGCGTCGCGCCGAGGCGGCCGACGGGCGCGTCTACACCCTCACCGACACCGTCGGGTTCGTCCGGTCGCTGCCGCACCAGCTCGTCGAGGCCTTCCGCTCGACGCTCGAGGAGGTCGCGGACGCCGACCTGGTGCTCCACGTCGTCGACGTCTCGCACCCCGATCCCGAGGGTCAGATCGCCGCCGTCCGGCACGTGTTCGCGGACATCCCGGGGGCCATGGACGTCCCCGAGGTCATCGTGCTGAACAAGGCGGATCTCGCTGACCCCGCCGCGATCGCCCGGCTGCGCTCCCGGGAGCCCGGCGCCATCGTGGTCTCGGCGCGGACCGGCGAGGGCATCGACGAGCTCCAGGCGCTCATCGCCGACCAGCTGCCGCGGCCCGGGGTGAGCGTCGATGTCGTCATCCCGTACGACCGCGGCGACCTCGTCAGCCGCGTGCACCTGCACGGCGAGATCGAGGCCGAGGAGCACACGGCCGCAGGCACCGCGCTGCGCGGACGCGTCGACGCGAACCTCGCCGCTGAGCTCGCGTCCGCGGCGGTCCGGCCGGCGTGAGCCTCCGGCCCGGCCATGTGCTCGCGCGGTGAGGGCACCCGCCCGGGTGGTCCGCGGGCGCGGCTAGGCTGACGCGGTGCCCGACCCCGCCGCCTCCGTCGACGAGCTGCTCGACCTCGCCGTCGGTGCGCTCGGCGGATCTCGACGGGACGGCCAGCACGCGATGGCCCGTGCTGTCGCCGAGGCCATCGAGAAGGGTGAGCACCTGCTCGTCCAGGCAGGGACGGGCACCGGGAAGTCGCTCGGCTACCTCGTGCCTGCGGTGCGGCACGCTGTGCTGAACGACGAGCGTGTGGTGGTGTCGACGGCGACCCTGGCCCTGCAGCGCCAGGTCGTCACGCGCGACCTCCCGCTCGTGGCGCAGGCGCTGGCGCCACGGCTCCCGCGGATGCCCGACATCGCCCTGCTCAAGGGCTGGCACAACTACCTCTGCGTGCACAAGGTCGCCGGCGGCTACCCGCAGGACGAGCCGGGCACGCTCTTCGACGTGGGAGACCATGCCGGCGCGGCTGAGCACCCCGCGCCCGTGCCGGTCGCGGGCAAGGGGTCCCGCTTCGGGCGTGGGTCCGACGAGGGCCTCGGCGACCAGGTCGTCCGCCTGCGCGAGTGGGCTGCCGAGACAGGCACGGGCGACCGCGACGACCTCGTGCCCGGCGTGAGCGAGCGTGCGTGGCGCCAGGTCTCCGTCACCGCGATGGAGTGTCTCGGCCCGAAGTGCCCGATGATCACCGACTGCTTCCCCGAGCGCGCGCGGACCCACTCGCGCGAGGCCGACGTCGTCGTGACGAACCACGCCATGCTCGGGATCGCCGCATCGGGATCGCCGGGCGTCCTGCCCGAGCACACGGTGGTCATCGTCGACGAGGCGCACGAGCTGACCGACCGTGTCACCGCGCAGGCGACGGCCGAGCTGTCGGTCGCCACCGTCGAGCATGCCGCCCGCCTCGCTCGCCGCCACGGGGGTGTCCCCACAACCGACCTCGACACCGCGAGCGCGGTCCTGGGTGCCGTTCTCGCCGCACTGCCCGAGGGCAGGTTCCCGACCGGGCTGCCCTCCGACGCGCGGGCAGCCGTCGGCGCGGTACGCGATGCCGCCCGAGGGCTGCTGACGGCGCTCAAGCCGGGCGGCGCGTCGGCATCCAACGCCACGGGGTCGGTCGAGGGCGGTCTGAAGATGGCGGCCTCGGCCATGCTGCTTCTCTTCGAGACAGCGGAGCGCATGGCCGCCGACCCGGAGCAGAACCGGCAGAGCGTCCTGTGGTGCGAGCGCGGCGACGGGAGCAGCCGCGGTCCGACGATGACGCGGCTGCTCGCCGCACCGCTGGCCGTCAACGGACTGATCCGCACGAACCTTCTCGCCGGCCGTTCCGGGATCCTCACGTCGGCCACGCTCGCCCTCGGCGGCTCGTTCGCGCCGATCGCGCGCTCGGTGGGACTGGACGCCCGGGCCGACGCCGAGGCCCAGGGCCCCGTGCAGCTCACCCCGGCCGCGACGGCCGTTCCCGGTTCGGACGCCCCCGCGGCAGCGATCGGGGACGCGCAGCCGTGGCACGGGCTCGACGTGGGCAGCCCCTTCGACTACCCCCGGCAGGGCATCCTCTACATTGCGCGGCACCTGCCCCCGCCGGGTCGCGAGCCCGCGACCGAGGCTCAGCTCGACGAGATCGCCGAGCTGATCACCGCGGCGGGCGGCCGGACGCTCGGGCTGTTCTCGTCCCGGCGGGCGTCGGACGCCGTGGCGCAGGCGATGCGTGACCGGCTGGATCTGCCCGTCCTCGCGCAGGGCGACGACCAGCTGCCGACGCTGGTGCGCGAGTTCGCCGCCGACGAGGCGACGTGCCTGTTCGGAACCCTGTCGCTGTGGCAGGGCGTCGACGTGCCCGGCGCGGCATGTCGGCTCGTGATCATCGACCGCATCCCGTTCCCTCGGCCGGACGACCCGGTTCGCTCCGCGCGGTCGGAGGCGGTGGCCGCAGCGGGCGGCAACGGCTTCATGTCCGTCTCCGCCACCCACGCGGCCCTCATGCTCGCGCAGGGCGCCGGTCGGCTCATCCGCACCACCGAGGACCGCGGAGTCGTCGCTGTGCTCGACCCGCGGCTTGCCACAGCGCGGTACGGCGAGTTCCTGGCCCGGTCGCTGCCCGACTTCTGGCGCACGACGGACCGGGATGTCGCCCTTGCCGCGCTGCGCCGCCTCGCTACGGGCGGTTAGCCTGACCCGACCGACATCTCCCCACTGACCTTGCCCTACTGACCTTGCCCGACCGACCTGCCCGACGCCCGGCCCGATCCGCGCGCGGCACCCGCGACAAGGAGCACCCGATGAGCGAGAACGTCGACAGCGACGAGCTGGGCCTGCCGGGGACCACGGCCGGGCAGCACCGCCGGACCAAGCTCGCGATCGTGGGCGCAGGCGCTGTCGGGTCGACCATCGCGTACGCGGCGCTCATGCGCGGAGCTGCGCGCACCGTGGCGCTCTACGACATCAACACGGCCAAGGTCGAGGCCGAGGCGCTCGACCTCGGGCACGGCGTGCAGTTCATGCCGATGGCCGAGGTGATCGGCTCGGACGACATGGCCGTGTGCGCCGACGCCGACGTCGTCGTGATCACCGCTGGCGCCAAGCAGAAGCCCGGGCAGACGCGCATCGACCTCGCCGAGGCGACGATCTCCCTCATCTCGACGATGCTCCCGCCGCTCGTCGAGGTCGCACCCCATGCGGTCTACCTGATGGTCACCAACCCCGTGGACATCGTCACGTATGCCGCGTTGAAGATCTCGGGGCTGCCACCTGCCCAGCTCTTCGGCTCGGGCACCGTCCTCGACTCCTCTCGGCTGCGGTACCTCATCGCGCAGCACACCGGCGTGGCGGTGCAGAACGTCCACGCCTACGTCGCGGGGGAGCACGGCGACAGCGAGCTGCCGCTCTGGAGCTCGGCAACGATCGGGGCTGTCCCGCTGCTCGACTGGCACGGCATCGGCGGACGGGGACAGCTCACCGCCGAGGTGCGCGACCAGATCGCCCACGAGGTCGTCGAGTCGGCCTACCGCATCATCGCCGGCAAGGGCGCCACCAACTACGCGGTCGCCCTGGCCAGCTCGCGCATCATCGAGGCGGTCATCAACGACGAGCAGCGCATCTTGCCGGTCTCCTCGCTGCTCGACAGCTACTACGGGATCAGCGACGTGTGCCTGTCCGTTCCGACGCTCGTCGGTCGTGATGGCGCGGGGGAGCGGCTCCAGGTGCCGATGTCGGGCGATGAGCTCGCGGGGCTGCGGAGGTCGGCTGAGTCACTCACTGCCGTCGCGCGGCGCCTCGGGTTCTGACCGAGAGCTCAGTGCCCGCGGAGCGAGGAGATGAGCTCGCTCTTGCGCATCCGCGAGCGACCCGCGACGCCGACCTCGGCCGCCTTGCGTCGCAGATCGGTGACGGTCCACTCCTCGTAGTCGCCGGACTTCCCGCCCTTGCGGCCGACCGCGCTGCGGGACGTCCGGGCCGCCGCGTTGGCGATGCGCGCCGACTTCTCCTTGCTGTTCCCGTCCTCGCGCAGCGCCTCGTACAGTCGAGCGTCCTTGACGCTGGGTCCTGGGTCTCGAAGTCGTCCTGGCATGTCTCGCTCCTTCCCTCGTGGCGTCGCCGTCGTTCATGCCGCCCATGAGTGGGGCCACCACTGAGCGTCGCGCAGCTCGATCGGCGCCGCACCTCGACGAGCCCAGGTCGTGCAGGCGCCGTCACAAGCTCCGCAGCACGGTGACCACGCGACCGAGAAGCTGGGCCTCGTCGCCGGGGATGGGGGCGTACGCCGGGTTGTGCGGCATGAGCCAGATGTGACCGTCGATGCGCTTGAAGGTCTTGACCGTCGCGTCGCCGTCGATCATCGCGGCCACGATCTCGCCGTTCTCGGCGACCGGCTGGCGTCGGACGACCACCCAGTCGCCGTCACAGATCGCCGCGTCGACCATCGAGTCGCCGACGACCTTGAGCAGGAAGAGGTCGCCGTCCCCAACGAGCTGGCGGGGGAGCGGGAACACGTCCTCGACAGCCTGCTCGGCGAGGATCGGTCCACCTGCGGCGATGCGACCGACGACCGGCACATACGACGGCGTCGGCTTGCCGTCCCGCACGGCGGAGTCCTCGTCGCCGAAGCCGAACGCGCCCGAGGGTGACCACTGCTGCACGGAGCGCGAGTCGTCGGCCTGCACGACCTCGATGGCCCGCGGGCGGTTCGGGTCTCGCCGCAGGTAGCCCTTGCGCTCGAGCGTCGTCAGCTGGTGCTTGACGCTCGACGGGCTCGTCAGCCCGACGGCCTCCCCGATCTCGCGCATGCTCGGCGGGTAGCCGCGCGACTCGACCGACGACCGGATCGTCTCGAGGACCATGCGCTGCCGCGTGGTGAGCCCGTCCGCGTCGGGCGGGCTGTCGGGCAGGGCGTGCACCGATGCAAGGCCGGGCTCGCCGGCGTTCGCGGTCGTCCCGTGCTCCGGGCCATGGCCGGTCCCGCGGTCTCTCGCCACCGTCGACTCCTCGCTGCCTCGTGTCGCGCATCTGTGCGCTCTGGTCGTGCGCCGTGTCGCCCCCGAGCGCCCGGCACGGACTGCGTGTCAGTGGCTCGTGGTGCCCTTGTCCTGCGTCGCCAGCCTAGGTCAGCGACGCGACCGGATCAAACACCTGTTCGAGCGTGTCTCGACGTCGGCGGGCAGCGCGTGATAGACATCGTACAAGCGTTCGACGTACACACGTTCGAACTTGCAGATTCTGAAGGGCGGCACTCATGAGCGCGATGGCGATGGACAACGTGGGTCTCGGCGGTTCGCTGCGATGGACGTCGGCCCCGCGCACTCCCGCGGCTCGTCGGATCCGCCCTGGGGCGCCGTCTGCCGGTGCGCGCACGGCTCGCACGAGCGAGCTGCGCCTGACGCGGCGAGGACGGTGGGTCGTAGCAGTCCTCGCCTCGGTGGTCGCGATCGGGACGGGGATCGCCGGAGGCCAGGCTGTCGCCGCCGGACCGACGCAGGCGCTCGAGGTCGTCGGCTACACCGTGCAGCCGGGTGACACGCTCTGGCGCATCGCGGCGGGCGTCGCCATGCCAGGCGAGGACGTGCGCGACGTCATCGTCGAGCTCCAGGACCTCAACGCCCTGCCGCGTGCGGAGCTCACCGCGGGGCAGCACCTGGTGCTGCCAGCCCACCGCTGATCTGAGGGGTCGCCCGCGAGGGGTGGTCGGCCCGATGCGGTGTTTGCTGTTCGCAGGCGCAAGGCTTACTTTCATCGCAGGAGTCGGGTCGGTTCGAAGATGCGCCCGACGATCGTGAACCGGTCGCCGTCCGGCACCCGCCGGGTGCCGTTCGCACCTGGCGAGGAGGAGTCCGTGCACTGTCCTTTCTGTCGACACGCTGATTCGCGCGTCGTCGACTCTCGGACATCGGACGACGGATCGTCGATCCGGCGTCGGCGTCAGTGCCCCGCCTGCAACCGGCGGTTCACCACGGTGGAGACGGCCAGCCTGTCGGTGGTGAAGCGCTCGGGTGCGACGGAGCCGTTCAGTCGCGAGAAGATCATCAATGGCGTCCGCAAGGCATGCCAGGGGCGCCCCGTGAGCGAGGACGACCTCGCTCTTCTCGCTCAGCGCGTCGAGGAGACGATCCGCTCGAGCGGCAGCGCCGAGCTCGACGCCTACGAGATCGGTCTGACGATCCTCGGGCCGCTGCGTGAGCTCGACGAGGTCGCCTACCTGCGGTTCGCGAGCGTGTACCAGGCATTCAGCTCGCTCGAGGACTTCGAGGCAGCCATCACGGTGCTGCGCGCCGAGCACGAGGTCGCAGCCGCCGACGAGGGTGCGGGCGACCGCGACACGACGAGCGAAGCAGTGACGTCGACCGACGCCAGCTGAGCCAGTCTCAGACCGCTGCGCTCGTCAGCAGCTGCTCGCGGACCACCCGGCGCAGGACCTTGCCGATCTGCGATCGCGGCAGGTCCGGCACGATGACGAGCTGGCGAGGCAAGGCGTAACGGGCGACGCGGCTCTCGCACCACGCGCGCACCGCAGCCAGGTCGAGCCCGGTCGATCCCTCGTCCAGGACGACCGCGGCGACGACCGTCTCGCCCATGTCGCCGTGGGGGACACCGACGACGGCGACATCGGCGACGCCGGGCATCCCGCGCAGCTGGTCCTCGACCTGCGACGGGTACACCTTGTAGCCGCCGGTCACGATCATCTCCTTGATCCTGTCCACCAGGGTCACGAAGCCGGCGTCGTCCATGGTCACGACGTCGCCGGTGCGGAGCCAACCGCCGGGCAGAAGCTGGTCGGCAGTGTCCTCAGGCCGGTTCCAGTAGCCCTGGAAGACCTGCGGGCCCCTGATGAGCAGCTCGCCCCGCTCGCCCACGGGCGCGTCCTTGGACGGGTCGTCCTGGTCGACGATGCGGATGTCGGTGCTGGGCCACGGCAGACCGAGTGAACCCGGGCGGCGGTCGGCCGAGCACGGGTTGCCCAGCGCGATCGGCGAGGTCTCGGTCATGCCGTAGCCCTCGATGAGCAGCCCGCCGGTGAGCCGCTCCCAGCGGTCGGCCGCCTCCTTGGAGATGGGCATGGCACCCGCGAAGGCGATCCGGATCGAGCTGAGGTCGGCATGGCGCTCCTCGGCGAGGCGCGCAAGCCGGTCGAACATGGGGGCGACGCCGGGCATGAACGTGGCCGGACGTCGTCGCTGCGCCTTGAGGATCGCCTCGGGGTCGAACTTGCCGAAGGCGATGAGCGTGGCGCCCATGTGAGCGGCAAAGAGCAGGCAGAGCGTGAGCCCGAACGCGTGGAAGAACGGCAGTGCCCCGAACGTCGTCTCCTCACCGTCGCGCAGCGGAGCCCACGCGTTGCTCTGGAGCACGTTGGCGACGAGCGACCGGTGGGTGACGACGGCGCCCTTGGGGGTTCCCGTCGTCCCGCCGGTGTACTGGATGAGCGCGATGTCGTCGGCGACGGCCTGGGGGTGGCCCTGCGGCAGGGGCGTGGCTCGCGCGACGACCCGGCGCCAGTCGAGGGCGGTCGGGCCCGCGTCGCCGCGCAGCTCGGAACGCAGCGTGCGCGCCTTGGCGACCGGGAGGGAGAGGGCGAAGCGCTTGATCGCCGGGAGGTCGCGCGTGAGGTCGACCGCGAGAACTGTGCGAACGGCGGTCCGCGCCTGCACCTCGACGATGCGCGCCGCGGTGGGCTCCCAGCCGATCGCGACGACGGCGCCGGAGTCGGCGAGCTGGTGCTCGAGCTCGGCTGCTGCGTAGGTCGGGTTGTGCTCCACGACGACCGCACCGAGGCGCAGGATGGCCCAGAAGGCGACGACGTGCGTGTGGCAGTTCGGCAGGGCGATCGCGACCCGGTCGCCCGCCCGGACGCCCAGACCGTGCAGAGCGCCGGCGGCCCGATCGATCTCGCGGGCGAGGTCGCGGTACGTCGTCGTCTTGCCCTCGAACACGAGGGCGACCCGCTCAGGGTGACGCGCCACGGTGCGCGCCAGGCCGGCCGTCAGGGGTTCGTCGGGGACCTCGATGACGACGGGCACGCCTGTCGCGTAGGAGGCGAGCCAGGGGCGGTCGGACGTCAGAGTCACGCCTCAAGCGTAACCTACGGGCCCGTAAGTTACTGAATAGTAGGTCGGGTGAGATCGGCCGTTCGCGCTACAGCTCGCTCGACCGCGGGCCCCAGAGGTTGACGCCCGCGTCGACGGCGTGGAGCTCGATCGCGGCGAGCTCGTCGGGGGTGATCGGGGGCCCGTCGATCGCGCGCAGGCTGTCCTCGAGCTGAGCGGTCGTGCGTGGTCCCAGGACGACGCTCGTGATGCGCGGGTCTCTCAGGACCCACGCGATCGCGAGCTGAGCGAGGCTCTGCCCGCGAGCGGCAGCGATCTCGGCGAGCGCGCGGACGTGGGCGAGGTTGTCCGCGCTGAGGTACTCCTGGCGCAGCGGCCCACCACGGGCTGCGCGCGAGTCGGCCGGGATCCCGGTCAGGTATCGGCCCGTGAGCATCCCCTGGGCGAGGGGTGAGAACGCGACGACGCCGAGCCCCTCGTCGGCTGCGACGTCGAGCAACGCACGCCCGCCTGCGCCGGGGTCGGGCTGCTCGATCCAGCGGTTCAGCATCGAGTAGGACGGCTGGTGCAGGGTGAGGTCAAGGCCCATCGAGCGCGCGACCTCGGTCACCTGCGCGGTGCGCACCGCCGAGTACGAGGACACCCCGACGTACCGTGCGCGCCCCGAGTCCAGCGCCGTCTTCAGCGCGCCGAGCGTCTCCTCGAGCGGTGTCTTCGGGTCGTACCGGTGGCTGTAGAACACGTCGACGTGGTCGAGTCCCAGCCTGGCGAGCGACCGGTCGAGCGAGGCGAGCAGGTACTTGCGCGAGCCATGCTCACCGAAGGGGCCGGGCCATGCGCGGTAGCCGGCCTTGGTGGCGATCACGAGCTCGTCCCGGTACGGAGTCAGATCACGCGCGAGGAGCCGCCCGACGCTCTCCTCGGCGGCACCCACCGGGGGGCCGTAGTTGTTCGCGAGGTCGAGGTGGGTGATCCCGAGGTCGATCGCGCGCAGCACGAGCTCGCGCTGCTCGGCGAACGGCCGCGCGGCTCCGAAGTTCTGCCACAGGCCAAGCGTGACCACGCCGAGCGAGAGGCCGGAGCGTCCTGCGCGACGGGTCGCGATCAGCGAGTGGCGTTGTGGGTCGGCGACGTGCATCCCACGACCGTACGCTGGGCATGCAGCGCGGTGGACGACCCCGCGCTGCGCCCGTCAAGGGCTTGACGATGACGAGGAGGCACCGCGATGGCGCAGCAGGACGACACGCCGAGCGCACCGACGGCGACCGAGGACGCGAAGGCGAAGTTCCGGGAGGCGCTCGACCGCAAGAAGGCAGCGGGGCACCGGACGGCCGACGGCTCGAAGAACACCGGGTCGGTGCACAGCGCTGAGACGACGGGACCGGTGCAGCGGCAGTTCCGGCGCAAGTCCGGCTCCGCCTGATCGGTTCGACGACGACGGCGGCGGCCGGTGGAGATGTCTCCGCCGGCCGCCGTCGTCATGTCGTGGTCGTTCCGTGCGCACGACCGGGCGCGCTGCCTACGACAGCAGACGCAGCCGCACCGACTCAGGTCGTGCCCGCAGAGCGTCGACGACGGCCTGCTCGACCGGTGCACCAGCGTCGGTGACGACGTAGCCGATGTCGCCACGCGTCGCGAGGAGCTGCCCCTCGATGTTGACGCCGTGCTCGGCGAGCGTCGCGTTGACAGCGGCCAGGACGCCGGGCGTGTTGCGGTGCAGGTAGGCCAGACGGTGCACACCGGGAGCCTGGTCGAGCGCGAGGTTCGGCAGGTTCACGCTGAGGGTCGTCGTGCCCGTCCGGAGGTAGTCCCGCATCTTGTGGGACACGAAGTTGCCGATCGCCTCCTGCGCCTCCTCGGTCGAGCCGCCGGTGTGCGGCGTGAGGATGACGTTGGGCAGGCCGCGCAGCTCGGACTCGAACGGGTCGCCCTTGCGCTTCGGCTCGACCGGGAAGACGTCGATCGCCGCGCCGCTCAGGTGCTTGGAGACGATCGCCTCCCGGAGAGAGGCCGGGTCGACGACGAAGCCGCGGGACAGGTTGAGCAGGATCGCCCCGGGTCGCATCCGCGCGATCTGCTTTGCTCCGAACATCCCGGCGTTGCCGGGGCGACCGTCGACGTGCAGCGTGACGATGTCCGCCGACTCGAGCAGCTCGTCCATTGTCGAGGCGCGGCGCGCGTTGCCGAGCGCGAGCTTCTCGGCGGTGTCGTAGAAGATGACCGACATGCCGAGGTTCTCGGCGAGCACCGACAGCTGGGTGCCGATGTTGCCGTACCCGATGATCCCGAGCGTCCGGCCACGCACCTCGTGCGCGCCGATCGCGGACTTGTTCCAGACACCCTCGTGCATCGACCGGTCGAACTCCGTGAGCCGTCGCGTGAGGCCGATGATCTCGGCGATCGTGATCTCGACGACCGACCGCGTGTTGGAGAACGGTGCGTTGAACACCGCAACCCCGTGGTGAGCGGCCGAGGCGAGGTCGATCTGGTTGGTGCCGATGCAGAACGCACCGATTGCGATCAGGTCGGGGGAGCTCTCGATCGCGCGAGCGGTCACGGTCGTCTTGGACCTGATGCCGAGGAGGGCGACCCCCTGCAGGGCGTCGATGAGCTCGTCCTCGTCGAGGGCGCCGGTGCGGGTGATCACCTCGTAGCCGGCCTGCTCAAGGTTCGTCACGGCATCGGGGTGGAGGTTCTCGAGGAGGAGTGCGCGCACGGACACATCGTGCGCCCTCACGGTCGACAGACCAAGCCGGTCCCGTCCCTCGGACAGGTGGAGGGCCTCGTCGGCCTACCGCCGGACGAGAGGCGCGGTGCAGTTCACCCGGAAGCACGGCGCGGCGGAGGCGGCTCGGTTGCGACACTGCGGCGTGACCTTGTCGATGCGACGCTACCGGCGGCAGGCCGAGCGCATCGAGAGGCGCGGAGGCTCGGCTGCGACGCGGGTCGGGCTGAACCCGATCCTGGCGGTCGGCCTGGTCGGAGCCCTGCTGGGTCTGGCGTGGTCCCGGGGAGCGCTGCCGACGTGGCTGCCGATCGCTCGGCCACCGACGTTCATCACGGTCGAAGGTCGACTCGTCGCGGTGCCGGCACCGGCGAAGGACGCCGTGCGAGTCCTGCCGAGGGTCCCGGTCGCGACGAGCGGGTCGTACGCGTTCCTCGACGTCACGGCGTCGGGTGCTCCCATCGGCTTCGACCCCTGCCGCCCGGTCCGCTACGTCGTCCGGCCCGATGGCGCACCCGCCGCGGGCGACCAGCTCATCGCCGAGGCGGTCGCGACGATCTCGGCAGCGACGGGGCTCGCGTTCGTCGACGCGGGGTACACGAGCGAAGAACCCCTCCTCGACCGTCCGCTCGTCCAGGCGCGCTACGGCGACGGCTGGGCACCGGTGCTGTTCGGCTGGTCGGACGAGACCGTGTATCCCGAGCTGGCTGGATCGACTGCCGGGCTGGGCGGCGCCTCGGTCGTCCCGTCGGCGTCCGGGCCCGGCGAGTTCCTGGCGGGCGGGCGGGTGCTCCTCGACGCCCCCGACCTCACCGCGATCCTCGCCAGCCCCGACGGTTACGCGCGGGCTCGGGCCGTCGTCGTGCACGAGGTGGCGCACGTCGTCGGTCTCGACCACGTCGCCGACGCGGCCGAGCTCATGGCGCCCACGATGGGGGCGCTCACGGTGCTCGGACCGGGGGACCGGGCGGGGCTGGCGCTCGTCGGCCAGGTGCCGTGCGACGGCGCCTGAGCGCTCAGTCCTCGCGCTGCGGCGAGGCGCCGTCCAGGCCCGGCGGGAGGTCGCGCTCGTGCACGACGCGCAGGGCTCGGGTCGGGCGGGTCATCGCGACGTAGAGGTCGCCCGCGGTGGTTGCCAGGACGTCGGCGGGCTCGAGCAGCACGACGGCATCGAACTCGAGGCCCTTGCTCTCGCGCGGCGTCAGCAAGGAGACAGGCGCGTCGAGGTCGGTCGTTCTGGCCGACGACGCGGAGCCGGGCGCCCGTAGCACCTCCTCGAGACCCGCGTCCCGCAGCACCGAACGGACCTCGTCGAGCTGGCGACGCGGCCCGATGACGGCCACGCGCCCCGCGCCGGCGTCGTCGGGCACCTCCTCGAGGAGCGACCGCACCTGAGCCACCGCGGCCGTCGCGAGCAACCCGGGTGCGACACGGTCGAACGTGAGCGCACCCGCGACGTCGCGGGCGGACGTCAACCGGCTGACCGGCAGCCCCGCCTCGGCCGCGACCCGCTGTGCCGCGTCGGCGACCGTCGCGGGCGTCCGGTAGTTGACCGTGAGCTCTGCGAGGCGCCACGACGAGCGCAGCACCGGTTCGAGCGTGCCGCGCCACGAGTGGGCACCGGCGCTCGACGACGTCTGGGCGACGTCGCCGACGATGGTCATCGAGCGGGTCGGCACCCGGCGCAGGAGCGCTCGCCACGCCATCGCGGACAGCTCCTGGGCCTC
The DNA here is from genome assembly GCF_036279715.1 of Cellulomonas sp. Taxonomy (GTDB): domain Bacteria; phylum Actinomycetota; class Actinomycetes; order Actinomycetales; family Cellulomonadaceae; genus Cellulomonas_A. The sequence continues at coordinate 2,850 of NZ_DASUIR010000117.1, read as the reverse complement.
GTCGACGACGACGTGACCGTAGGTCCAGCTCCGGTCGGCCGCTGCGCGCTCGGCGGTCGTCAGTGACGGTCCGGACCCCGCGAAGCGGTCGGCCAGCAGCTCGGCGGACACGAGGCCGTCGCCGCCGTTCGACTCCAGCACGCGGCGGGCGTAGTCGACCTCGGCGACACGGCGTGCCGCGTCCGCCCGCTCCCGGGCGCGCGCCGCCTGGTTGTCGTCCCCGAGCAGCTCGGCGGCCTCGTCGAGCAGCGGGACGTCAGCCGCGGTCCACAGCGCGTCAGGGGATCGCTGCAGGAGCGCACGGTCGTGGGCCGACAGCTCGGGAGACGCCGCCGCGAGGCGGTGCGGCTTCGTGAGCAGGTCGGTGACGAGGCCCTGCGCAGTGAGCGGCATCCAGGCGAGGTTGAGCGCGATCCGGATCTCTCGCGTCGAGCGGAGCTCCTCGAGGATCTCGCCCCGCTCGTCCGGGGCGACCGGCCACCCGAGCTGCGCCACGTACTGCTCGGCGAGCCGCGACAGCATGTCGCGGACGAACGCGACGCGGGCCTGGTTGTGCGGACGGTTGCCGCGCCGCGCGCGTGCGATCGCCGCGGAGACATCGGACGGCGTGACGACGATCGTCGAGCCGTCGATGCGGACCTCGGTGGGCTGCGCGGGCACCCGCTGGCGTTGGCGCACCGCGCGTGCGATGACCTGCGCCATCACGGCGCGCCCCTTGATCTCGGCGACCACGTCGTCCTCGATGCCCGTCGGTATGACTCCCGGGAACAGGTCGGCGACCGTCGTCGTCACCACACCGGTCTCGCCGAGGGACGGCAGCACCTGGTCGATGTAGTGCAGGAACGTCCGGCTCGGACCGACGAGCAGGACGCCCGAGCGCTCGAGCATGCGCCGGTGGGCGTACAGCAGGTACGCGGCCCGGTGCAGCGCGACGGCCGTCTTGCCCGTCCCTGGCCCGCCCTGCACGACGAGCGCACCCTGCAGCTCCGACCGGATGATCGCGTCCTGCTCGGCCTGGATGGTCGCGACGATGTCGCTCATCCGACCTGTGCGCCCGGCGGCGAGGGACGCCAGCAGCGCGCCCTCGCCGGACAGGCCGCTCAGCGTGAGGCCGTCGTGGCGGGCAGCCTCGGAGCCCGACCCGTCAGCCTCGACCACCGACGCCAGCACGTCCAGATCGAGGATCTCGTCCTCGATGCCGGTCACCGAGCGTCGGCGCGTCACCAGGTGGCGGCGCCGCACGACGCCGTCGGGCTGGGCCGCGGTCGCCCGGTAGAAGGCCTGCGCGGCCGGCGCGCGCCAGTCCGTGAGGATCGAGGCGTGGTCCTCGTCGGCCAGGCCGATGCGCCCGACGTAGCGCTCCGTGCCGTCCGTCAGGTCGAGCCGGCCGAAAGCGAGACGGTCCTCGACGGCCTCGAGCTGGGCGATCCGGTCCTCGTATAGGGTCGCGAAGGCATCGCGCTCGCTGCGGTTCTGCGGCGAGCCGGACGGCCCTTCGCGACGCACCTCGGCGAGCCGGGCGCGTGTCTGCGCGCGGAGCTGGTCGAGCCGGCGGTACAGCCTGTCGACGGTCTCCTGCTCACCGCGCAGCTCCGACTCGCTTCCCGCCACGTCGGCGCTCCTGTTCCCCCAGGGTGGTCGACCGACCACCGGATGCCTCCGTGCACACGCGCGGAGCGGCCGTCCATTATCCGCCTCGCCAGGGCCCTCATGTGCAGCACCGCCGTGCGGGGACGGCCGTGCGGGGAAGAGCCGGGCCCGTGTCGGTGTTGTCGAGATCGAGGCCGCGTGCTCCGGGTGCGGTCAACGAAAGAGGTGAGGACCCATGCAGGACCCCAACGACATCTACGACGTCGACCCGCAGGTCGCGACCGAGGTCGAGACGCGGTCTGCCGGCGGACTGGGTCCGGTGCTCGTGCACGCGTTGCGCGGCTTCATGGACGCGGGCAGTGCCGGGCAGCTCGCCGTCGAGCACCTGACCGAGGAGCTGCCGACGACGCGGCTCGCGACGTTCGACGTCGACCAGCTCATCGACTACCGCTCCAGGCGGCCGATCATGACGTTCGACTCGTCGACGTGGAGCGACTACGACGAGCCCGAGCTGGTCGTCGACGTGATCCACGACGCTGCGGGGGTGCCCTTCCTCCTGCTCCACGGGCTCGAGCCCGACGTCCAGTGGGAGCGGTTCGCGTCGGCCGTCCGTCAGATCGTCGAACGATTCGACGTGCCCATGACCATCGGCCTGCACGGCATCCCGATGGGAATCCCGCACACGCGTCCGCTGTCGGTCACGGCGCACGCGACGCGGCCGGAGCTCATCTCGGATCACAAGTCGTGGTTCGGGACGGTCCAGGTCCCGGCGAGCGCCAGCGCGCTGCTCGAGCTCAGGCTCGGTCAGTCGGGGCACGATGCGATGGGTTTCGCCGTGCACGTCCCGCACTACCTGGCCCAGTCCTCGTTCCCGCAGGCGAGCATCACGGCGCTCGAGAACCTTCAGCGTGTGACGGGCCTCGACCTGCAGCTCGCGAGCCTCACGCAGGCCGCCGACGAGACGGTGCTGGAGATCGAGCGCCAGGTCAACGGTTCGGAGGAGGTCGCTGCCGTGGTTCACGCCCTCGAGGAGCAGTACGACGCCTTCACGCACAACCTGGGCCGGACGGGCTTGCTCGCCGAGAGCGCGCAGCTCCCGACCGCGGACGAGCTGGGCGAGGAGTTCGAGCGGTTCCTGGCTCAGCAGACCGGCGACGGTCCCGGACTGTGACCTTGCTCTCGGCTCGTCGGCCATGAGTTGCGCCGATGGGCCCTGACCGCATCAAACGGCGCCGGCCGCACGACACGCGTCGTGCGGCC
>NZ_DASUIR010000116.1:0-19747 GCF_036279715.1 Cellulomonas sp. | reverse complement strand
GGGTACCGGACGCCGTCGCCCAGGTCGAGGTGGCTCATGAGCGAGTACAGCGCGGGGACCCGGTACGGCGACGACCCGAGGAACACCGCGTGGTAGCCGAGCACCTGGCGCAGCACCGGGTGCTTCACGGTGTTCGCGACGTGTGCGGCGAGCGTCTGCGTCAGCAGCCCGACGAGCGTCCCGGAGCGGCGCACGACGTCGGCCGAGACCACGCGGTCGAGCCGGGCGAACGTCGTGTACAAGAAGTGGTCGAGCGCGGTGCGGTAGGCGTCGCCCGACGCCTCCACATAGGCGCGCATGGCGTCGCCCGCACCGGGCTCGAGCGCGTCGAACGTGCGCCAGTTCGTCTCACCGTCGGCCACCACGTCGAGCGTCTGCGCGGTGCGCCCGGCGACGGGCTCGGGGAAGACCCGGTACGCGGGGTCGAGCCGCACGAGGTCGAGATGGTCCTCGACGCGCTCCCCGAGCAGGGCGAAGAGGTGCTCGAACACCTCGGGCATGAAGTACCAGGACGGCCCGGTGTCGAACCGGAAGCCGTCGAACGTCACCGTCCCGGTGCGCCCTCCGACCGAGTTGTGCCGCTCGAGCAGCGTCACCAGGGCACCGCCGCGAGCGAGGAGCGCGGCCGTCGCGAGGCCGCCGATCCCGCCACCCACGACGACGACTCGCCCGGCCCGACCGCCCGGCCGCACCGACCCGTCCGCGCTCACGCGGGCCCCCGCGACTGCCGTGCGACCGCTCCGGCCACGACGGCGAGCTTGCGCGGCGTCCCCACGCGCGCGCGTCGCGCGAGCACCTCAGCCGGCGGGGACGCCGCGATCTGGTGGAGCAGCCGTTCGTAGAGTCCCAGCGTCGCGTCGACGGCGACCCGGGCCCGCCGGGGCAGCCCCGGGAGCGCGCCGCGCGCGGTCTCGAGGTCCGCGGCGATCTCGGCGAGGATCGCGTCGAGCTGCGACTGCGTGAGCGACCCGGGAGCGATGCCGGGGAAGTAGCTGCGACCGAGCGCGCCCGAGTCGTCGCCCAGGTCCCGCAGGAAGTTGGTCTTCTGGAAGGCGGCCCCCAGCGCCTGCGCGCCCGCACGCAGCCGCTCGTCGCCGCGACGCACGGGCTCCCCCGGCAGGCGGTCCGCGTTGAGGAAGACCGCGAGGCACATGAGGCCGACGACCTCCGCCGAGCCGTGCACGTACGCCTCGAAGCTCGCGCGGTCGTGCACCCGCACCGTGAGGTCGGCGCGCATCGACGCGAAGAACGGGTCGAGCTCGTCGTGCCCGATGCCGGTCCGCCGCGCGGTCGCCGCGAACGCGTGCACGACGAGGTTGGTCGAGTAGCCGCTCTCGAGCGCCCGGGCGGTCTGCGCCTCGAGCTCGTCCAGGAGGGCTCCCGCGTCGGACCCGCGGTACGTGTCGACGATCTCGTCGGCGATGCGGACGAGTGCGTACACGGCCTCGATGTCGGCGCGCGCGCGGGCCCCGAGCAGTCGCGAGCCCAGCCCGAACGACGTCGAGTAGCCCGCGAGGACGGCGCGACCGGCCCGGGCCGCCGTCAGGTCGTAGAGGCGTCGCGCGCGCTCGTCGGGGTTCGTCGGGGGGTGGTCCATCAGTGGTTCCGCTCCAGGAGCTCGTCGACGAAGGTGCTGAGGTAGTCCGCGAGCGGTGGCGGCAGGTGCTCGGTCGCGGTCTGCCGTGCCGACCGGGCGGCTCCCGCTGCGAGCGAGCGCACCCGGTCCCGCGCCCCGCACCGCAGCATGACGCGCCGGACCTCCTCGGCGCCGTCGTCGTCCAGGTCGGGGTTGCCGACATACCGGGCGAGCACCGCGCGGCCGTCGTCGTCCGCGAGCAGGTACGTCAGGCGGAGCAGCTCGGTGCGCTTGCCGGCCCGCAGGTCCGAGAGCACCGACTTGCCGGTCTCGGCGGGGGTACCGAACACGCCGAGCTCGTCGTCGACGAGCTGGAAGGCGACCCCGATCGAGCTGCCGAACCGGTCGAGGTGGACCGACACCGACGCGGGTGCGTGGGCGAGCAGCGCGCCGACCTGCAGCGGGCCGCAGAACGAGTACATCGCGGTCTTGAGCTCGGCGACGAGCAGCGGGTCGACCGCGAACGGGGACAGCAGCTCCCCGCCGACGTCGAGGAGCTCGCCCGCGACCGTCGTCGCGACCGTCCGGGCGAGCGCCCGCACCGCCTCGACCACGATCGCCGGGCTCGCGGACGACGACGCCAGCAGCTCGAACGCTGCGGAGAGCGCGAGGTCGCCGCCCAGCAGACCCGCCCCGAGCAGCTGGTGCTCCGCCGCAGCACCGAAGACACCGTCCGCCGCGAGCCGCGCGCGGTAGGTGCCCGTGATGTTGGGGGCGCCGCGGCGGACCTCGTCGGAGTCCAGGACGTCGTCGTGCACGAGCATCGCCGTGTGCAGCAGCTCCTGGGCCGCGGCGACCGACGCGATGGCGCCGACATCCGTGCCGCCGAACCCGAGGTACGACGCGACGGTCAGGCGCGGCCGCACGAGCTTGCCGCCGACCTGGTCCGCGACCGCCTCCCAGAGCGCCGCGTAGGCCGGGGCCACGGCCAGCGCCTGGGCGCGGCGCTCGCTCAGGAACCGCCGGAGAGTCCGGCTCGTCTCGACCATCGCGGCGTCGACGTCGTCGCGCAGCCCGAGCGCCTCGGGTGGGCGCGGCGCGATGTCGGAGCCGCGTCGTCCCCGGGCACCCAGCGTCCCGCTGTTCTCCCACACGCGAACCTCCTCGGCCTCCGAGTTGCTCAGCATACTGAGCAATTTCTCGCGCGCCACCAGATGTCCCTCACGACCCCGTCGGGATCGGTATGGTTCGCAGCATGACATGGCTGGTCACCGGCGGAGCGGGATACATCGGATCGCACGTCGTGCAGGCGTTCGGCGCCGTCGGGCTGGGATGCGTCGTCCTCGACGACCTCTCGAGCGGGCACGCCGAGTTCGTCCCTGAGGGCGTGCCGCTCGTGCGCGGGTCGATCCTCGACACCGATCTCGTCGCGGACACGATCGTCCGTCACGGCGTCGTCGGCGTCGTGCACCTCGCAGGCTTCAAGTACGCCGGCGTCTCGGTCCACCGACCGCTGCACACGTACGAGCAGAACGTCACCGGCACCGCGCACCTGCTCGAGGCCATGAGCTCGCAGGGCGTCGACGCGATGGTCTTCTCGTCGAGCGCCGCCGTCTACGGCACGCCCGACACGAGCCTCGTGACCGAGGAGACCCCGACCACCCCCGAGTCGCCCTACGGCGAGTCCAAGCTGATCGGCGAGTGGCTGCTGCGCGACCAGGCGGTCGCCGCCGGCCTGCGCCACACGTCGCTCCGGTACTTCAACGTCGTCGGCTCCGCGACCCCCGAGCTGTACGACACCAGCCCGCACAACCTCTTCCCGCTCGTGCTCGACGCGATCGCCGAGGGCCGCACGCCGCGCATCAACGGTACCGACTACCCGACGCCCGACGGCACGTGCGTGCGTGACTACGTCCACGTCGCCGACCTCGCCGTGTCGCACGTCGCGGCCGCGCGCGCGCTGGCCGAGGGCCGACCCCTCGAGCGCGTCTACAACCTCGGCAGCGGCGACGGCGTCTCGGTCCGGGAGATCATGACGGCGGTCGCCCAGGTCACCGGCGTCGACTTCGAGCCGGAGATCGCGCCGAGGCGGGCCGGCGACCCCGCGCGCATCGTCGCGTCGGGCGTGCTCGCAGCACGCGACCTCGACTGGCAGATGCGCCACTCGCTGACCGACATGGTCGCGAGCGCGTGGGAGGCCCGCAGCTCGCACTGACGTCGTCGCGCTCCGGGCGGTGACGCCCCGGACGCGTCGCGACGCCATCGCGACCATGGTCCTCAGCGACCCAGTGCGCGCAGCTCGGGCAACCGGTCGACGACCCGGTCGAGCACGGCCTGCGAACCCGCGTAGACACCTTCGGCACGCGGCCAGTGCACGACGACATCGGTGAAACCGAGCTGGACCGCGCGCTCGACCCCCTCGACGAACACCTCGACCGACTCGAGCGAGAAGACCGGCGCGCCGTCGAGGCTCAGGTAGCGCCGCACCGGCGGCACACGCTCGGACGTCAGCGCACGGTGCGCGGCGAGCGCGTGGTCGAAGCTGTGCACGAGCTCCGCGAGACCCGCCCACCACCGCTCCTGCGCCTGGGCGGGGGTACCCACCGGCGCACCCTCCTCGAGGAACGTCGGGCCGTAGGTCGCCCACCCCTGGCCGTGCTGCGCGGCGAGCGCCATCGCGCGCGGCCCGTTGGCGGCGATGACGAACGGCACGCGCGGCCGCGCGATCGGCCCGGGCACCATGCGGGCACCGTGGGCCTCGTAGAACTCGCCCGCGTGCTCCGTCACGGGCTGCGTCAGCAGCTGGTCGAGCAGACCGACGAACTCGGCGAACCGACGGGTGCGCTCACCGCGGCCGGGCGCCGGGCCGAGGACCGTCGCGTCGGCTCCCTCGCCCCCGCCGCCGAGCCCGAGCACGAACCGGCCGCCGCTCACGTCGTCGAGCCCCATGACGTCCTTGGCGAACGGCACCGGATGGCGGAAGTTCGGCGACGCGACCCAGGTGCCGAGGCCGATCCGCTCGGTCACCGCGGCAGCCGCAGCGAGCAGCGGCACGGTGGCGAACCACGGCTCGTCGACGAGCGTGCGCCACGAGAGGTGGTCGTAGGTCCAGGCGTGGTCGAACCCGTAGGCCTCGGCGCGCTGCCACCTCTCGCGCGCGAGGGCCCACCTCTCCTGCGGCAGGAGCACGATCCCGATGCGTACCGGCTCACTCATGGCGCGTCCTCTCAGGCCCAGCCGAGCTCGTGGAGTCGATCGTCGTCGATCCCGAAGTGGTGCGCGATCTCATGGACGACCGTGACGGCCACCTCGTCGACCACCTCGTCGCGGTCCTCGCACATCGACAGCGTCGGGTTGCGGAAGATCGTGATCCTGTCAGGGAGCGTCCCGGTGGCCCAGAACTCGCCGCGCTCCGTGAGCGGGAAGCCTTCGTAGACGCCGAGGAGGTCGGGCTCGCCGTCCGGAGGATCGTCCTCGACGAGCACCACGACGTTGTCCATCTGCGCCGCCAGCTCGGCCGGGATCTCGTCCAGGGCGTCCCGGACGGCGTCCTCGAACTCCTCGCGCGACATGTCGACCACGCGTCCATCATGGCCCTGCGGGTCCCGACTTTGGAGTTCGGGCCGCCAGACCGTATGCTCGACTCCGGTCTGAAGACGCCTCGACGTCGGGGGCGGTCGAGCCCCCATCGTCTAGCGGCCCAGGACCCCGCCCTTTCACGGCGGTAGCACGGGTTCGAATCCCGTTGGGGGTACGAGCAGTACGCAGTACGTCAGGTACCTTGTCTCACCACAAGGCCCCGTAGCGCAGCTGGTTAGCGCGCCGCCCTGTCACGGCGGAGGTCGCGGGTTCAAGTCCCGTCGGGGTCGCTCGAAACGCCCGGTCATCTGGCCGGGCGTTGTCGGTTCGGCCACTTAGCTCAGTTGGTAGAGCGTTCGACTGAAAATCGAAAGGTCGGCAGTTCGACCCTGCCAGTGGCCACATCAGAAGCCCCGCCCGGAAGACTCGGCGCGGGGCTTCGTCGTGGGCGGGGCTGTCAGGCCGTGCCGTCGTACGGGAGGTGGCCCCGGTCCCGTCACGTCGACGGGACCGGGGCCCACCCTCACGCTCAGTCCTTGAACGCGTCCTTGACGTCTTCGCCGATCTTCTTCGCGTCGGCCTTGGCCTGGTCGAGCTGGCCCTCGGCCTCGAGACGCTCGTTGTCCGTCGCCTTGCCGGCCGCCTCCTTGGCGGTGCCCTTGGCGTGCTCCGCGGCGTTGGCGACCTTGTCGTCGAGTCCCATGGGTGCTTCCTCCTCGTGGTCGGATCAGGTCATTCGACGCTAACCCGGCGGTCGCGAGAGCGCCCGTCGGGGGCGAACCCGCGACATCCCACACGGTGAGCAAGATCGTCCCGCTGTGGCATGTCCTCCCCGGTCACGCGCGCGGCCCACCTAGGCTGACGGCAGCGACAGCGCGCGCGCTGCGCGCGCCCGAGGATCCGACGGAGGACCACCCGTGAACCAGACGCCCGATGCCGAGCGCCCGCGCGGCTCTCGCTTCTTCGACCGATTCACCGAGCCGTTCACGGACATCGCGCGCGACAAGATCACGCAGGTCGAGGACAAGGTCCGCTCGTCGATCAAGTCCGAGGTCGACGCCGTCGGCCGGTCGGTCAAGGCCCGCGCCGTCGAGATCCGCCCGAGCGCGCTGGCGTTCGGCGCCGCGGCCCTGCTGACCTTCTTCGGGATCGCGCTGCTCCTCACCGCGGCTGTCGTCGGCCTGGCCCATGCCGTCAGCCTGTGGCTCGCCGCGTTGCTCATCGGGCTCGTGCTCGTCCTCGGCGGTGCGGCGTTCGCGGCGCTGGGACGCAGTCGCCTGCCTGCTCCGGTCCGCGGCACACGGCCGGCGCCGCACCCGGCACCCGACGCCGACGAGCTCGTCCACCCCTGGGCCGACTGACCGCCCCGACCGGCACTCGGGGCGACGTCGAGGGTCGACTGACCTCGCAGGCCGGCGGCTTGTCCGACAGACTGTGGACGCACGGAACGCACAGCATGTCCGGACGAGAGGTGAGGGCACATGGTCACCGGGACGCACGGCCCGTCAACGAACGACCACCAGTCCATCGGTGAGCTCATCGGCCGACTGAGCGAGCAGGGCGCACGGCTCGTCCATGCCGAGATCGAGCTCGCCAAGGCGGAGATGGCGGCGCGCGCCCAGGCGGCGGGCGTCGGGGCCGGCCTGTTCGCCGGTGCGGCCCTGTTCGGGTTCTTCGCCTTCGCGACCCTCATCGCCACGGCGGTCATGGGGCTGGCGAACGCCGTCGCGCCCTGGCTCGCGGGTCTCATCGTGTCGCTCGTGCTCCTGGCCCTGACCGCAGCGCTCGCGCTCGTCGGACGCAACCGGCTGAAGGCAGGCGCGACCAAGCCGGAGCGCACCGTCGCGAACGTCAAGAAGGACGTCGACGCGGTCAAGGAGGGTTTGAGCTGATGTCCACCGAACCGAAGATCGCCGCCCTCGAGGCCGAGCTCGCCGCCACCCGCGCGCAGCTCGTCGAGACCGTCGAGGAGCTGTCCACCCGGCTCGACCCGCGCTACCAGGCCGGTCAGGCCGCCGAGAAGGGTCGACGGCTCGTGCGGGACGCGATCGGGACCGACCCGGCAGCCGACCCGTCGGCGCGGACGCGTGCGCGCGTCGTGCTCGGTGCGGGCGTCGCAGCCCTGGGCATCGTCGTCAGCGCGATCACGCGCCGGCACTGACGACGGTCACGACTCCACCGCCGGACGCCGCCGCGGCGTCGGTATGTGGGGCTGCGCGCGAGCCGCCCACGCGGACCAGAGGTGCTGGGCCGCATAGCCGCGCCACGGCCGCCACGACTCCGCCCGAGCCTGCGCGTCCCGGATCGTGACGGACTGGCCCGCACCGCCGGGGAGCTGGGCCATGGCGTACCGCAGCACGAGGTCCCCCGCCGGGAACACGTCGGAGTGGCCGAGCGCGCGGAGCACCACGTAGTCGGCGGTCCAGGGTCCGATGCCGGGCAGGGCGAGCAGCGCGGCGTGCACGCCCGACGGGTCCGACCCGTGCTCCAGCGTCAGTCCGTCGGCGACGGCGCGGGCCACCACACCGAGCGTCGAGGCGCGACCCTGGTTGAGGCCGAACGCGCGCAGCACGTCGACGGGGACGGCTGCGAGCCCCTCCGCCGTGGGGAACAGGCGCAGCCCCGCGGGGCCGGGTTCACCGAGCGCGGTCACGATCCGGCCGACGACCGTCCTGGCCGCAGCCGTCGACACCTGCTGGCCGACGACGGCCCGGACCGCGAGCTCGAACGGGTCGACCGTGCCGGGGATGCGCAAGCCCGGGCGCTCGACCACCGGGCCGGCGAGCAGCGGGTCCGCACCGAGTGCCGCTGCGACCACGGCAGGGTCGGCATCGAGGTCGAGCCATCGGCGCAGGCGCACGACGACCCACTCCTCGTCCGACGCGACGGAGCGGGAGGGGAGCTCGAGGTCGGCGGTGACGGCTGAACCGTCGGGCGCGAGGTGCAGGTGCGCCACCGCGGTGCCGCTCGGCGCGCTCAGCAGCCGGGTGATGGAGTGGCGGTGCGGGGAAGACCGAGGGTGCACCTGCGACGAGCTCGAGAACGGGGTCGAGTCGGAGATGCCCGGGGCGGCCTGCGCCCAGCTCACGCGTTCGAGACCGGGAACAGCACGGTCGGCGACGTGTCGGAACCACGACGTCGCGTCGAACGGCGGAGTGTGGAGCAGCTCCAGGGTGACCCGGGTCCAGGGGTCGACCCCTGCAGGACTGCTCACGTGGGCGAGGCTAGGCCTCGCGCTGGTTGGGGACGCCGTTGAGCAGGTCGCGAACCTCGGCCTCACGGTAACGGCGGTGACCGCCGAGCGTGCGGATCGAGGAGAGCTTGCCAGCCTTAGCCCAGCGGGTGACCGTCTTGGGGTCGACGCGGAACAGCGTGGCGACCTCGGACGGCGTCAACAGAGTCTCCGACTCCGTGGCGTGTGCGGACATCTACTGCCTCCCAGGGCTAGGGTTCGGCGGCCGCGGCTACGACCACCGAGTCTGTCGGGTTCACATGAACGCGACACACGCGCGAACCCGAGAGACCGTGAGCGAGCACGACGTGCTCGACGCAACCCGACCCCCCCGCAGTACGCCCACATATCATGACGTATCGCCGAGTGTGCCGCATATGTGCACACGATTTGGTTACGTTTTCTCACCAACACCTCATCCGGCGGGGTGTGGAACGTTACACATCAGGGTAATCCCTACCAACCGGTCAGCCAAGCCGGCCGCGGAGTGACCCGCGCCACCCCGCGTTCGCCCTCGCGGTCGGGCAGCGGAGGCCCGCGGTCGGCCGTTGGACGCGAGTGGTCGGAATACCTGCGGAGCATGTACCGTTGCCCCACGAAGAGACGATTCCAGCACCCCGGGGCCGCACGTGTACGCACGGAGCCGCCCCGCTTCCACGTAAGAGGGGGTCGATGCCATGGGGCGCGGCCGTCAGAAGGCTAAGCAGACCAAGGTAGCCAGGGAGCTGAAGTACTTCAGCCCCGACACGAACTACCGAGCTCTCGAGCAAGAGCTCACGTCGCATGGCCGCAATGATGTCGTGACCGACAGCCGCCGCGCTGTGGACACGGAAGATCCGGAACGGCCTCGCGACAGCGGGCCGTGGCGCGACGACAGCTGATCTCGGTGGGCGGTCACCGGCACCACCTCAGGTGGTCCGGTACCGCCCCGAGAGGCGCACAGCGCCCCCGTGCACACCCTTCGTCCCCGTGACCAGCTCGCTGTCCGCAGCTACGTCCCGAGCCGGGTCGAGGGCGCGCGCGCTCCCGAGCACCCAGGCCGGCAGGCCCAGCTCGGCGGAGTGAGCCAGGACGCCGTCGACCGCCTCGGGCGCGACGATCGCGACCATGCCGACCCCGAGGTTCAGCGTGTTCTCGAGGTCCGACCACGGGACCGAGCCGAGCGCCTGCACGAGCCCGAACACCGGCGGCAGGGTCCAGCTCGCACGGTCGACGTCGGCCACGAGCCCGGCCGGCAGGACGCGCGCGACGTTCGCCGCGAGCCCTCCCCCGGTGACATGACTGAACGCGTGGACGCCGCCCGACGCTCGCTCGACGAGGGCGAGGCAGTCCGACGCGTAGACGCGCGTCGGCGTCAGCAGCTCCTCACCCAGCGTCCGCCCGAGCTCCGGGACGTGGCGTTCGAGCCCCCAGCCCGCCACCTCGACGACCTTGCGCACGAGCGAGTACCCGTTGGAGTGCAGCCCGCTCGACCCGAGCGCGACCAGCACGTCTCCCGGACGCACGCGGTCCGGGCCGAGCAGCTCGTCGGCCTCGACGATGCCCGTCGCCGCACCGGCCACGTCGTACTCGTCGGGACCCAGCAGGCCCGGGTGCTCGGCCGTCTCGCCGCCCACGAGCGCCGTCCCCGCGACCTCGCAGGCCGCCGCGATGCCGCGCACGATCGCCGCGATCCGCTCCGGGACGACCCGGCCGCACGCGATGTAGTCGGTCATGAACAGCGGTCGCGCACCGACCACGACGATGTCGTCGACGACCATGCCCACGAGGTCGAAGCCGATCGTGTCGTGGATGTCGAGCGCCTGCGCGATGGCGACCTTGGTGCCCACACCGTCGGTCGAGGTGGCGAGCAGCGGGCGGCGGTAGCGCAGCAGCATCGACGCGTCGTACAGCCCCGCGAAGCCGCCGACCCCGCCCAGCACCTCGGGCCCGTGCGTCGCGCGCACGGCGTCCTTCATGAGCTCCACGGCCTTGTCGCCCGCGTGCGTGTCGACGCCGGCCCCCGCGTACGTCACCGGGGCGGTCGGGCCCTGGCCCACCGACGCGCTCACGGGTGGTCCAGCGCGCCGGCGCCGCCGACGCCCGTCACGAGCGTCGCGAGACCGTCCTCGGGGCTGCCGAGCGGCAGCTCGCTCTGCTCGAGCATGAACTTGCCGAGCCGGTGGGCGGGGGGCAGCTCGATCGGGTAGTGGCCCGTGAAACAGGCCGTGCAGAGCTGCGACGCGGGCTGCTCGGTCGCCGCGATCATGCCCTCGGTCGAGATGTAGCCGAGCGAGTCGGCCTGCAGCGACGCGGCGATCTCGTCGACCCCGAGCCCGTTCGCGATGAGCTCGGCGCGCGAGGCGAAGTCGATCCCGTAGAAGCACGGCCACTTGACTGGCGGCGAGCTGATCCGCACGTGCACCTCGGCCGCCCCGGCCTCCCGCAGCATCCGGATGAGCGCGCGCTGGGTGTTGCCGCGCACGATCGAGTCGTCGACGACGACCAGCCGCTTGCCGCGGATGACCTCGCGCAGCGGGTTGAGCTTGAGCCGGATGCCGAGCTGACGCAGCGTCTGCGACGGCTGGATGAACGTGCGTCCGACGTAGGCGTTCTTGGTCAGCCCCTGACCGAACGGGATGCCCGACTCGGCGGCGTACCCGACGGCAGCCGGGGTGCCCGACTCCGGGACCGGGATGACCAGGTCGGCGTCCACGGGATGCTCCTGAGCGAGCCGGCGACCCATCGCCACCCGGGCGGCGTGCACCGACCTGCCCGCGATCGACGTGTCGGGGCGCGCGAGGTAGACGTACTCGAACACGCAGCCCGCGCGCTCGACCGGCGCGAACCGGGTGCTGCGCAGACCGTCCGCGTCGATCGCGATGAGCTCACCCGGCTCGACCTCACGCACGAACGACGCGCCCACGATGTCGAGCGCGGGAGTCTCGCTCGCGACGACCCAGCCCCGCTCGAGCCGACCCAGGACGAGCGGCCGGACACCGTGCGGGTCGCGTGCGGCGTACAGGGTGTTCTCGTCCATGAAGACGAGGCAGAACGCACCGCGCAGCCGCGGCAGGACCTCGAGCGCGGTGGCCTCGAGGGTGTGGTCCGGGTCGCCTGCGAGCAGCGCGGTGACGAGCGCCGTGTCGGTCGTGTTGCCCCGGGCGAGCTCGCCGCGGCGCATCGACCCGTACCGCTCGGCGACGAGCTCGACGAGCTCCGCGGAGTTCGTCAGGTTGCCGTTGTGACCGAGCGCGATGGTGCCGCCAGCTGTCGCGCCGAGGGTGGGCTGCGCGTTCTCCCACGTGCTCGCGCCCGTCGTCGAGTAGCGCGTGTGCCCGATCGCGATGTGCCCCGTCAGGGCGTTGAGGGACGTCTCGTCGAACACCTGCGAGACGAGGCCCATGTCCTTGTAGACACGAAGCTGCTCGCCGTTCGAGGTGGCGATGCCGGCCGACTCCTGGCCGCGGTGCTGCAGCGCGTACAGACCGAAGTAGGTGAGCTTGGAGACCTCTTCGCCTGGCGCCCAGACCCCGAAGACGCCGCATGCGTCTTGGGGACCTTTCTCGCCTGGCAGGAGGTCGTGGGTCAGAAGTCCGTCTCCGCGAAGGGCCACATGACCATGGTCGCACACGCCCTCCCGCGAGATGCCCGCCGCCCGATGGGTGGGCGGGCCGGCAGGACGGCGTGGTCGGGTCAGCGGCGAGTGGTGCTGCGCCGGTCCGCACCCACCGCGAGGGCTCCCCCGACGAGCCCACCGAGCACCGCGAGCGCACCGGCCGTCAGGATCCGCACGGTGCCGTCGCCCCCGAGGAACGAGATGAACCCGTCGCCGGAGACCGTGCCGGGCGACGACGTCACGACGACGAGGACGAGCCCGAGGAGCGCGCCGACCAGGGCGCCCGCCGTGATGAACGCCCCGTACCTCGGGGCACGACGCACGATCGCGTTGACGGCGACGCGCTCGAGCTCCTGCTCGTCGGGCACCGCGGCCTCGTCTCCCGCGGCCCGTGGCCGCTGCGCACCCGTCGTCGGGTCGGGACTGCCGGTCGGGGCGGAGCCGTCGGTCGGGGCGGAGCCGTCGGTCGCGGCAGGGCTGTCGGTCGGCTCGTCGGGCGGGGTCACGCCCCGATGGTAGCCATCGCCTCGCCGCCTGCTCAGCGCGAGGTCAGCGCGGCCGCGCGGCCTGCAGCGGAAGGTACGCGGTGAGGTCGGCGCGCTCGCCGGACGCGCGCACGCGACCCGAGGCGACCGCCTCAGACCAGGTCGTGGCGCCGGTCGCGAGGGCCAGCCACGTCTGCGGGTCGGTCTCGACCACGTTGGGCGGGGTGCCGCGCGTGTGCCGTGGGCCCTCGACGGCCTGGACGGCGCCGTCGGGCGGGACGCGCACCTCGACCGTGTGCCCGGGGGCGACGTCGGCCAGCTCCTCGAGCGTGAAGCGCACCGCTGTGCGGCGGGCCGGCGCGGGGACGCCCGACGGGTCGGCGCGCCAGGCGGCGAGCGCGGCACGGCCGTCGGCCGGCTCGGTGCGACGACGGGGCGGCATGCCCCGATCATGCCGCAGCGGCGATCCCCGGTGCCCGGTCAGCGCCGAGGGCTGCGCAGCTGGCGGTGGTGCTCGACCGTGATCCGCTTCCACCAAGCACGCTCCTGGGCCGCGAGCCGCGCGTCGGCCCGCCTCTCCTGGAACGCCGCCTCGCGCATCAGGCGGCGCCAGCTGTCGAGCCGACGCTCGGCGAGCTCACCGGACTCGAGCGCCGCACGCACGGCGCACCCTGGTTCGGTCCCGTGCGCGCAGTCGGCGAACCGGCACCGCGCCGCGAGCTCTTCGACGTCAGCGAACGTGACCCCGAGCGCCCCAGCGTCGGCCACGAGACCCACCCCACGCAGACCTGGGGTGTCGATCAGCACCGCACCGCCCGGCAGCATCACGAGCTCGCGGTGCGTCGTCGTGTGCCGACCGCGTCCGTCCGCCCGGCGCCCCGCCGTCGCCATGACGTCTGCCCCCGCGAGCGCGTTGACGAGCGTGGACTTGCCCGCACCCGAGGGGCCGACGACGACGAGAGTCACGCCCGGTCCCAGCAGCGCCCGCACCGGTTCGAGGCCCTCTCCGCGGACTGCACTGACGACGTGCACGTCGACACCGATCGCCACGCCGGCCACCTCGGCGGCCATGCCGTCCGGGTCGGGGACGAGGTCGGACTTCGTGAGGACGACGACCGGTTGCGCACCCGAGCGCCACGCCAAGGTCAGCAGCCGCTCGACACGTCCGAGGGACGGGTCCGGATCGAGGTGCTCGGCCACGAGCACGATGTCGACGTTCGCGGCGAGGGTCTGCACGTCGGACGTGGCGCCCGCGGTGTCGCGGACGAGCGCCGTGCGGCGGTCCCGGGCGAGCGCGACGTGCGGGGCGCCGTCGGCACGCTCGCCGATCTCGAGCCAGTCACCGACGGCGGCCGGTCGGCGGGAGCCGTCGGCGAACGGCACGAGGCCGTCCCGGTCGAGGTCGACGCGCAGCGGGCCTGCGTCGTGAGCACGGAGGCCGTCACCGTCATCGCGGCAGGGCAGCACGCTGACGGCGCCCCGGTCGACACGCACGACGCGCGCACCCGTCGTCGCGTCGTGCGTCGTCGCGTCGTCGGTCATGCCGCGACGGTAGGTCGGTGCACCGGCGGCGGGCCACGCAATTACCTGCGCGGCAGCGCACCGTCGGCGCCCGTCCTGGTGCTACCCGAAGTACGCCGGCAGCGTGCGCGTGAACGCCTCGCGGGCCTCATTGAGGGGCAGGGTGAACAGGCCCTGGACCTCGATCGCCGGCTCGTGGGAGTGGTCGCCGTCGTGCACGTCTGCGGCGCCGAGGCCGGCACCCGCACCCGGGACGCACGAGTCGGTCGTCACGCCGATCCGCACGACCGGGACACCGCGCGAGGTGGCCAGGTCGGCGAAGCGGACCTCCTCGCTGCGGGGGACGGCCACGAGGACGCGCGCGGTCGACTCCGAGAACAGGGCCTCGAACGGCGTCACGTCGTCGCGCGTCAGCAACGGCTCGAGGTCGACGCTCACGCCGACCCCGTACCGCAGGCTCGACTCGACCAGCGCCTGCGCGAGTCCGCCCTCCGAGAGGTCGTGCGCGGCGTCGATCAGCTCATCGCGGCTCGCGCGCACGAGCACCTCGCCGAGCCGGCGCTCGGCGGCGAGGTCCACGCGCGGGGGCAGCCCGCCGAGGTGTCCGTGCACGACGTCGGCCCACGCGGACCCGTCGAGCTCGCCGCGCGTCGTGCCGAGCAGATAGATGCTCTGACCGGCCGTCGTCCAGCCGGACGGGGTCGCGTCGGCGACGTCGTCGATCACGCCGAGCACCCCGACGACGGGGGTCGGGTGGATCGCCGAGTCGATGCGGCCGGATTCGCCCGTGCCGTTGTAGAGGGAGACGTTGCCGCCGGTCACGGGCACGCCGAGGACCTGGCACGCGTCGGCCAGGCCGCGGATGGCCTCGACGAGCTGCCACATCGAGTCGGGGTGCTCGGGGCTGCCGAAGTTGAGGCAGTCCGTGACCGCGAGCGGCCGCGCACCGACCGTCGCGACGTTCCGGTAGGCCTCCGCGAGCGCGAGCTGCGCACCCGTGTACGGGTCGAGCTTGGCGTAGCGACCGTTCGCGTCGGTCGCGAGCGCGACGCCGAGCCCGGTGGTCTCGTCGACACGGACGATGCCGCCGTCGTCGGGCTGAGCGAGGGCCGTGTTGCCCTGGACGTACCGGTCGTACTGGTCGGTGACCCATGACTTCGAGGAGAGGTTCGGCGAGGCCAGCAGGCGCAGGACCGTCTCTCGCAGCTCGTCGGCCGTCCCCGGACGCGCGGCCCGGGCGGCGCCGTCGGGCCCCGAGATGGTGTCGGCGTTGAGGCCGTCCTGCCAGGCCGGACGCGCGTACGGGCGGTCGTAGACCGGGCCCTCGTGCGCGACCGTCCTGGGGTCGACGTCGACGATCTTCTCGCCGTGGTGGTGGATGACGAGGCGGCCCGTGCCCGTGACCTCGCCGATGACGGCCGACTCGACGTCCCACTTCGTCGTGATCGCGAGGAACTCGTCGAGCTTGGCGGGCGTGACGACCGCCATCATGCGTTCTTGCGACTCCGACATGAGGATCTCGCCGGCCGTCAGCGTCGGGTCCCGGAGCAGGACCGTCTCGAGGTCGACCTCCATGCCGCCGTCACCATTCGACGCGAGCTCGCTCGTCGCGCACGAGATCCCTGCGGCGCCCAGGTCCTGGATGCCCTCGACGACGCGCGCCTCGAACAGCTCGAGGCAGCACTCGATGAGGACCTTCTCCATGAACGGGTCACCGACCTGGACGCTCGGGCGCTTGGAGGGCTTGGTGTCGTCGAACGTCTCGCTCGCGAGGATCGAGGCACCGCCGATGCCGTCGCCGCCTGTCCGGGCCCCGAACAGCACGATCTTGTTGCCGATGCCCGACGCGTTGGCGAGGTGGATGTCCTCGTGGCGCAGCACGCCCACGCACAGCGCGTTGACCAGCGGGTTGCCCTGGTACGACGCGTCGAACACGAGCTCGCCGCCGATGTTCGGCAGCCCGAGGGAGTTGCCGTAGCCGCCGACGCCGGACACCACGCCGTGCACGACGCGCGCGGTGTCGGGGTGGTCGATCGCGCCGAACCGCAGCTGGTCCATGACCGCGACCGGGCGCGCACCCATCGAGATGATGTCGCGGACGATCCCGCCGACGCCCGTCGCCGCACCCTGGTAGGGCTCGACGTAGCTCGGGTGGTTGTGGGACTCGACCTTGAAGGTGACCGCCCAGCCGTCGCCGATGTCGACGACGCCCGCGTTCTCGCCGATGCCGACGAGCAGGTGCTTCTTCATCTCGGGGGTCGTCTTGTCGCCGAACTGGCTCAGGTGGATCTTGCTCGACTTGTAGGAGCAGTGCTCCGACCACATGACGGAGTACATCGCGAGCTCGGCGGCCGTGGGGCGACGCCCGAGGAGGTCGCGGATCTGCTGGTACTCGTCAGGCTTGAGACCGAGCGCGGCGAACGGCTGCTCGAGGTCGGGGGTCGCGGCGGCGTCCTCCACGGTGTCGGACACGTGCCCCGACGGCCGGGAAGCAGAAGCAGCGGAGGCGGTGCGAGGCTCGGTGGTCATCGGTTCCCTCAGGCAGGCTCTGGCGTGCGCAGGTCCGTCGGCACACGCCCCCAGGCTACCGGCGGTCACGGCGGCCGGAGGTCGACGCTCGCCCACCGGACGATCCCCCGCGCGACGCGACTACCCCACGCGCAGCGCCCGCAGCAGCACGCCCACGATCGACTCGGTCGCGGCGGTCGGTGCTCCTACCTCGGGTGCGCCGAGCTGCCCGATGAACGCCCGCGACAGGCACGCACCGAACAACAGCTCCACGACGGCGGCCGCGTCGACGTCGGTGGTGGCCCGGCCGAGCACCTGCTCAGCCTGCAGGTACTCGACCACCGCTGCGACGGCGACCTGAGGTCCGAGCTGGCCGGCGTGGATGCCGTCGATGAACCGTCCGACCAGCGCGGCCTGGCCGATCAGGCCGGTGACGAGGGGGGCGGCCTGCGCGGTGAGATCGAGCGTGGCCTGGGCGAGCACCTGAAGGTTGTCCTCGAGCGTCGCGGTGCCCGCCTCGGGCAGCGTCGCCAGGAACGCTCCGACGAGCTCGGTCGTCCGCTCGCCGAGCGCTGTGACGACGAGGTCGTCCTTGCCCGCGAAGTGGTTGTAGAGCAGGCCGTCGGCAACCTGCGCCTCGCGGGCGATCTCGCGGGTCGTGAGGCCCGCAGCACCGTGCGCCGCCAGGAGCCGCTGGGTGACGTCGATCAGGTGGCGCCGCAGGGCACCCGGCGAGTCGGACGTGTCCTGGTCGCGCAGGACCCGTGCACGGCGTGGACTCATGCGGGGCATCCAACCAGACGGTTCAGGCCAGGTCACGCCGCGCCGTGGCGCCGATCGCGCCCGCGGACAGCAGCACGGCCCACCCCAGGAGCACGACGGCCGCGCCGACCTGCGGGAGGAGCCCGGCATCGGGCGCGTTCCCGAGGGCGCGCGCTGCGGTCGCCGGCAGCCACCTGCCGAGCGAGACGACGAGCCCGGCGATCGCGGTCTCCGCGATGAAGACCCACGCGATGACCATGACGATCGCCGTGGCCTGGGCCCGCATGAGCGCGCCGACGGCGACACCGATGACGGCGTACAGCGTCTGCCAGGCCACGATCCCCACGAGGCTGCGCACGACGACGCCCGAGCCGAGGTCGAGCGGCACGTCCTTGGCGGCGTACCAGGCTGTCGCGGTCACCGCGGCGACGACCGCGCACACGACGCCCGACGCGATCCCGACGAGCGCTCCACCGGTCAGCTTCGCGAGGAGGGCCCGCGCCCGACGCGGTTCGGTGAGGAACGTGTCGACGACGGTGCCGTGCCGGTACTCGCCCGCGGTCATGAGCACGCCGAGGATCAGGACCAGGATCGCCGGCAGGCCGCCGTGCTCGAGGACGGTGCGCAGCCCGTCGTCCGTGCCGAGCGACGCGAGCGGGACGCCGCCCGACGCGATCGCCCCGCTCATCGCGAGCGCGACCAGGACGCCACCGGCGACGAGCACCCAGCGGGCGGCCCGGGTGGTGCTGAGCTTGAGGAGCTCGGAGGCGACGAGTCCGCGAGCGAAGGTGGTCATGATGCTGCTCCTGCCGTGAGTCGAAGGAAGGCGTTCTCGAGGTCGTCGGCGTCGCGCATCCCCACGGGCCCCGCGAGCTCGGTGAGGTCGCCGTCGAACCGGAGACGGCCCTCGCTGATGACGACGATGCGGTCCGCCGTGCGGGCCACCTCGGCGAGCAGGTGGCTCGAGACGAGCACGGTGCGACCCTCGTCGGCGCTCGCGCGCAGGAACCCGCGGAGCCACGCGATGCCCTCCGGGTCGAGCCCGTTGGTGGGCTCGTCCGTGATGAGGACCTCGGGGTCGCCGAGCAGCGCCGCCGCGAGGCCGAGCCGCTGGCGCATGCCGAGCGAGTAGGTGCCGACGCGCCGACGCGCGGCGTCGGTGAGCTCGACGAGCTCGAGCACCTCGTCCACGCGACGGTCCGGGAAGGCACACGCGCGGGCGATGACCCGCAGGTGGTCGCGACCGGAACGCCCGACGTGGAACCCGTCGGGTCCGAGCACGGCGCCGACGGTCCGCCGGGGCGCCGGCAGGTCGGCGTAGCGCAGGCCACCGATGAGGGCCCGCCCGGTCGTGGGGCGGACGAGACCGAGCACCATGCGCATCGTCGTCGTCTTGCCCGCACCGTTCGGGCCGAGGAACGCAGTGACGCTGCCGGGCCTGATCTGCAGGTTCAGGTTCTCGACGGCGACGACGGGCCCGAAGGTCTTGCCGAGCCGGTCGAGGGTGATGTCTGCCATGTCTCCTCCTCGTCTATGAACGTACGTTCATGAACACGTGTTCACGATAGGTCCCGGCACGGCCGGGCGTCAAGGGGTACCCCCTCCCCGCGCCGCCGAGTCGCTACCGTTCGTGGGTGCGGACGACAGGTGCGACGGCCGGTGGATCAGGGGCTCGACGCCCCGCTCCGCACGATGCGCGACTGGGCGCGCTGATCGCCGTCCTGGTCAGCGCGCTGCTCACCGGCTGCACGGCCACTGGCGACCCAGGCCCGGGACCTGGGGCGTCACCCGGCGCGTCACCCGCGACCGAGAGCGCGGCGGCGTCCGCGAGCGCCGCAACGCTGACGTCGGGCGCGCTCACTCTCACCCTCCAGGCCGACCGGCCGACCATCACCCCGCAGCCCGACGGCTCCGTCCAGGCGAGCATCCCGCTCCCGGCCGACCTCCCCGCGGACGCCGCCCAGCTCATCGCCCCGCCGGGCACCACGTTCGACGTACAGCTCGACGGGTCGGTCGTCGTCCGGGACACCGCGGGAGCGTTCGCCGGTGGGCTTGCGAGCCCGACGGCGACGACCGACGACGGGACGCTCGTGCGCGCACGGTTCGAGGCTGCGGGCACCCAGGGGCTGCGGGCCGTCGTCTCCCGCGCGCTGGTCGGCTCCACGGAACGCACGTCGGGCACGGCGACCGTGTGGTTGGGCACGACCCTGGTGACGAGTGCGACGTGGGGCGAACGCGAGGGAGGGCGGTCGCTCGCGGTCGACCCGACCCCGTGGGCGCGCGCCGGCGGGCTCGCCGCTCAGGACGCGACCTGGGCGGCCGTCGTCGCGCTCGCGCCGGACGCCGACACGAACGCGATGCACGACCAGTTCCTGTGCCACGCGCTCGGCGCGGCCGACAAGGCGACCTGGAACCTCGAGCCGTGGCGGCCCGACGTCGGCTCGATGGCCACCCTGATGGCGCGCTGCAACCCGACCTGACCGACC
>NZ_DASUIR010000115.1:0-35929 GCF_036279715.1 Cellulomonas sp. | reverse complement strand
GACGTGATCCCCGTGGAGATCACGGTCTACGAGGACCGTTCCTTCACGTTCATCACGAAGACCCCGCCGGCAGCGGAGCTCATCAAGAAGGCCGCCGGCGTCGCCAAGGGCTCGCCGACACCGCACACCGTCAAGGTGGCGAACCTGACGGCTGCCCAGGTGCGTGAGATCGCGACGACCAAGCTCGTCGACCTCAACGCCAACGACCTCGCTGCCGCCGAGAAGATCATCGCCGGCACCGCGCGCTCGATGGGCATCACGACCGAGTCCTGACCGGCCCGGCCGCACCGCAGCACCTCGCACCACCAGCAGCACCCGAGAAGTTCAGTGGCAGGGCCCTGTGCGGCCCGCTGACCACGACTGCCGACCAAGGAGAACCAGCAGATGACGAAGCACAGCAAGGCGTACCGCGCCGCAGCCGAGAAGATCGAGGCCGGTCGCCTCTACACGCCGCTCGAGGCCGTCCGCCTCGCGCAGGCCACGTCGACCACGACGTACGACGGGACCGTCGAGGTCGCCTTCCGGCTCGGCGTCGACCCCCGCAAGTCGGACCAGATCGTCCGCGGCACAGTGAACCTGCCCCACGGCACCGGCAAGACCGCTCGGGTCCTGGTCTTCGCCACGGGTGAGCGCGCCGAGCAGGCACGCGCCGCGGGCGCCGACATCGTCGGTGGCGACGAGCTCATCGAGAGGGTCGCCGCGGGCTTCACGGACTTCGACTCCGCTGTCGCGACGCCCGACCTCATGGGCAAGGTCGGTCGACTGGGCAAGGTGCTGGGTCCGCGCGGGCTCATGCCGAACCCGAAGACGGGCACCGTGACGCTCGACGTCGCGAAGGCCGTGACGGACATCAAGGGCGGGAAGATCGAGTTCCGTGTCGACAAGCACGCGAACCTCCACTTCATCATCGGCAAGGTCTCCTTCAGCGACGTCCAGCTGACGGAGAACTACGCCGCTGCCCTTGACGAGGTTCTTCGTGCCAAGCCGGCGGCCTCGAAGGGCCGCTTCATCACGAAGGCCACGTTCTCCACGACGAACGGTCCCGGGATCCTCGTCGACCAGAACAAGGTCAAGAACCTCACGTCCGAGGACGACGCCGCCTGACGTCCCCCCGCACGCACGAAGGCCCGGTCCGCATGTCGGACCGGGCCTTCTCGCGTGCGGGCACGCGCCGCCGTCCCATTCGCCCGGTCCCCCCTGCTGATCGGGCGAGTGCACGGCGAGATCAGGTGAGGTGTGTGGCGCCGGTGACGAGGTCGAGCGGACGCGCCCACAGGGCGGCGAGCCACTGGTGGTCCTCGTCGGTCACCGATGCGGCGTCCGCCGTCAGCGCGACGCTCCACTCGACGGCAGTGGCGATGGTGCGCGCGACGGCGAGCGCGCGGGTCGGCTCGGCTGCACCTCCGAGCGCGCGGTAGGCCGCGAGGAAGTCCGCCACGGGGTCGAGCTGCCAGCTCGGGTCGAGAGACGGTCCAAGCACGACGGCGATCCAGTCCAGCGCCGAGGCGACGTCCCACCGAGCATCGCCACGGCCCGTTGCCGCGCCCGGGAGCAGCTGCGCCGCCCCGATGCGGTGGTCCGCGTCGCGCGTGATGACGACGTCGTCGCCCGCCGCGCCGTGGACCCGCTGCGACGTGGACCAGCCTGTGCGGGCCTCGTCGATCGCTCGCTGCGTGGACGGGTGTGCCCGGACGGCCCAGGCGCAGCCGGCCACAGCCGGGAGCTCGGTCACCCACGCCGGCACCGGATCGTCGCTGAGCACCCGCGGCAGTCGCGCCGCACGGGTGCCTGCGTCGACCGGGCGCCGGTGGACTCGGATGAGCGCCGAGGCCCAGGCACCCAGCAGGTCCGCGAGCTCGACCCTGAGCGGCGTCACCGGCCCCTCGTCGGTCAGGGCGTCGAGGATGTCCTCGAGCTCACCGACGAGCGGGCGGCCGACGTCCGTCCCCGTCGGTGCTGCGACGGGCCCGACGGCCGCGAGGGCATGCTCCACCCCGGGGGGCGGCGACGGCACGCTGTCGCGCTCCACCTCGCTGCGAGCGTCCGACGCGAGACGGAGCGCGACCACCCGATCGGATCCCGCACCCTCGCGGTCGCCGTCACCCAGAGTCACCGACATGGAGATCAGCCCCTCCGCGACCCGCGGCCCAGCGCGGTCACGTAGCCCGCCCAGAACGCCTGCTCGAGCTGGGCGCGTGTGACAGCACCGTCGGTGCGCGGTCGCCCGTCGGGCGCAACGAACCGTCGGGCGAACGGCTCGGTGAACGGTTCGGTGAAGGGCTCGGTGAACGGCTCCGTGAACGGCTCAGTGAACGGATCGGCCAGGTAGGCCTCGGTGAACGGTTCCGTGAATGGCTCGGTGAACGGCTCGGTGAACGGTTCGGTGAAGGGCTCCGTGAACGGTTCGGTGAACGGCTGGGTCGACGCGGCTCCCGCGCCGGCGCCCACCCGACGGCCGGAGCCCGAGCCGCCCCCGGCCGCGGCGGCGCCCGACGGCCCGCCGACGGTCGACCCTCGCCCTGCCCCGGTCCAGCCGGAGATCCGCGGCTCGGTTCGGGTGGCCCACGGCCCTGTGCCGACGGTCGCAGCCCAGGCGTCCAGCGCCGCATCCCACCGCGCCGCCCGCGCGGCCCGTGCGTCGCGTGCCGCCCG
Organism: Cellulomonas sp.; assembly: GCF_036279715.1. Taxonomy (GTDB): domain Bacteria; phylum Actinomycetota; class Actinomycetes; order Actinomycetales; family Cellulomonadaceae; genus Cellulomonas_A. The sequence goes on along the minus strand of NZ_DASUIR010000115.1, from coordinate 33,277 downwards.
GGCGGCTCGGCGGACGGCCGACTTCGGTGTCGCCAGCTTGACGCCCAGCTCGTCGAGCACGGCGTCGATCGGGTTGGCCAAGCCGAAGCTGCCGTCCTCCTCACCCGCGAACAGCAGGCCGACGACGCGACCGCGGTCGTCGACGACGACCGATCCCGAGTCGCCCCCGGCGGAGAACTCGGCCTCGGCCGGGTCGCGGTCGACGCGTACCTGGTCCCGCAGCGTGCGCACGCCCGTCTCGCCACCGAAGTCGATCTGCACGGTGAAGTCGACCGAGCTGACGGTCCCGTGCCGCAGGCCGGTCGTCCGACCCCGCTTGCGCACCGTCTGCCCGACCTGGGCGACGGCCCGGCCCTTGACCGGTCCGATGCCGATGACCCCGGGGTACCACTGCGTGCCCGGGGCGAGCAGGACGGCCGCCCCGTCGACCCGGTCGGAGATGACGGCGCGCTGCACGGTTCCGATGGGCGAACCGGCCATCGCACCGTCGTCGATGCGCGACGGCTGGAGCTGGAGGTCACCCGCGCGCCACCCGGTGTCGACGGCGGCGACGTGGAAGTTGGTGAGCGCGAGCGTCCGGCCCGTGCGACGGTCGGTGACGAACGCGCCGAGGGTCCCGGCGACGAGGTACTCGCCGGGAGGTCCGTCCACGACGGGTGCGCCCCGGGGGACCGGGCGGAACGGGCCGAGGCTCGCCCCACCGGCGAGCGGCCGGTACCGCCTCGCGTCGGTCGTGTCGGCTCCCGACGTCGGCGCCGCGGGCGACCCGGCGAACGGCACGAGGTGCGCCTGCAGGCGGATGCGGTGCTCCACGACATCGGTGGGGATGCCGTCGATCTCGGCGGGGATGAGCTGGTCCGCCGGCAGCCGGCTGACGTCGACCTTCTGGTTGACGTGCACGACGATCGACTCGGACCCGGTCGGCTCGCCGCGCGACACCTTCTCGCCGATGTCGACGCCGACGACCCCGGGCAACGCGATGAGCTGGTCCTCGACCCGGCGCTTGACCGGTCGGATCTGCTCGCGGTCAGGGGTCCGCCGGTCGGGAACTTCACTCATGAGCTGCTCTCTCCTTGCGGGCCGGTTCATCCGGGCGGGGCGTGGGTCGGGCGGGGGTGCACGGTGGAGGAACCGACCGTGCCCGCCCTGATACATGCGTCGGGGGCGCGACGGGCGCCCCGTCCGGCATTCGTGCGCCCGGACGTATCAGGCCACGTGCGGAAGGCTCCTCAGGTCATGACTCCGACAGCACGCGTAGACGCTTGTCGGAGTTGTCCGGGTCGCCCTAGTCTGGCAGGGACGGCCGCCCGACGATGCCCATGTGCGAGGGTCGATGATGAGTGACGACCGGGTAGGCCCTGTGGCCGCTGACCTGCAGTACCGGGGCAAGAGCCTGGCTGATCAGGCCGCTGACGCGGTGGTTGCGTACCGCCAGGGAGACCGCGGGCCGTTGGCCGAGCTGGTGCCCGCACTCACCCCGCTGCTGTGGCACACCGTTCGCGCGCAGGGGGCCGACCAGGAGCAGGCGCAGGATGTCGTCCAGGGTGTGTGGCTCTCGCTCGTCCGCGACCTCGAGACGATCCGTGACCCGCGGGCAGCGCTCCAGTGGATGCTCGTCACCGCCAAACGGTCGGCGTGGCGGTCGGTCCGCAAGTCGCGCGAGGACGCCGGACGCACCCGCAGCGACGAGGGTGCGACGCAGTGGCTCGCGGCGCCCGCCGAGGAGGTCCCGGAGGCGCTCGCCGTCCGCGACGAGCGCGACCGCATCCTCTGGGCGCACGTCCGCACGCTCCCCGACAGGTGCAGACGGCTGCTCGGGCTCATCTCGCTGGTCGACCGGCCCGACTACGCGGTCGTCTCCCGGGCGCTGGGCATACCGGTCGGCAGCATCGGCCCGACGCGCGGCCGGTGCCTGGCCAAGCTGCGGGTCGCCCTCACCGCCGACCCCGAGTGGGGTGTGCGATGAGCCCCGACGAGCTGACCCTCGCGCGGCTCGCCTCCAGCCCGCTCGACGGCGTCGACGCCGAGACCCTGAACAGGCTTGCGGCGATCATCGAACGCGTGGACCCGGTGCCCGCCGGACTGGTGGAGAGCATCGGCCTGGCGCTGACGATCGACGCGCTCGAGACGGAGGTGGCCGAGCTGCGGCTCATCGGCGCACCCGACCTCGCCCTGCGCTCGGAGGAGCCGAGCATCGAGGCCGCCACGATCACCTTCACGACCGACGTGCTCACGGTCATGATCACGGTGCACGCCGAGGCCGACCGCGTCCGCGTCGACGGCTGGGCGACACCGGCGGCCTCGCTCGGGGTCGAGCTGCACCAGGGCGGCCTCGTCACCCGAACGCAGTCCGACGCCGACGGCCGGTTCTCGTTCTCGGACCTGGGGCGAGGTCCGGCCAGGCTCGTGCTGCGCCGACCGGAGGACCCCGAGCTCCCCGTCGTCACTCCGCAGATCGAGCTCTAGCGTCGATGGCCGCTCGAGGCGGACGCGCACCGGAGCAGGCCGCGGCCGCCACCCTCGAGCGGCTGGCGGCCGCGGTGGACCGAGCCGTGGTCGAGAACGCCGAGGGCCAGCCCGCGCTCGCCGGTCGCCGCCTCCGACCTGCCCTGCGCCTCCTCGGCGGGCTGCCCCCGTCGGACGAGGTCGCGCGCGTGCGCATCCGGGCGGCGATCGAGCTCGTCAAGAGCGACTACGAGCGGCGCGGTGACGTCGAGGCGCAGCTGGCCCGTCTCGCCGAGCTGGCAGCGGCCGCGCACGCTGACGGCGCGTCGGGCTGGCTGGGGCTCGAGCCGGCGCTCGCAGGCCTCCGCGGGCTGCTCTACCTGCGCTCGGGCCGGCCCGAGGAGTCGCTGCACGCGCTCGACGAGGCGCTCGAGCGCGTGCGGGACGCCGACGCGATCGACGCCTGCCGAGCGCTGCTGAACCGCGGGGTGCTGCACATGGATCGCGGCGAGCTCTCGCAGGCGCGCGCGGACCTGACCCAGTGTGTCGAGCGCGCCAAGGCTGCGGGCTTCGCGCGACTTGTCTTCAAGGCGCAGCACAACCTGGGCTACCTCGAGTTCGTTGCGGGCCGGCTCCCGCTGGCGCTCGCCCGCATGGAGGAGGCCGCGCGCAGCCTGCCGGGCCGGACTCGTGCGATCGCGCTGCTCGACCGGGCGCGGGTGCTGCTCGAGGCGGGGCTCGTCGGGGTCGCGGACGCGACGCTCGCCGAGGCTGCCGAGATCTTCGCGGCCGACCGGCTGGGCCACGACCTCGCCGAGACCGAGCTCGTCCGCGCGGAGTGCGCGATGCTGCGCGGGGACGTCGACCACGCGCGTGCGCTCGTGGCATCGGCCCGGCGCCGGTTCGTGCGGCGCGGTGAGGAGTCGTGGGCGGTGCGAGCCACCGTGATCGGCCTGCAGATCGATGCCGCGCACCTGGCCCGCCCCACGCCCGCGCCCACGAGCGACCCTGAGCTGCGCCGGGCGTGGGGGCTCCTGGCCACGCGCGCGGCCCGCCTCGAGCGGTTGTGCGAGAGCTCGGGTCGCCCGGTGTGGGCCTACGTCGCGTCGCTCGTCGGGCTCGAGGCCCAGCTCGTCCGTGGCCCGATGCCCGACGCTGCTGCTCGGCTCGCGGCGCTCGGACCGGTGTCTCCCGGCGACCCGATCACGGTGCGACTGCACGGTCGGCGCGTCCGTGCCCTGCTCGCGCTCGCAGCCGGCGATCGCACGCGGGCCGGGCGACACGTCCGGGAAGGTCAGCGCGACCTCGGGGTGCACCGCGCGGGGTTCGGCTCGCTCGACCTGCGCACGGCCGCGGCGGTGCACGGGGGCCGTCTGGCCGAGATCGACCTGGAGCTGGCGCTCGCGAGCGGGCAGCCGGCCGCCGTCCTCGATGCAGCCGAACGCACGCGGGCGGTCGTCGGGGCCGTCCAGCGCGTCAACCCGCCACGCGACCCGGAGTCGGCGGCGCTGCTCGCCGAGCTACGTCAGCTGCTCGACGGCGCACGCGGGATCGAGTCGCTGCCGGTGGCCGACCCTGAGCGCATCCGGGTGCGGCGTGACGCGCTCCGGCTCAAGCAGGCCATCCTGGCGCGGTCGTGGCACCGGGAGGGTCAGTCGAGCCAGGACCAGATCGGGACGGCCCGGCAGGTCACGGCGACCTTGCGCGAGCACCCCGGCACCACGGTGCTCGACGTCGCTGAGCACGCGGGTCGGGTCGTCGCTGTCCGCGTGACCGGAGCAGGCACCTCGGGCCATGTCAGCCTCCACGACCTGGGGGACGCGACCCGCCTGCGTGAGGCTGCCCGGCGGGTGCACGCCGACCTCGAGGTCGTCGCCAACACGCTCGTGCCGCTGCCGCTGCGTGCGGCGGCCGCGCGCTCGCTCACCCGCTGCCTGGAGGCGCTCGACGCGCAGGTGGGTGACGTGCTGCGGACGCCCGAGCAGGTCGTCGTGGTCGCGAGCGGCTGGCTCGGGCTGGTCCCGTGGTCGATGCTCGTGTCCCGACGCGGCCGGGCGACCGTCGTCGCCCCGTCCGTGCACCACTGGCGCACCTACGCCGGCTCAGCGGCGGGCGGCCCGGTGCGCCTGAGCGCCGCCGCTGGCCCGGGCCTGCGGCACGCGGCGGCCGAGGTGCGCGAGGTCGCCCGGCTCTGGCCGCAGGCGACCGTCCTGGCCGGCGACGACGCGACGTGCGCTCGCACGATCGAGATGCTCGGTGCGCCCGGCATCGTCCACCTCGCCGCGCACGGTCGGCACGAGCCGGACAACCCCCTGTTCTCCTCGGTGCGGATGGCGGACGGCCCGCTGTTCGCCCACGAGCTCGACGCGGGCGCGGGCGCGCCGGACCTCGTCGTGCTCTCGTGCTGCGAGATCGGTCGCGCGAGCGTCCGGCCGGGGGGCGAGGCTCTGGGCTTCGCGAGCGTGCTGCTGCGCGGCGGCGTCGGCTGTGTCGTCGCCGCGCTCGCGCCGGTGTCGGACGAGGTGGCCCTGAGTGTCATGACGCGCGTGCACGCGCTCCTGAGCGGGGGACACCCGGTGGCCGAGGCGCTTGCGACGGCGACCGCGGAGGGGTTCGAGGCCGACGGGGCCATCGTCCCGCTCGTCAGCTTCGGGGCACCCGTCTGAGCAGTGATTTGGCCACCGGTCGCCCGTGACGTAGTCTCAGACCACCCAAGACCGCCGGTCGTCGTCCTCTTGCGGTGCACTGTTCGTAGCGCACCTGTGCAGAGAACGCCCGAAGTCCCGCAGCAGCGGGAGCCAGCGCAGGTGAGAGTTTCGGTCCGCACGCCCCGGCGTGCATGTCGAGCCCCGCGCCTGCGCGGGGCTCCTTCTCGTTGTGGGGCCGAGGACGACCGGTGGCATCACCACCGGAAGGATTGCCATGGCGAGGCCGGACAAGGCAGCCGATGTCGCAGAGCTCACGGACCGGTTCCGCGAGTCGAACGCGGCCGTGCTGACCGAGTACCGCGGGCTCACCGTTGCGCAGCTCAAGCAGCTGCGGCGCGCGCTCAGCGGCAACGCAACCTACGCCGTGGTGAAGAACACGTTGACCGCTATCGCGGCCAAGCAGGCGGGCGTCGAGGGCATCGACTCCCACCTGGCCGGTCCCTCGGCCATCGCCTTCGTGACCGGTGACCCGGTCGAGGCAGCCAAGGGTCTGCGTGACTTCGCCAAGGCGAACCCCGCACTGGTCATCAAGGGCGGTGTCCTCGAAGGACGCGCCCTGACCGCCGCGGACATCATCAAGCTCGCGGACCTCGAGTCCCGCGAGGTTCTGCTGGCCAAGACGGCCGGCGTGCTCAAGGCGTCGCTCTACCAGGCGGCGTACCTCTTCACGGCACCTGCGGCGAAGGCCGTTCGCACCGTCGAGGCGTTGCGCGTCAAGCGCGACGAGCCCACCGAAGACGCAGCCTGAGCCATCCGGCCCAGCCGCTCGAACCCCCCGCTTGCGCCGACCACCGAGGTCGGCGGGCACGACACGGAAGGACACGCCATCATGGCGAAGCTCACGACTGACGAGCTCATCAACGCGTTCAAGGAGCTCACGCTCATTGAGCTCTCCGAGTTCGTCAAGGCCTTCGAGGAGACCTTCGAGGTCACCGCTGCGGCCCCCGTCGCCGTCGCCGCCCCCGCGGCCGCCGGTGCCGAGGCCGTCGTCGAGGAGGAGAAGGACGAGTTCGACGTCGTCCTCGAGGCCGCCGGCGAGAAGAAGATCCAGGTCATCAAGGAGGTGCGCGCCCTCACGAGCCTCGGCCTGAAGGAGGCCAAGGACCTCGTGGACGCCGCCCCCAAGGCCGTCCTGGAGGGTGTCAACAAGGAGGCCGCCGAGAAGGCCAAGGCGACCCTCGAGGGCGCCGGGGCGACCGTCACCCTCAAGTGATCTCCTGAGCTGCTCCGCGAGGAGCGGCTCACCTCAACGACGAGGCCCGCACCCCAGCTGGGGGTGCGGGCTTTGTCGTGTCGGCCGGCGGTTGCCCGCGCTGCCGCCGAACTGGCCGACGCCAGCCTGAGACGCCGGGCCTTATTGGACAGCCCTGTTCCAGTGGGCTAGGCTAGCGCTTTGCGCTGGCTTGTGCCTGCGGCCCCCCGAACCCGACCCCGGATCGACATTGCCATGCTCGCCCCTCGGGCGCGTGCGGTCAACGGTATGGGACGGCTCGGCGGACGGCACTCTCAGCGCGCAGCGTGTACTCGATCTGCAGGGAAGGACCCCTCTTGGCTGCCTCGCGCACCCCTTCTGCTCCGTCCGCCGACGCTATCGCGAATCGCACCGCGTCTCGTCGCATCTCTTTCGCCAAGATCCACGAGCCGCTGGAGGTCCCGGACCTCCTCGGGCTCCAGACCGAGAACTTCGACTGGCTGCTCGGCAACGAGAAGTGGCAGGCGCGCGTCGCCACCGCACTCGAGACCGGCCGCCAGGACGTCCCCGAGACTGCCGGTCTGGAGGAGATCTTCGAGGAGATCTCCCCGATCGAGGACTTCGGCGGCTCCATGTCGTTGTCGTTCCGCGAGCACCGTTTCGAGCCGGCGAAGTACACGGCCGACGAGTGCAAGGAGAAGGACTTCACCTTCGCCGCGCCGCTGTTCGTCACGGCCGAGTTCGTCAACTACACGACCGGTGAGATCAAGAGCCAGACGGTCTTCATGGGCGACTTCCCGCTCATGACCGACCGCGGCACGTTCATCATCAACGGCACCGAGCGCGTCGTCGTCTCCCAGCTCGTCCGGTCCCCGGGCGTGTACTTCGAGCGCACGGCCGACAAGACGTCCGACAAGGACGTCTTCACCGCCAAGATCATCCCGAGCCGCGGCGCCTGGCTCGAGTTCGAGATCGACAAGCGCGACAACGTCGGTGTCCGCGTCGACCGCAAGCGCAAGCAGAACGCGACGGTGCTCCTCAAGGCCCTCGGCCTGAGCGAGGCGGAGATCCGCGAGGAGTTCGCGCAGTTCCCCGCGGTCATCGACACGCTCGAGAAGGACCACGTCACGACCGAGGAGGAGTCCCTCCTCGACCTCTACCGCAAGATCCGTCCGGGCGAGCCGCCCACGGTCGAGGCCGGTCGCGCGCTGATCGAGAACTTCTACTTCAACCCCAAGCGCTACGACCTCGCGAAGGTCGGCCGCTACAAGGTCAACAAGAAGCTCGGCATCGACGTGCCGCTGGGCGACTCGGTGCTGTCCACCGCCGACATCGTCGCCACGATCAAGTACCTCGCGGCGCTGCACGCCGACGTCGCGACGATCGACGGCCACCGTGCCGGCGAGGCCGTCGAGGTCCGCGTCGAGACGGACGACATCGACCACTTCGGCAACCGTCGCATCCGCGCGGTCGGCGAGCTCATCCAGAACCAGGTCCGCACGGGCCTGTCCCGGATGGAGCGCGTCGTGCGCGAGCGCATGACGACGCAGGACGTCGAGGCGATCACCCCGCAGACCCTGATCAACATCCGCCCGGTCGTGGCGTCGATCAAGGAGTTCTTCGGGACGTCGCAGCTCTCGCAGTTCATGGACCAGAACAACCCCCTCGCGGGCCTGACGCACAAGCGTCGCCTGTCCGCGCTCGGCCCGGGTGGTCTGTCCCGCGACCGTGCCGGCATGGAGGTCCGTGACGTCCACCCGTCGCACTACGGCCGCATGTGCCCGATCGAGACCCCGGAAGGCCCGAACATCGGCCTGATCGGCTCGCTCGCGACGTACGGACGGATCAACCCGTTCGGCTTCATCGAGACCCCGTACCGCGAGGTCGTCCACGGCAAGGTCACCGACGAGGTGCACTACCTCACGGCCGACGACGAGGACCGCTTCGTCATCGCCCAGGCGAACGCGCCGCTCAAGGCGAACGGTGCGTTCGCCGAGGACCGCGTCCTCGTGCGCACCAAGGGCGGCGAGGTCGAGATCGTCCCCGGCGTGAACGTCGACTACATGGACGTCTCGCCGCGCCAGATGGTCTCGGTCGCGACGGCACTGATCCCGTTCCTCGAGCACGACGACGCGAACCGTGCCCTCATGGGTGCCAACATGCAGCGCCAGGCCGTTCCGCTGGTGCGCTCCGAGGCCCCGGTCGTCGGTACCGGCATGGAGCGCCGTGCGGCCATCGACGCGGGCGACGTCATCGTCGCGGCGAAGCCGGGTGTCGTCACCGAGGTGTCGGCCGACCTGATCGTCATCGCGAACGACGACGGCACGACGACGACCCACCGGGTCGCGAAGTTCCGCCGCTCGAACCAGGGCACGAGCTACAACCAGCGCGTCGTCGTCGACCACGGCGCCCGCGTCGAGGTCGGCTCGGTGCTCGCCGACGGTCCCGCGACGGACGAGGGCGAGCTCGCGCTCGGCCGCAACCTGCTCGTCGGGCTCATGTCGTGGGAGGGCCACAACTACGAGGACGCGATCATCCTCAGCCAGCGCCTCGTGCAGGACGACGTCCTCTCCTCGATCCACATCGAGGAGCACGAGGTCGATGCCCGCGACACCAAGCTCGGCCCGGAGGAGATCACGCGGGACATCCCCAACGTCTCCGAGGAGGTCCTCGCGGACCTCGACGAGCGCGGGATCATCCGGATCGGCGCCGAGGTCTCGGCCGGCGACATCCTCGTCGGCAAGGTCACGCCCAAGGGCGAGACCGAGCTGACCCCGGAGGAGCGCCTGCTGCGCGCGATCTTCGGTGAGAAGGCGCGCGAGGTCCGCGACACGTCGCTCAAGGTTCCCCACGGCGAGTCCGGCACGGTCATCGAGGTCCGCACGTTCAACCGTGAGGACGGCGACGAGCTGCCCGCCGGGGTCAACGAGCTGGTCCGCGTGTACATCGCCCAGCGCCGCAAGATCACGCCCGGCGACAAGCTTGCCGGTCGTCACGGCAACAAGGGCGTCATCTCCACGATCCTCCCGGTCGAGGACATGCCGTTCCTCGCGGACGGCACCCCGCTCGACATCATCCTCAACCCGCTCGGCGTTCCCGGCCGCATGAACGTCGGCCAGGTGCTCGAGACCCACCTCGGGTGGATCGCCAAGCAGGGCTGGGACATCTCGCTGGCCGAGGGCGACGCTGCGTCGCTCGCGTGGCGTGACGGTGTCCCCGCGATCGCCGCGAAGTCGGCGCCCGGGGTCCCGGTCGCGACGCCGGTGTTCGACGGTGTCCCGGAGCAGACCCTCACCGGTCTGCTGTCCTCGACGCTGCCGAACCGCGACGGAGTCCGGATGGTCGACGGGACCGGCAAGGCGAGGCTCTTCGACGGCCGCTCCGGCGAGCCGTTCCCGGAGCCCGTCGCGGTCGGCTACATGTACATCCTCAAGCTCCACCACCTGGTCGACGACAAGATCCACGCGCGTTCGACGGGCCCGTACTCGATGATCACGCAGCAGCCGCTGGGTGGTAAGGCCCAGTTCGGTGGCCAGCGGTTCGGCGAGATGGAGGTGTGGGCGCTCGAGGCGTACGGAGCTGCCTACACGCTCCAGGAGCTGCTGACCATCAAGTCGGATGACGTCCCCGGACGCGTGAAGGTGTACGAGGCGATCGTCAAGGGGGAGAACATCCCCGACTCGGGCATCCCCGAGTCCTTCAAGGTCCTCCTCAAGGAGATGCAGTCGCTCTGCTTGAACGTCGAGGTGCTGTCGAGCGACGGTGTCTCGATCGACATGAAGGAGAACGACGACGAGGTCTACCGCGCGGCGGAGGAGCTCGGCATCGACCTCTCGCGTCGCCCGAACGCCAGCAGCATCGAAGAGATCTGAGATCGAGCACCGGTCGGTCGCCTGTCACCTGACGGCGACCGACCGGAGCCGACACACCCGTAGCACCCTCCATCCGCCGGAGCCCGTGAGGCCCGGCAAGCGAAGGAAGTAGGACCCCCTTGCTCGACGTCAACGTCTTCGATGAGCTGCGTATCGGACTTGCCACTGCCGAGGACATCCGCACCTGGTCGCACGGCGAGGTCAAGAAGCCCGAGACCATCAACTACCGCACCCTCAAGCCCGAGAAGGACGGACTCTTCTGCGAGAAGATCTTCGGCCCGACCCGGGACTGGGAGTGCTACTGCGGGAAGTACAAGCGCGTCCGCTTCAAGGGCATCATCTGCGAGCGCTGCGGCGTCGAGGTCACGCGCTCGAAGGTGCGCCGTGAGCGCATGGGCCACATCGAGCTCGCCGCGCCCGTCACGCACATCTGGTTCTTCAAGGGCGTCCCGTCGCGTCTCGGCTACCTGCTCGACCTCGCCCCGAAGGACCTCGAGAAGGTCATCTACTTCGCGGCCTACATGATCACGTCCGTCGACGTCGACGGCCGGCACGAGGACCTCCCCAACCTCCAGAACGAGATCGACCTGGAGAAGAAGGAGATCTCGGACCGTCGCGACAACGACATCAACACCCGCGCCACGAAGCTTGAGGCCGACCTGGCCGAGCTCGAGGCCGAGGGTGCCAAGGCCGACGCGCGCCGTAAGGTGCGTGACTCCGCCGAGCGCGAGATGGCGCAGATCCGCAAGCGTGCGGACGCTGACCTGGAGCGCCTCGACACGGTCTGGGACCGGTTCAAGAACCTCAAGGTCGCGGACCTCGAGGGCGACGAGATGCTGTACCGCCAGCTGCAGGACCGCTACGGCAACTACTTCGAGGGCTCGATGGGCGCCGCGGCGATCCAGAAGCGGCTCGAGGCGTTCGACCTCGAGGCCGAGTCGGACTCGCTGCGCGACATCATCAAGAACGGCAAGGGGCAGCGCAAGACGCGTGCGCTCAAGCGCCTGAAGGTCGTCAACGCGTTCCTCACGACGTCGAACTCGCCCACGGGCATGGTTCTCGACGCGGTCCCGGTCATCCCGCCGGACCTGCGCCCGATGGTCCAGCTCGACGGTGGCCGCTTCGCCACGTCGGACCTGAACGACCTGTACCGCCGGGTCATCAACCGGAACAACCGCCTCAAGCGGCTGCTTGACCTCGGCGCCCCCGAGATCATCGTCAACAACGAGAAGCGGATGCTCCAGGAGGCCGTCGACTCGCTGTTCGACAACGGCCGCCGCGGCCGTCCGGTGACGGGACCGGGCAACCGCCCGCTCAAGTCCATCTCGGACATGCTCAAGGGCAAGCAGGGTCGGTTCCGTCAGAACCTGCTCGGCAAGCGCGTCGACTACTCGGGCCGTTCGGTCATCGTCGTCGGCCCGCAGCTCAAGCTGCACCAGTGCGGCCTGCCGAAGCAGATGGCCCTCGAGCTCTTCAAGCCCTTCGTCATGAAGCGGCTCGTCGACCTCAACCACGCGCAGAACATCAAGAGCGCGAAGCGCATGGTCGAGCGCGCGCGCCCGGTCGTGTGGGACGTCCTCGAAGAGGTCATCACCGAGCACCCCGTGCTGCTGAACCGTGCGCCCACGCTGCACCGTCTCGGCATCCAGGCGTTCGAGCCGCAGCTCGTCGAGGGCAAGGCCATCCACCTGCACCCGCTCGTGTGCGCCGCGTTCAACGCGGACTTCGACGGCGACCAGATGGCTGTCCACCTGCCCCTGAGCGCGGAGGCGCAGGCCGAGGCCCGCATCCTCATGCTCTCGAGCAACAACATCCTCAAGCCGTCGGACGGTCGTCCGGTGACCATGCCCTCCCAGGACATGATCATCGGCCTGTACCACCTGACGAACGACAAGGACGACCCCATCGGTGCGGGGCGCGTCTTCTCCTCGGTCTCCGAGGCCGTCATGGCGTTCGACCAGAAGTCGCTCGACCTGAACGCCCCGGTCGGGATCCGTCTCGACGACCTGATCCTCGCGGAGCAGGACGCCCCTGAGGGCTGGGTGCAGGGCGGGACCCTGACGTACCAGACGACGCTCGGCCGCGCGCTGTTCAACGAGCTGCTGCCCGTCGACTACCCGTACGAGAACGGCGTGGTCGACAAGAAGCGCCTGTCGGTCATCGTCAACGACCTCGCCGAGCGCTACCCGAAGGTCGCGGTCGCCGCGTCCCTCGACGCGCTCAAGGAGGCCGGCTTCCGCTGGGCCACCCGCTCGGGCGTCACGATCGCCATCTCCGACGTCGCCACCCCGGCAGCGGAGAAGGCGGAGATCCTCGAGGAGCACGAGGGGCGCGCCGCCAAGGTGCAGGGCCAGTACGAGAAGGGCCTGATCACCGACGACGAGCGCCGCCAGGAGCTCATCGAGATCTGGACGCAGGCGACCGACAAGGTCGCCGACGCGATGCGGGCCAACTTCCGCAAGGACAACACCGTCTACAAGATGGTCGGTTCCGGTGCTCGTGGTAACTGGATGCAGGTCCGTCAGATCGCCGGTATGCGCGGCCTCGTGGCGAACCCCAAGGGCGAGATCATCCCGCGCCCCATCAAGGCGAACTACCGCGAGGGCCTGTCGGTCCTGGAGTACTTCATCGCGACGCACGGTGCTCGCAAGGGCCTGGCGGACACCGCTCTGCGGACCGCCGACTCGGGCTACCTGACACGTCGTCTGGTGGACGTCTCGCAGGACGTCATCGTCCGTGAGGAGGACTGCGGCACGGAGCGCGGCCTCGTCATGACGGTGGGCGTCCCCGGTACCGACGGTGCGCTGCGCCGCCACGACAAGGTCGAGACGAGCGTCTACTCGCGCACGCTGGCGACCGACGTCGAGATCGACGGCAACGTCATCGGCCACGCGGGCGACGACGTGGGCGACGTGCTCATCGACTCGCTGCTCGCCGCGGGTGTCACGGACCTCAAGGTCCGCTCGGTCCTGACCTGCGAGTCGCGGGTCGGCACGTGCGCCAAGTGCTACGGCCGTTCGCTCGCGACCGGCAAGCTCGTGGACATCGGCGAGGCGGTCGGCATCATCGCGGCCCAGTCGATCGGTGAGCCTGGCACGCAGCTCACGATGCGTACGTTCCACACGGGTGGTGTGGCCTCGGCCGACGACATCACCCAGGGTCTGCCCCGTATCCAGGAGCTCTTCGAGGCCCGCACCCCCAAGGGTGAGGGACCGATCGCCGAGTTCTCGGGCCGGATCACGATCGACGAGTCCGACCGGACCCGCCGCATCATGCTCACGCCGGACGACGGCTCGGAGGAGCTGGCGTACCCGATCACGAAGCGGTCGCGCCTGCTCGTCAGCGACGGCGACCACGTCGAGGTCGGTACTCAGCTCGTCGTCGGTGCGGTCGACCCCAAGAAGGTCCTGCGCATCCTCGGCCCGCGTGCGACACAGAAGCACCTGGTCGACGAGGTGCAGGAGGTCTACCGCTCGCAGGGCGTGGACATCCACGACAAGCACATCGAGGTCATCGTCCGGCAGATGCTGCGCCGGGTGACGGTCCTCGACTCGGGCGACACGGACCTCCTGCCCGGCGAGCTCGCCGAGCGTGGCCGGTTCGAGGACGCGAACCGTCGGGCGGTGTCCGAGAGCGGGCAGCCGGCCTCGGGGCGTCCGGAGCTCATGGGCATCACGAAGGCGTCGCTCGCGACCGACTCGTGGCTGTCCGCGGCCTCCTTCCAGGAGACGACGCGCGTCCTCACCGAGGCCGCGATGTCGGGGCGCAGCGACCCGTTGCTGGGCCTCAAGGAGAACGTCATCCTCGGCAAGCTCATCCCCGCCGGTACGGGCCTGGCCCGCTACCGCAACGTGGTCGTCGAGCCGACCGAGGAGGCCAAGGCCGAGCTGTACCCGTCCTTCGGCTACGACGAGATCGACTTCCCGTCCCTGGGCCTCGGCTCGGGTGAGGCAGTCCCGCTCGAGGACATCGACTTCGGCGACTTCCGCTGACGTCAGTCCGTCGTTCTGCCCCGAGGGGGGCCCACCGATCCGGTGGGCCCCCCTCGGGCCGTCCAGTTGCATGACTCTTCGGCCCCGTGACGGGCCGGCAGTGCGAGCGGCGGTCCGGGCCCGCGCTGTGACGCACCTTGCTTTGACGGACTCGCCACGCGGACGGTAATGTGGGCCACCGTGCCCGCGCCGTCGGGCCCTCGTGCGTGCACACCGCCGGAAGCTCTTGGGGTTCGATCCCCGGGCCAGGGTGCGGTGCGCCGGGTGGAGTTCCTCTTCACCGCGTGCGACATACCGTCGATGAGCAGTTCGGCGGGGTGCCGCCGCGGGCATTGAGGGCGACACGCCCGGGCGCGTGGGTCGCAGTTCGGCGGCGCAGGACGCAAGGCCCTCGGGCCGTCGGACGAACGCGCCGCTCCACCTGAAGGTGCGCGGGGCGCTGCGGACGTCGGTCCCACCAGGTCGGGCTAGGTCCCGGCCGATCAGAGCGTCAACGAGAAGACACGGAGATGTAGTGCCTACGATCCAGCAGCTGGTCCGCAAGGGCCGTACAGCCAAGGTCAACAAGTCCAAGACGCCGGCGCTCAAGGGCAGCCCGCAGCGACGCGGTGTGTGCACCCGCGTCTACACGACGACCCCGAAGAAGCCGAACTCGGCTCTCCGCAAGGTCGCGCGCGTCAAGCTCTCGAGCCAGGTCGAGGTCACGGCCTACATCCCCGGTGTGGGACACAACCTGCAGGAGCACTCCATCGTGCTCGTGCGCGGCGGCCGCGTGAAGGACCTCCCCGGCGTCCGTTACAAGATCGTCCGTGGCGCCCTCGACACCCAGGGTGTGAAGAACCGCAAGCAGGCCCGTAGCCGTTACGGTGCCAAGAAGGACAAGCGCTAATGCCTCGTAAGGGTCCCGCCCCGAAGCGGCCACTCATCATCGACCCGGTCTACGGATCGCCGGTCGTCACGCAGCTCATCAACAAGGTCCTCATGGACGGCAAGAAGTCCGTCGCCGAGGCCATCGTGTACGGCGCCCTCGAGGGTGTGCGCGACAAGACGCAGGGCGACCCCGTCGTCGTGCTCAAGCGCGCGCTCGAGAACGTCCGCCCGGCCCTCGAGGTGCGTTCGCGCCGCGTCGGTGGCGCGACCTACCAGGTGCCCGTCGAGGTCCGCCCCGTGCGCTCGACCACGCTCGCCCTGCGCTGGCTCACCGACTACTCGCGTGCACGTCGCGAGAAGACGATGACCGAGCGGCTCATGAACGAGATCCTCGATGCCAGCAACGGCCTGGGTGCCGCGGTCAAGCGCCGCGAGGACATGCACAAGATGGCCGAGTCCAACAAGGCGTTCGCGCACTACCGCTGGTGATCCCCGCGATCGCGAACCCAAGCCAACCGACAAGGGGCTGAACACGTGGCACTTGACGTGCTGACGGACCTCAACAGGGTCCGGAACATCGGCATCATGGCGCATATCGATGCCGGTAAGACGACGACCACCGAGCGGATCCTGTTCTACACCGGGGTCAACTACAAGATCGGTGAGACGCATGACGGTGCGTCGACGATGGACTGGATGGAGCAGGAGCAGGAGCGCGGCATCACGATCACGTCCGCCGCGACGACCTGCTACTGGAAGAACAACCAGATCAACATCATCGACACGCCGGGCCACGTGGACTTCACGGTCGAGGTCGAGCGCTCGCTGCGCGTCCTCGACGGTGCCGTCGCGGTGTTCGACGGCAAGGAGGGCGTCGAGCCCCAGTCGGAGACCGTCTGGCGTCAGGCTGACAAGTACGAGGTCCCGCGCATCTGCTTCGTCAACAAGATGGACAAGCTCGGCGCTGACTTCTACTTCACGGTGAAGACGATCGTGGACCGCCTCAAGGCCAAGCCGCTGGTCATCCAGCTGCCGATCGGCTCGGAGAGCGAGTTCACGGGCGTCGTCGACCTGGTCGAGCAGAAGGCGCTCATCTGGCGCGGCGAGACCAAGCTGGGCGAGGAGTACTCCACCGAGGAGATCCCCGCGGACCTCGCCGAGAAGGCGGCGCAGTACCGCGCCGAGCTCATCGAGGCCGTTGCCGAGGCGAACGAGACGCTGCTCGAGAAGTACCTGAACGGCGAGGAGCTCACGGTCGCGGAGATCAAGGCCGGCATCCGGGAGCTGACGATCAAGTCGCTCGCGTACCCGGTCCTGTGCGGGTCGGCGTTCAAGAACAAGGGCGTCCAGCCCATGCTCGACGCCGTCATCGACTACCTCCCGACGCCGCTCGACGTCCCTGCTGTCGAGGGTCACGACGTCCACGACGAAGAGATCATCATCGAGCGTCACCCCGACGCGACGGAGCCGTTCGCGGCGCTGGCGTTCAAGGTCGCGACGCACCCGTTCTTCGGCAAGCTGACGTATGTCCGGGTCTACTCGGGACACGTCGCGCAGGGCGCCCAGGTCTACAACGCCACCAAGGGCAAGAAGGAGCGCATCGGGAAGCTCTTCCAGATGCACTCCAACAAGGAGAACCCGGTGGAGGAGGCCACGGCCGGCCACATCTACGCGTTCATCGGCCTGAAGGACGTCACCACCGGTGACACGCTGTGCGACCCGAGCAACCTGATCGTGCTCGAGTCCATGACGTTCCCGGAGCCCGTCATCGATGTGGCGATCGAGCCGAAGACGAAGGGCGACCAGGAGAAGCTGTCGGTCGCCATCCAGAAGCTCGCCGAGGAGGACCCGACGTTCCGGGTCCGCCACGACGAGGAGACCGGCCAGACCGTCATCGGCGGCATGGGCGAGCTCCACCTGGACATCCTCGTCGAGCGGATGCGGCGCGAGTTCCACGTCGACGCCAACGTCGGCAAGCCGCAGGTCGCGTACCGGGAGACGATCCGTCGCTCGGTAGAGAAGATGGACTACGTCCACAAGAAGCAGACGGGTGGATCCGGGCAGTACGCCAAGGTCCAGATGTCTTTCGAGCCGTTGGACCCCGCCCTGGGCGAGATCTACACGTTCGAGAACAAGGTCACCGGTGGTCGCATCCCGCGGGAGTACATCCCCTCGATCGACGCCGGTGTTCAGAGCGCGATGCAGCTGGGCGTGCTGGCGGGCTACCCGCTCGTCGGCGTCAAGGCGATCCTGCTCGACGGCGCAGCGCACGACGTCGACTCCTCGGAGATGGCGTTCAAGATCGCCGGCTCGATGATCCTCAAGGAGGCCGTCCGCAAGGCCGACCCGGTTCTGCTGGAGCCGGTCATGTCGGTCGAGGTGCGGACGCCCGAGGACTACATGGGTGATGTCATCGGCGACCTGAACTCGCGTCGCGGCATGATCCAGTCCATGGAGGACGCGACGGGCGTGAAGGTGATTCGCGCTCTCGTGCCACTCTCTGAGATGTTCGGGTACGTGGGTGACCTTCGGTCGAAGACCCAGGGTCGCGCCGTGTACTCGATGCAGTTCGACAGCTACGCCGAGGTTCCTCGGAACGTTGCCGAAGAGATCATCAAGAAGACCCGGGGCGAGTAAGTCCCACAGGTCGCAACCTGTAGCTCTACACCACACAACCGACCCGTAGGACCGCACGTCCCGCAGGTGCCACCATGGCCCTGGAGTCGTTCGGCAATCTCTACCAGAGTCCTGAGGAGGACCCAGTGGGCAAGGCGAAGTTCGAGCGGACCAAGCCGCACGTCAACATCGGGACCATTGGTCACGTCGACCACGGCAAGACGACGCTGACGGCCGCGATCTCGAAGGTGCTGCACGACAAGTACCCCACCCTGAACCCCTTCACGCCGTTCGACCAGATCGACAAGGCGCCTGAAGAGAAGCAGCGCGGTATCACGATCAACATCGCGCACGTCGAGTACCAGACCGAGAAGCGCCACTACGCGCACATCGATGCGCCTGGTCACGCCGACTACATCAAGAACATGATCACGGGTGCCGCGCAGATGGACGGCGCGATCCTCGTGGTCGCGGCGACCGACGGCCCCATGGCCCAGACGCGTGAGCACGTCCTGCTCGCCCGTCAGGTCGGCGTGCCGTACCTGCTCGTCGCGCTGAACAAGTCCGACGCGGTCGACGACGAGGAGCTCCTGGAGCTCGTCGAGGTCGAGGTGCGCGAGCTGCTCACGGCTCAGGGCTTCGACGGCGACAACGTGCCGGTCATCCGGGTCTCGGCGCTCAAGGCGCTCGAGGGCGACCCCGAGTGGGTCAAGCAGATCGACGCTCTCCTCGACGCCATCGACGAGAACGTCCCGGACCCGATCCGCGACATCGACAAGCCGTTCCTCATGCCGATCGAGGACGTCTTCACGATCACCGGTCGTGGCACGGTCGTCACCGGTCGCGTCGAGCGCGGCAAGCTCAAGGTGAACGAGGAGGTGGAGATCGTCGGCATCAAGGAGAAGGCGATCAAGACCACGGTCACCGGCGTCGAGATGTTCCGCAAGCTGCTCGACTACGCGGAGGCCGGCGAGAACGTCGGTCTGCTGCTGCGTGGCACGAAGCGTGAGGACGTCGAGCGCGGCCAGGTCGTCGTCAAGCCCGGCTCGATCACGCCGCACACGGAGTTCCGCGGCCAGGTCTACATCCTGGCCAAGGACGAGGGCGGGCGTCACAACCCGTTCTACGGGAACTACCGTCCCCAGTTCTACTTCCGCACCACCGACGTCACCGGCGTCATCACGCTGCCCGAGGGCACCGAGATGGTCATGCCCGGCGACAACACCGAGATCACGGTCCAGCTGATCCAGCCGATCGCGATGGAGGAGGGCCTCGGCTTCGCCATCCGTGAGGGTGGCCGCACCGTCGGCTCAGGCAAGGTCATCGAGATCATCAAGTGATGTGACGCAGGGCCCGGGCGTTCGCGCCCGGGCCCTGCCCACGTCAGTCCCGGTTCTCGCTCGCGAGGGTCGGGGCGCTCAGCACCCCCGCGATTGGTCTTACGCGGGGGAATCTGGCACACTTGTCAGGTTGCCCGGCGCGGGTGCGCACACGTGCGCACATGCGCGTGTGTTCGCAAGAACGCCACGGGCGCCAACACGTTGAGAGCTCTGCAGGCCTCGGGGTCACCCGGTGGCGGAGCTCAGTCAGCAACCATCGATCTCGCCCGGGCCGGCTGCGGCCCGGAGCGCAGCGCGAGGGTTTGTCGTAAGAAGCGACACGCCCGAGTGCGGGGGTCGGACAGATGCGGTTCGAGAGAGAGAAGTAGACGACGCCATGGCGGGACAGAAGATCCGCATCAGGCTCAAGTCCTACGACCACGAGGTCATCGACAGCTCGGCGCGCAAGATCGTCGACACGGTGACACGCGCTGGTGCAACGGTCGTGGGTCCGGTGCCGCTGCCGACGGAGAAGAACGTCTTCTGCGTCATCAGGTCGCCTCACAAGTACAAGGACAGCCGCGAGCACTTTGAGATGCGCACGCACAAGCGGCTCATCGACATCATCGATCCCACGCCGAAGGCGGTCGACTCGCTCATGCGTCTCGACCTGCCGGCCGACGTGAACATCGAGATCAAGCTCTGACGCTGGGAAGGAACTGATTTCTATGACCACCCAGCAGAATGCGCGGCCCGTCACGGCGCTGCTCGGCACCAAGCTCGGCATGACTCAGGTGTGGGACGCCAACGGGCGTCTCGTCCCCGTCACTGTCGTGCAGGTCGGGACGAACGTCGTGACGCAGGTCCGCTCCGCTGAGGCTGACGGTTACGGCGCGGTTCAGCTGGCCTACGGCCAGATCGACCCCCGCAAGGTGACGCAGCCGCTGAAGGGCCACTTCGAGAAGGCCGGGGTTACCCCCCGCCGGCACGTGGCCGAGATTCGTACGTCCGACTCCACCGAGTACACGCTCGGCCAGGAGATCACCGCGGCTGCCTTCGAGGCCGGCGCGCTGGTGGACGTCATCGGCACCACCAAGGGCAAGGGCACCGCCGGCGTCATGAAGCTGCATGGCTTCCACGGTGACTCCGCCTCGCACGGTGCGCACCGCAACCACCGCAAGCCCGGCTCGATCGGTGGGGCATCGACCCCGTCGCGCGTGTTCAAGGGCATGAAGATGGCCGGCCGCATGGGCGTCAACCGCCAGACGACGCAGAACCTGACCGTGCACGCGGTTGACGTCGAGAAGGGCTTGGTGCTCGTCAAGGGCGCCGTTCCGGGCCCCAAGGGTGGCGTCGTCGTCGTGCGCTCCGCAGCGAAGGGGGCATGACCTCATGTCTGAAACGCTTACCGTCGACGTCCTGAACGCGGACGGCAAGAAGGCCGGTACGACCGACCTCCCCGCCGACGTGTTCAACGTCCAGACGAACATCCCGCTCATCCACCAGGTGGTCGTCGCGCAGCGCGCTGCGGCTCGCCAGGGCACCGCTTCGACGAAGACTCGAGGCGAGGTCCGCGGTGGCGGTCGCAAGCCGTACAAGCAGAAGGGCACAGGTCGCGCCCGCCAGGGCTCGACGCGCGCCCCGCAGTTTGCCGGTGGTGGCGTGGTCCACGGACCCACCCCGCGCGACTACAGCCAGCGCACCCCGAAGAAGATGAAGGCCGCGGCGCTCCGCGGTGCTCTCTCGGACCGCGCCCGCGCAGGTCGCGTGCACGTCGTCACGGGGTTCGCCCCGGGTGCCGCGCCCTCGACCAAGTCGGCCGTCAAGGTTCTCGCGAACCTGTCGGGCCGCAAGAACGTCCTGGTGGTCGTCGAGCGTGCTGACGAGATCACGTGGAAGTCGCTGCGCAACGTCGACCGGGTGCACCTGCTGGTCGCCGACCAGCTCAACACCTATGACGTGCTCATCTCGGACGACATCGTCTTCACGCAGGGTGCTCTCGACACGTTCCTCGCCGGTCCGGTGACGGGCAAGTCGGTCTCTGCTGTTGCGACCGAGTCCGAGGCCGCTGAGGAGGAGACCAAGTGACCGCCGTCGCCAAGGACCCGCGCGACATTCTTTTCGCGCCGGTCGTCTCGGAGAAGAGCTACGGGCTCCTCGACGAGGGGAAGTACACCTTCGTCGTCGACCCGCGTGCGAACAAGACGGAGATCAAGATCGCGATCGAGCAGATCTTCTCGGTCAAGGTCGCCTCGGTGAACACGATCAACCGTAAGGGCAAGGCCCGGCGGACCAAGTTCGGCATCGGCCGCCGTAAGGACACGAAGCGTGCGATCGTCACCCTCCGCGAGGGCACGATCGACATCTTCGGCGGACCGGTCGGCTGAGCCGGACCTGAGAGCAGATTGAGGACACGTCCCCATGGGAATCCGTAAGTACAAGCCGACGACGCCAGGGCGCCGCGGCGCCAGCGTGGCCGACTTCGCTGAGATCACGCGCTCCACGCCGGAGAAGTCGTTGGTTCGTCCGCTGCACAAGACCGGTGGCCGCAACGCCACCGGCCGGGTCACGATGCGCCACCAGGGCGGCGGGCACAAGCGCGCCTACCGTCTGATCGACTTCCGTCGCCACGACAAGGACGGCGTGCCGGCCAAGGTCGCTCACATCGAGTACGACCCGAACCGCACGGCACGCATCGCGCTGCTGCACTACGCGGACGGCGAGAAGCGCTACATCATCGCGCCGAACAAGCTGTCGCAGGGCGACGTCGTCGAGGCCGGAGCCGGCGCCGACATCAAGCCCGGCAACAACCTGCCGCTGCGCAACATCCCGACCGGTACGGTCATCCACGCCATCGAGCTCAAGCCCGGCGGCGGCGCGAAGATCGCCCGTTCGGCCGGTGCCTCGGTGCAGCTCGTCGCCAAGGACGGTCCCTTCGCGCAGCTCCGGCTGCCGTCGGGCGAGATCCGCAACGTCGACCTGCGCTGCCGCGCGACGATCGGCGAGGTCGGCAACGCCGAGCAGTCGAACATCAACTGGGGCAAGGCCGGCCGGATGCGCTGGAAGGGCAAGCGCCCCTCCGTCCGCGGTGTCGCCATGAACCCGGTCGACCACCCGCACGGTGGTGGCGAGGGCAAGACGTCCGGTGGACGTCACCCCGTCAGCCCGTGGGGTCAGTCCGAGGGTCGTACCCGTCGTCCGAACAAGCCGAGCGACAAGCTCATCGTGCGCCGTCGGCGCACCGGCAAGAACAAGCGCTGATAGGAGCCTGAGATGCCACGCAGCCTGAAGAAGGGCCCGTTCGTCGACGGCCATCTGCAGAAGAAGGTCGACGTCCAGAACGAGAAGGGGACCAAGAACGTCATCAAGACGTGGTCCCGCCGGTCGGTCATCACGCCCGACTTCCTCGGTCACACGTTCGCGGTGCACGACGGGCGCAAGCACACCCCCGTCTTCGTCACCGAGTCGATGGTCGGTCACAAGCTGGGCGAGTTTGCCCCCACGCGGACGTTCCGCGGCCACGAGAAGGACGACCGGAAGGGACGTCGCCGCTGACCTCCGGGTCAGCCAGGTGATGTCCCTGACGGCAGAGACAAGAAGGCAGGACAGCAATGGAAGCCAAGGCGAAGGCGCGGTTCGTCCGCGTCACGCCCCAGAAGGCCCGGCGCGTCGTGGACCTCGTCCGTGGCAAGCAGGCCGCCGAGGCCGTGGCGGTGCTGAAGTTCGCGCCGCAGGCTGCTGGGGCGACGGTCCTCAAGGTCGTCGAGAGCGCGATCGCGAACGCCCGTGAGACCGCCAAGCGTGCGGGGGAGCGGCTCGACGAGAGCGACCTCTTCGTGTCGGAGGTCTTCGTGGACGAGGGGCCCACGCTCAAGCGGTTCCGTCCGCGGGCGCAGGGGCGTGCCAGCCAGATCCTCAAGCGCACCAGCCACATCACCGTGGTTGTTGCAGAGCGCGAGCGCACGAAGGGAAGTGCCCGATAGTGGGACACAAGGTCAACCCGCTCGGGTATCGCCTGGGCATCACGACAGACCACCGTTCGCGTTGGTTCGCTGACTCCACCAAGCCGGGGCAGCGCTACCGCGACTACGTCGGCGAGGACGTGAAGATCCGCAAGCTGATGAACACGGGTCTGGAGCGCGCCGGCATCGCCAAGGTCGAGATCGAGCGCACGCGTGACCGCGTTCGCGTCGACATCCACACCGCCCGCCCGGGCATCGTCATCGGGCGTCGTGGCGCGGAGGCCGACCGCATCCGCGGCGAGCTCGAGAAGCTCACGGGCAAGCAGGTCCAGCTGAACATCCTCGAGGTCAAGAACGCCGAGATCGAGTCTCAGCTGGTCGCCCAGGGCATCGCCGAGCAGCTCGCGAGCCGCGTCTCGTTCCGTCGCGCCATGCGCAAGGGCATGCAGAGCGCCCAGCGCGCGGGTGCCAAGGGCATCCGGGTGCAGGTCTCCGGTCGCCTCGGCGGCGCGGAGATGAGCCGGACCGAGTTCTACCGCGAAGGCCGTGTGCCGCTGCACACGCTGCGCGCCTACATCGACTACGGCTTCTACGAGGCCCGTACGACGTTCGGCCGCATCGGCGTGAAGGTCTGGATCTACAAGGGCGACATGACGGAGAAGGAGTTCGCCCGCGAGCAGGCGACCCAGGCTCCCCGTCAGCAGCGTGGCCCGCGTCCCGAGCGCGCCGGCGAGCGTCCTGCTCGTGGCGCTGCTCCGCGTCGCACCGACCGCAGCGACGCCCCGGCCGACGCAACGTCGACCGATGCACCTGCTGTCGAGGCGGCTCCCGCCCCTGAGTCCGGAACGGAGGCCTGACCGTGCTGATCCCGCGGAGGCTGAAGCACCGCAAGCAGCACCACCCGGGGCGCTCCGGCGCCGCGACCGGTGGCACGGAGATCTCGTTCGGTGAGTACGGCATCCAGGCGCTCGCGCCTGCCTACGTCACGAACCGTCAGATCGAGGCTGCTCGTATCGCGATCACCCGCCACATCAAGCGTGGTGGCAAGGTCTGGATCAACATCTACCCGGACCGCCCCATCACGAAGAAGCCTGCCGAGACCCGCATGGGTTCCGGCAAGGGTTCGCCGGAGTGGTGGATCGCCAACGTCAAGCCGGGCCGAGTTCTCTTCGAGCTCGCCGGTGTCCCGGAGCCCCTGGCTCGTGAGGCCATGCGTCTCGCGCAGCACAAGCTCCCGATGAAGACCCGTTTTGTGGTTCGCGAGGGTGGTAACTGATGGCTATCGGCACCAAGGACCTGGTTCCCACCGAGCTGGATGCCTTCGACGACGAGCGACTTGTCGCTGAGCTGAAGAAGGCCAAGGAGGAGCTCTTCAACCTCCGCTTCCAGTCGGCGACGGGCCAGCTCGAGAGCCACGGGCGGCTCAAGGCTGTGCGCCGTGACATCGCCCGGATCTACACGATCCTGCGCGAGCGCGAGCTCGGCATCCGTACTGCCCCGAGCGCGAGCGAGTGAGGTCACGATGAGCGCAAACACCGAGAACGACAAGGTCGAGCAGACCACGGCAGCTGCCGTGGACCGCAAGGACCGCAAGTCGCGACGCGGATACGTCGTCAGCGACAAGATGGAGAAGACCGTGGTGGTCGAGGTCGAGGACCGGGTCAAGCACCCGCTCTACGGCAAGGTCATCCGGCGCACGAGCAAGGTCAAGGTGCACGACGAGGCCGGCACAGCCGGCGTCGGCGACCTCGTCCTCATCATGGAGACCCGCCCGCTGTCGGCGACCAAGCGCTTCCGCCTGGTGGAGATCCTCGAGAAGGCCAAGTAGTCCCGTAGTACTCAGAGTTGCCCACGGGGGTGGCTGGCGCCTAGGCGCCCCGTCGCTCGACGTGTGCACGACGGCAACTATCCGTTCGGCCAGGCTCGCACCGCGAGAACCGGCAGACGTCAGGAGTTCAGCAGATGATTCAGCAGGAGTCGCGACTTCGTGTCGCCGACAACACGGGTGCCAAGGAGATTCTTTGCATCCGCGTTCTCGGTGGCTCGGGCCGTCGCTATGCCGGAATTGGTGACACGATCGTCGCCACCGTCAAGGATGCGATCCCGGGCGGCAACGTCAAGAAGGGCGATGTGGTCAAGGCCGTCATCGTCCGGACCAAGAAGGAGCGTCGGCGTCCCGACGGTTCGTACATCAAGTTCGACGAGAACGCGGCCGTGATCCTCAAGAGCGACGGTGAGCCTCGTGGCACGCGCATCTTCGGCCCGGTGGGCCGCGAGCTGCGTGACAAGAAGTTCATGAAGATCATCTCGCTCGCGCCGGAGGTGCTCTGACCATGGCGAAGATCAAGAAGGGCGACCTCGTGGTCGTCATCTCGGGCCGCGACAAGGGCCAGCAGGGTCGCGTGCTGCAGGTTCTCATCGAGACGCAGCGCGTCGTCGTCGAGGGCGTCCAGCGTGTCACCAAGCACACGAAGGTCGGCCAGTCGCAGCGCGGCACCACCACGGGCGGCATCGAGACGATCGAGGCCCCCATCCACATCAGCAACGTGATGCTGGTGGACCCGGAGACCAAGAAGGGCACCCGGGTCGGCTACCGCACCGAGCAGGTCGAGCGCGACGGCCGTACCCGCACTGTTCGGGTCCGCGTCGCCAAGCGCTCCGGTAAGGACATCTGATGACCGCTATCGACGAGAACACGCCCGCGGTCGAGGTTTCCCAGCCGCGCCTGAAGACGCGCTACGCCGAGGAGATCGTCCCGGCGCTGCACGAGGAGTTCAAGCACGCCAACGTCAACCAGGTCGCGCGCCTCGTGAAGGTCGTCGTGAACATGGGTGTCGGAGACGCCGCCAAGGACTCCAAGCTCATGGACGGTGCAGTCCGCGACCTGACCCTGATCACGGGCCAGAAGCCGCAGGTCACCAAGGCCCGCAAGTCCATCGCGCAGTTCAAGCTGCGTGAGGGGATGCCGATCGGCGCGCACGTCACGCTGCGCGGCGACCGTGCCTGGGAGTTCCTCGACCGTCTCCTGTCGACCGCGCTGCCGCGCATCCGCGACTTCCGCGGGCTCTCGGCGAAGCAGTTCGACGGGCACGGCAACTACACGTTCGGCCTCACGGAGCAGTCGATGTTCCACGAGATCGATCAGGACAAGATCGACCGGGTGCGCGGCATGGACATCACTGTCGTGACGACCGCGACGACAGACGATGAGGGCCGCTCGCTTCTGAAGCGTCTCGGCTTCCCCTTCAAGGAGGACTGACAATGGCGAAGACCGCCCTGATCCAGAAGGCAGCCGCGACCCCGAAGTTCAAGGTCCGCGCCTACACGCGGTGCCAGCGGTGCGGACGTCCGCACGCGGTGTACCGCAAGTTCGGGCTCTGCCGCATCTGCGTGCGCGAGATGGCGCACCGCGGCGAGCTCCCCGGCGTGACCAAGAGCAGCTGGTAACCAACGACGTCGTAGGTCTGCACCGCGTCTCGCGACGCGGCGCAGATACCCGATGAGAGAGGGCTGAAGCCCCATGACGATGACCGACCCGATCGCAGACCTGCTGACACGTCTGCGTAACGCGAACTCGGCGCACCACGACTCGGTAACCATCCCGTACTCGAAGCTGAAGTCGCACATCGCTGAGATCCTGCAGGCCGAGGGCTACATCGCGAGCTGGAAGGTTGAGGACGCCCCCGTGGGCAAGTACCTCATCATCGAGCTCAAGTACGGCCCCAACCGCGAGCGCTCGCTCGCCGGCATCAAGCGCGTGTCCAAGCCGGGCCTGCGCGTGTACGCCAAGTCGACCAACCTGCCCAAGGTGCTCGGAGGCCTGGGCGTGGCGATCCTGTCCACGTCCTCCGGTCTCCTCACCGACAAGCAGGCCGCCAAGAAGGGCGTGGGTGGGGAAGTCCTCGCCTACGTCTGGTAAGTCCGAGACGGAAAGGAGCTAGCCATGTCTCGTATCGGCAGAATCCCCGTCCCGGTCCCGGCCGGCGTGGATGTCAAGATCGACGGCGCCGTGGTGACGGTCCAGGGGCCCAAGGGCACCCTGGCGCACACGGTTGCCACCCCCATCGAGGTCGCGCGTGATGACGCAGGCGCTCTCGTGGTCACCCGTCCGAACGACGAGCGCGCCTCGCGCTCGCTGCACGGACTGACGCGCACGCTGCTGGCGAACCTCGTCATCGGCGTGACCGACGGCTACGAGAAGAAGCTCGAAATCGTCGGCACCGGTTACCGCGTCGCAGCCAAGGACGGCGGGCTCGAGTTCGCACTCGGGTTCAGCCACCCGGTCGCCGTCGCAGCCCCGGCCGGCATCACGTTTGCTGTCGAGAGCCCGACGAAGTTCTCGGTCATCGGCATCGACAAGCAGCAGGTCGGCGAGGTCGCCGCGAACATTCGCAAGATCCGCAAGCCTGAGCCCTACAAGGGCAAGGGCGTGCGGTACTCCGGCGAGAACGTGCGCCGCAAGGTCGGAAAGGCTGGGAAGTAAGCCATGGCGATCTCCATCAAGGGCAAGGGCAAGGCGATTGCCCGCGCGCGGCGGCACCTGCGTCTGCGCAAGAAGGTCAGCGGCAGCGCGGCGCGTCCGCGTCTCGTCGTCACGCGGTCCGCACGGCACATCACGGCGCAGGTCGTGGACGACGCCGTCGGGCGCACGCTGGCCTCGGCCTCCACGCTCGAAGCGGACCTGCGGGGCCTCGGCGCCGACAAGACCGCGAAGGCACGCAAGGTCGGCGAGCTCGTCGCCGAGCGAGCCAAGGCGGCAGGCATCGACTCGGTCGTGTTCGACCGCGGCGGCAACAAGTACCACGGCCGGGTGGCGGCAGTCGCCGACGGGGCCCGCGAAGGCGGTCTGGCCCTGTGACGACGCTGTTCATCTCCGCATCGAAGAAGAGGACTCACTGATGGCTGCTCCTCAGCGCAGCAACACCGGGGCGCCTGCGGGCGGCACCGGAACCGGCGGGGGCGAGCGCCGCGACGGCGGTCGCCGTGACGGTGGCGGGCGTCGTGACGCCCCCGAGAAGAGCGCGTTCCTCGAGCGCGTCGTGACGATCAACCGTGTGGCCAAGGTCGTCAAGGGTGGCCGTCGGTTCAGCTTCACCGCGCTCGTCGTGGTGGGCGATGGTGACGGCACGGTCGGCGTCGGCTACGGCAAGGCCAAGGAGGTGCCCGCGGCGATCGCCAAGGGCGTCGAAGAGGCCAAGAAGAACTTCTTCAAGGTCCCCCGCATCCAGGGCACGATTCCTCACCCGGTTCAGGGCGAGGCAGCTGCCGGCGTCGTCTTCCTCCGTCCGGCGTCGCCGGGTACCGGTGTGATCGCCGGCGGTCCGGTGCGCGCGGTGCTGGAGTGCGCCGGTATCCACGACGTGCTCAGCAAGTCGCTCGGATCGACGAACTCGATCAACATCGTGCACGCCACGGTTGCGGCGCTGCACGGCCTCGAGCTGCCCGAGCAGGTCGCCGCACGTCGTGGGCTGCCGGTCGAGCACGTTGCGCCGGCCTCGCTCCTGCGGGCACAGGCCGCGGGCATCGCTGCGAAGGCGGGTGTCTGATGGCTCGTCTGAAGGTGACCCAGACCAGGTCCGCCATCGGCGGCAAGCAGAACCAGCGCGACACGCTGCGTTCCTTGGGCCTGAAGCGGATCGGCGACGTCGTCGTCAAGGAGGACCGTCCTGAGATCCGCGGCATGGTGACCACGGTGACGCACCTTGTTGCGGTAGAGGAGGTCGAGTGACGATGGCTGACGACAAGAAGGCCGCTGACGACGCCGTGGTGAAGACCCCGGCGAAGAAGGCTCCGGCCAAGAAGGCCGCAGCTGCGGAGTCTGCCGAGAAGGCGGCCCCCAAGGCCAAGGCGACAGAGGCCGCCGCGTCGAAGCCCGCCAAGGCTCCGGCCAAGGCGACGACGGCGAAGGTGGCTGCTGAGGAGGTGTCCTCCGGCGGAACGCTGAAGATGCACCACCTGCGTCCGGCCCCCGGCGCCAAGACCGCCAAGACCCGCGTGGGTCGTGGCGAGGCGTCCAAGGGCAAGACGGCCGGCCGCGGTACCAAGGGCCAGGCGGCGCGCTACCAGATCCCGGACCGCTTCGAGGGCGGGCAGATGCCGTTGCACATGCGCCTGCCCAAGCTCCGCGGCTTCAAGAACCCGTTCCGGGTCGAGTACCAGGTCGTGAACCTGGACGCACTGTCGGACCTGTACCCGAACGGTGGCACCGTGACGGTCGACGACCTGGTCGCCAAGGGCGCTGTCCGCAAGGGCAAGCTCGTCAAGGTGCTGGGTACGGGCGAGATCACGGTCAAGCTCAGCGTGGACGTTGACGCGTACTCGACGTCGGCCAAGGACAAGATCCTGGCCGCCGGCGGGAGCGTCGCGCAGGACTGATCGCACGACGGGGTCGGCAGGGA
Organism: Cellulomonas sp.; assembly: GCF_036279715.1. Lineage (GTDB taxonomy): Bacteria > Actinomycetota > Actinomycetes > Actinomycetales > Cellulomonadaceae > Cellulomonas_A. Next base: position 3,903 of record NZ_DASUIR010000115.1, on the reverse strand, counting down.
CACAGTTCCTGCCGACCCCGTTGTCGCATCGGTGGGTTTCTCCGTTAGGGTTCCCGGGGCGCCCCGGCACGATCTCGCGGTGGTCGCGGTGCCAGGGGACGCTTCACGGCCGGGTCAGCCGGTCGTACGACACACCGCCACGGCGGAGCAGGAGGACAGGTGCTCAGCGCATTCGTGCGGGCGTTTAGGACGCCCGATCTGCGGCGCAAGCTGCTCTTCACGATCGGCATCATGGTCGTCTTCCGGATCGGCTCGTTCCTGCCGACCCCCGGCGTCTCCTACACCAACGTCCAGGCCTGCATCGCTCAGAGCGCGGACAGCAACACGCTGCTCGGTCTCGTCAACCTCTTCAGCGGCGGCGCGCTGCTGCAGCTGTCGGTGTTCGCGCTCGGGATCATGCCGTACATCACGGCGAGCATCATCGTGCAGCTGCTGCGGGTTGTCATCCCGCACTTCGAGGCGCTGCACCAGGAGGGTCAGTCCGGTACGGCGACCCTCACGCAGTACACGCGCTACCTGACGATCGGTCTTGCCATCTTGCAGTCGACGACCGTCATCACGGTCGCACGCAGCGGCAACCTGTTCCAGAACTGCACGGTCGACGTGATCCCCAACGACACCGCGGTGACGATCGCGATCATGGTCCTGACCATGACGGCGGGCACCGGCCTGATCATGTGGCTCGGCGAGCTCATCACCGAGCACGGCGTCGGCAACGGCATGTCGCTCCTCATCTTCACGTCCATCGCTGCGCGCTTCCCGACCGCCCTCTGGTCGATCGCCGGCGGTGCTGGCGGCGTCGGCAAGTTCATCGTCGTCATGGCGGTCGTGATCCTCGTCGTGGCCCTCGTCGTCTTCGTCGAGCAGTCGCAGCGCCGCATCCCCGTGCAGTACGCCAAGCGGATGGTCGGGCGGCGGATGTACGGCGGGACGAGCACCTACATCCCGATCAAGATCAACATCGCCGGCATCATCCCGGTGATCTTCGCGTCGTCCCTGCTCGCGGTGCCGGGCCTGATCGCCCAGTTCGCCGACAAGACCCAGCCATGGGTCGTCTGGCTGACCAACAACGTGGCGACGTCGAGCGCGCCGCTGCACCTGGTCCTCTACTCGCTCCTGATCATCTTCTTCTGCTACTTCTACACGGCCATCACGTTCAACCCGGACGAGGTCGCCGACAACATGAAGAAGTACGGCGGGTTCATCCCGGGCATCCGGGCCGGCCGGCCGACGGCGGAGTACCTCGACTTCGTGATCTCGCGGATCACCGCGCCCGGGTCGATCTACCTGGCCCTCGTCGCACTGATCCCGACGATCACCTTCATCCTGCTGGGCGTGGGCACGAACATCCCGTTCGGCGGGTCGTCAATCCTGATCGTCGTCGGCGTCGGTCTCGAGACCGTCAAGCAGATCGAGTCGCAGCTCCAGCAGCGGCACTACGAGGGGTTCCTGCGATGAGCGCACGTCTGGTCCTGCTGGGTCCCCCCGGAGCAGGCAAGGGGACGCAGGCCGTGCGGCTCGCCGAGAGCCTGGGTGTCCCAGCGATCTCGACGGGCGACATCTTCCGCGCCAACATCAAGGGCGGCACGGAGCTCGGGCGCCAGGTCCAGGAGTACACGTCCGCCGGGGCGCTCGTCCCTGACGAGCTCACGAACGCGATGGTGCGGGACCGGCTCGCCGAGCCCGACGTCGAGGGTGGGTTCCTGCTCGACGGCTACCCGCGGAACGTCGCGCAGGTCGCCGAGCTCGACGACATCCTCACGTCGACCGGTCGGTCGCTCGACGTGGCGGTCGAGATCACCGCGGATTCCGCGGCGGTCGTCGACAGGCTCCTCAAGCGCGCCGAGATCGAGGGACGGGCCGACGACACCGAGTCCGTCGTCCGCCACCGGCTGGACGTCTACGCGGAGCAGACGGCGCCCATCGCTGGCGTGTACGCCTCGCGCGACCTGCTCGTGCAGGTGGACGGCATCGGTGCGGTCGACGAGGTGACGCACCGTCTGCTCGCTGCGATCGCCCCGTACGTCGACTGACGCGGGGAGCCGTCTGCAGTGTTCGGCCAGGAACGGATCGAGCTCAAGACGCCCGACCAGGTGCGGTCCATGCGGCGCGCGGGGCTCGTCGTCGCGGACGCGCTCGCTGCGGTGCGTGAGCAGGTCCGCCCCGGGATGACGACGGCCGACCTCGACGCTGTGGCGGCCTCGGTGATCGCGGCAGCGGGTGCCACGCCGTCGTTCCTCGGGTACGAGGGGTATCCCGCGACGGTGTGCGTCTCGGTCAACGACGAGGTCGTCCACGGCATCCCTGGTCCGCGCGTGCTCGAGCCCGGCGACATCGTCTCGATCGACTGCGGGGCGATCGTCGACGGGTGGCACGGCGACTCGGCGCTGACCCTGGTCCTCCCCGATGCCGACCCAGCCGACGTCGCCCTGAGCGACGCGACCGAGCGGGCGATGTGGGCCGGCATCGCCGCGCTCGCGTCGGCCGACCGGCTCGGAGCCGTGGGCGAGGCCGTCGAGGACGTGGTCGACGCGACCGACGCCGAGGTCAATGGCGGCGTGCGGTACGGCGTCGTGGAGGAGTACGTGGGCCATGGGATCGGTAGCGCCATGCACCAACCGCCCGACGTGCTGAACTACCGCGCGCGCGCCCGTGGAGCACGGGTGCGTCCGGGCCTGTGCGTCGCCGTCGAGCCGATGCTCACCCGCGGAGCCCAGGCGACCCAGGTGCTCGAGGACGACTGGACGGTCGTGACGGCTGACGGCTCACGTGCCGCGCACTGGGAGCACACCGTCGCTGTCCTCGAGTCCGGGATCTGGGTCCTCACCGCTCGGGACGGCGGCGCCGCCCGGCTGATGGAGCTGGGCGTCACGGTCGCGCCGCTCGACTGACCGTCGCGCCTCCGGCGCGACGTCGCTCCCGGCTGCTCGTCGCTCGAGCGGTTCACCCGCCACCTGCCGTCCCTCGGACGCGTCGACCCGCCACCGGGCGGCTGCGCGCATGGATGCACGCCGCCGGGCTCCCCGTGCTGGTCACAGGCCGATCCGGCGGAGAAGTGACGTGCGTCACGATGGGTGAAACGCCCGCAAATGTCCGATCTGTTGGCTATGCTCCCAACTGCGCGAGGCGACCAGTCTGCGCACCGGGCACCCGTTGACCTCGCACTCCGTGACGCCTGGCGAGGGACGCGTTCGCCCGCTCGCTGGAGTCGCGCGCGCCGAGGCGGCGGTGCCCATCGGCAGGTCGGCAGGCGCAGCGGTGCGCCGAGCCGACTCACATCATGGTGATGGGTGAGACATGCGTCGCGAGTTCTTCACGCCAGTCGGCGACCGGGTTCAACGGAAAGGGCGGGGACGGGCTCGTCGGCGCGCCCTAGCAGCGTCGACGGTGCTTGGGCTGGCGTTCGTCGTCAGCGCAGCGCTGCCTGCGAGTGCCACGAGATCAGGCGACGAGCGACCTGACAGCGGTCGAACGCCGGGGTCCGTCTCGTGCCAGGTCGTGGCATCCACAGTGTTCGGCGGCGTGGCGACGTTCACGGTAGGCCCGCGCGGCTGCGAGGGCCGGACCCCGCCGCTGTCATTCTCGACCTACACGCTGAAGAACGGGCTGGTCCAGCCCTTCACCTCGCAGGTCGCCTTCGCTCATGCGTCCGGCAACGGCGCGACCTATGGCGCCGGGAGCCACACGCTGAGAGCCGCACTGCCCGAGTGCAACTGGCAGTCCGACCTGTACATCGGGCAGAGCCAGCTCAGTGCGCCCCACGTCCACCCGATCAGCGGCATGAATGTGGGCTGGGACTTCCGCGAGGGCAACGTCTGCGCCGCCGTACCGAGTCCGTCGCCGACCGTGACCCCGTCGCCGACGGCGGTCCCGTCGCCCACGGGCACGCCGACCGTGACCCCG
>NZ_DASUIR010000114.1:0-30454 GCF_036279715.1 Cellulomonas sp. | reverse complement strand
GGCTCGACCGGTGCGCTGGTCGGGAAGCCGGCCTCGACCTGCAGGCCGTCAGGACCCGGGACGTAGCAGCCGAACGGCATCCCGTCGGGCCGCAGACCCTGGGAGCCGATGACCTGCATGACCTCTCCGAACGCCCCGCCGCCCGGGCGGCACCTCTCGGTAGGGTCGGCCCATGGTGCCCGACACCCTGCTGGAATGGCTTCTCGACGCTGATCCCGCGCTGCGTTGGCAGGTCGAGCGCGACCTGCTCGGTGCACCACCCGCGGTCTGGGAAGCGACACGCGAGAGGATCGCGACCGAGGGGTTCGGCGCGCGACTCCTCGCGCTCCAGGACCCGGACGGCCGGTGGGCCGGCGGCGCGTTCTTCCCCGCGGACTTCGACTTCCACGGTCCTGAGGCGGCCGAGGATGCCGGCCAGCCCTGGACGGCGACGACCTGGTCGTTGAACTCGCTGCGGGAGTGGGGCCTCGACCCCGCCGTCCTGCGCGAGCGGCGTACCGCCGAGCTTCTGGCCGAGAGCTGCCGCTGGGAGTACGACGGCCTGCCGTACTGGGGCGGCGAGGTCGACTGCTGCATCAACGCCTGGACCGTCGCGAACGGGCTGTGGCTCGGCGCCGACATCACCGGGATCGTGGACTGGTTTCTCGAGCACCGTCTGCCTGACGGCGGCTGGAACTGCGAGTGGATCGAGGGCTCTAGCCGGTCGTCCTTCCACTCGACGCTCAACTCGCTCAAGGGCCTGCTCGCGTACGACGCCGCCACCGGGGGTACCGACGCGACCCGTGCCGCCCGGCGATCGGGCGAGGAGTACCTCCTGACACGCGCTCTGTTCCGCCGGCTGTCCACGGGCGAGCCGGTGGCGCCGTGGGTCGACCGCTTCGGCTACCCCTTCCGCTGGTCGTACGACGTGCTCAACGCGGCCGAGTACTTCCGCGAGGCCTCCCTCCTTCAGGGCACGACGCCGGACCCGCGCATGGCTGAGGCGATCGAGCTCATCCGTGCCGCCAGACAGCCGGACGGCACCTGGCTGCAGGCCCGCCGTCACCGCGGGCGCGTGTGGTTCGAGGTCGACGCGCCGGTGGGGGACCCGTCGAGGTGGCTGACGCTGTTCGGGACGCGGGTGCTCGCGTGGTGGGACGGGACCGGCGCTCGCGCTCGGTGAGCTGGCATGTGCGACCATCCGTGGGTGAGCACCACTGAGGGCACGGGTCGACCGCGTCGACCGCAGCCGGACGCGAGCCCCGACGTCCCGTCGGATTCGGCGCGGGACGCCGCGACCGAGACCCCCGCGAGCAAGAAGGGGGCGGGAACCTTCCTCGCGCTGGGCGCTCTCGGGGTCGTCTTCGGGGACATCGGCACGAGCCCGCTGTACGCGCTGCAGACCGTCTTCAGCATCGACCACAACAACATCAAGCCCACGCCGGTCGACGTCTTCGGCGTCATCTCGATGGTGATCTGGGCGATCACCATCGTCGTGTCCGTCAAGTACGTCGCGCTCCTGATGCGGGCCGACAACGACGGCGAGGGTGGCATCCTGGCCCTCGTCGCGCTGCTGCGCGAGAAGCTCCGGCAGCCACGACGGCTGGCCATCGCGATGGTGCTGGGCATGTTCGGCGCCGCGCTCTTCTACGGCGACAGCGTCATCACCCCGGCCATCTCGGTCATGTCGGCGATCGAGGGCGTCGTCGTGGTCAACCCGTCGCTCAAGCAGCTCGTCCTGCCGGTCTCGGTCGCGGTCCTCACGGTGCTGTTCGTCGTCCAGCGGTGGGGCACCGAGGTGGTGGGCAAGGCCTTCGGACCCGTCATGACCGTCTGGTTCGTCGTGCTGGCGGCTCTCGGGGTCCCGCACATCGTCCGGCACCCGGACATCCTCGCCGCGCTGTCGCCGACGTACGCGCTGGCCTTCGTCGTCGAGCACCCGTTCACGGCCTTCGTCGCGATGGGTGCCGTCGTGCTGACGATCACCGGGGCCGAGGCGCTCTATGCCGACATGGGTCACTTCGGCGCGCGACCGATCCGGACCTCCTGGTACGCCGTCGTGCTTCCCGCGCTCGCGCTGAACTACTTCGGCCAGGGCGCGATGATCCTGCACGAGCCGGCCACGATCGACAACCCGTTCTTCAACCTTGCACCCTCGTGGGCGACGCTGCCGCTGGTGGTCCTCGCGACGCTCGCGACGGTGATCGCGTCCCAGGCGGTGATCTCCGGTGCGTACTCGGTCTCGCGACAGGCGGTCCGTCTCGGGCTGTTCCCTCGACTGGCGGTCAAGCACACGTCGCGCGAGGAGGTCGGCCAGATCTACCTGCCGGTCGTCAACTGGATCCTGTACTTCGGTGTCCTGCTGCTGATCGCGGTCTTCCAGAGCTCGAGCCGGCTCGCCACTGCGTACGGGCTCGCGGTCACCGGGACGCTCGGCCTGACGAGCCTGCTGTTCCTGCTGCTGGCGCTCCGGGTGTGGCACTGGGCGATGTGGAAGATCGTGGCGTACTCGGCCGTCGTGGGGCTCCTGGAGATCACCTTCTTCGCGGCGAACCTCACGAAGATCGTCAGCGGAGGCTGGCTGCCGCTGCTGATCGCTGTCGTCGTCGTGACCCTCATGACGACCTGGCGCAAGGGAGCGGGCATCCTCGCGGAGCGGCGCACCGAGCTCGAAGGTCCACTCGACGAGTTCGTGGACATGATCCGGACGACCGGCGTGCCGCGCGTGCCGGGTCTGGCCGTGTTCCCGCACCCGAATCGCACGACGACCCCGCTCGCGCTGCGCTCCCACGTCACGTTCAACCACGTCCTGCACGAGCACGTGGTGATCGTGCAGATCATCAACGAGAACGTGCCGCACATCCATCACGTCGACCGAGTCATCGTCGACGACCTGGGCCGTGCCGACGACGGCATCGTCCACGTGTGCGTGCGCGTGGGGTTCAACGACAGCCAGGACATCCCGAAGGGCCTCGCGCTGGCAGTCGGCAAGTCCGGCGAGCTCCTGGTGGACATCGACGAGGCCCACTACTTCCTGTCGGTCCTCACCGTCCACGCGACGGGCACCCCGCGTCTGAGGGATTGGCGAGCACGGCTGTTCGTCTGGATGGCCCACAACGCCGCGAGTCGCACCGAGGTCTTCCACCTGCCACCCGAACGCACCGTCATCATGGGGGCGAACCTGGACCTCAGGTCCAGCGCGGGCTGACGACCGGACGGACGCCGACGGTCAGGCGCACCTGCTGCGTCAGGGTGAACGTGCCGTCGCTGTCCCGAGCGGCCTCGAGCCGCTCGGCCCCGGCCGCGAGCACGTCGGCGTGGCGCTCGCCCGGAACGGCGTCCCAGTGCGTGCGCTGGCCGTGAGACCACGACCAGAGCCGCCACTGCTCGACGTCGACGAACGTCACGGCCTGTTCGAAGCTCGCGGTCCGCACCTCGGTGAAGCCTGCCGTCGCAACCAGCTCCTCGACGCCCGAGTCGCTCGCGAACGGCCCGCGGGTGCCGCTCGTGCGCGCGTCGAGCAGCTGCGGCGGGAGGAAGGGCGTGAAGACGTCGTCGAGCTGCTCCCAGGCGGCATCGCGCGACCCGAAGGTGGACAGGCCCAGTCGGCCGCCCGGGGCCAGCAGGGTGTGCCAGGCGCGGAGGGCCGCGGACGGATCGGGGAGGAAGAACAGCACCAGCGAGGCGACCGCGAGGTCGAAGGAGGCAGCCGGCAGGTCGGGTGCGGCGGCATCGGCGACGACGAGGTCCACGGTGGTCAGACCCCGCTCGGCCGCCTCTCGCCGTGTCGCGTCGATCATCGCCGGGGCAAGGTCCAGCCCGGTCACGTGGCCGGTCCCGCCGACGGCACCCGCGAGCGCCCACAGGGCAGCGCCTCGTCCCGTCCCGACGTCCAGGGCTCGTTCGCCGGGCGCGGGCGCCACCTCGGCCACCAGCCGCTCGGCGATCGGTGTGAACCACGGGACGCCCACGGAGTCGTAGGTGTCGGCGACCCGGTCGAAGACTGCCGCGACCCGGGCACTGCGCTGCGCTGCCTCGTGGGGATCCATCCGGACATCGTGGTCGGTCTTGACCGGGAGCGGAAGGGAGCGTCGTCAACGTGTATTGACAACCGTCGTGCGTCAACTAGTGTTGACGCATGGACACGACGTCAGAGCTCGCCGCGACAGCGGCCGGGGCCGACCCACGAGTTGGCCTGAGGGCCGCCTCAGCGCTCCGGCGCCTGGCCGAGACCCTGGAGGCCGCGCAGGTCGCCAACGCGCGCCGTCAGGGGTGGTCGTGGCAGGACGTCGCCGACGTCCTCGGCGTGACCAAGCAGGCAGTGCATCAGAAGTACGCAGCAGCGGAGAAGAAGAGGGGTGCTCGCGATGTTTGAACGGTTCACCGAGGAAGCCCGCGCGGTCGTCTCGGGCGCGGTGGCGGAGGCCGGCGCCCTGGGGCACGACCCCGTGGGCGCTCAGCACCTGCTGCTCGGGCTCCTGGGGCCCGGCGCGGGAGCCGGGTACGAGGTCCTGCGCGAGGCGGGACTGCAGGCCGACGCGGCGCGCGAGATCGTCCGGCGACGTGCACCGGGCGGCGGAGCCCTGACGAGGGATGACGCGGAGGCGCTGCGGACGGTCGGCATCGACCTGGACGTGGTGCTGGCGCGCCTCGCGGAGTCCTTCGGGACCGACGCCGTCCCCGAGGGCCGCCCTCGCCGGGGCCGGACGCGGCTGTCCCCGTCGGCGAAGAAGGCGCTCCAGCTCGCCCTGCGGGAGGCGATCTGGCTGAAGTCGAGGTCGATCGGCAGCGAGCACCTCCTGCTCGGGCTGCTGCGGTGCGACGACGGCGACGTCAACGCCGTGCTGACCTCGCTCGGCCACACGCCCGACAGCCTTCGCGGGGCGACCCTGCGCTCGATCGGCCGCGCGGCATGAACGAGGCCGCGAGCCACTGAACCGAATGCGCGAGCGAGTCGTGTCTCTGGGTGACGGGGGCCGCGCTTCCGATGGTCCTCGCAGCGTTGCGAGAAGGAGCAGACCATGCGCACGACTCGAACGATCCGCGCACTGACGACCTCGGCCGCCCTCGCGCTCGCCGTCGGGGGTTTCGCCGCGGCCCCGGCCTTCGCCGACGGGACCCCGTCCGGCGGCCACATCCTGCTGAATGCCGAGCTCGTCGGAAGCATGCCGGCGCCGAGCAGCCCGGTGGTCGCGGGGATCAACCCCGGCGCCGCACCGTGGGTCAACGGGCCGAGCCGGGTGCGCGTGCGCGACACCGGCAACATCACCGTGCAGATCCGCGGCCTGGTGATCCCGCCGCCGCGCGGCACCGGCGTCAACCCCATCCCCTCGGTGGTGGCCACGTTGGTCTGTGACCAGCAGGTCGCCACGTCCACCGCGCCCTTCGCGCTGAGCGCCGCCGGCGACGGGTCGACGCGAGACGTGATCGCGGTCCCGCGCCACTGCGACGACCCCGTCGTGCTGATCCAGCCCGCCGCGAACAGGGCCGTCTACATCGCCTCGACGGCCGAGCACAAGCGCTCTCACGGCGAGGGCGACGACTGACGGCGCACGTCCTGCCGCTGCAGGTTCGGGCCGAAGGTGGACGATAGGGAGTGGAGGTGGCCGCGGTGTACATCTGGGGTGTGATCCTGGCCGTCGTGCTGCTGGGCTTCGCGATGGCGGTGCGGATCATCAAGCAGTACGAGCGGGGGGTCCTTTTCCGGTTCGGCCGGGTGCGACGCACGCTCGAACCCGGCTTCCGGCTGATCATCCCGGTCGTCGACGTGCTCCATCGGGTGTCGCTGCGGATCGTCACGCTGCCGATCCAGTCCCAGGGCATCATCACGCGGGACAACGTCAGCGTCGGAGTGGCCGCGGTCGCCTACTTCCGGGTGATCGACCCGGTGAAGTCGGTCGTCGCGATCGAGAACGTGAGCGCCGCCATCGACCAGATCGCCCAGACCACGCTGCGCAAGGTCGTCGGTCAGCACACCCTCGACGAGACGTTGTCCGAGACCGACCGGATCAACCTGGACATCCGCGAGATCCTCGACGTCATCACGCTCGCCTGGGGCGTCGAGGTCACCCTCGTGGAGCTGAAGGACATCCAGCTGCCCGACAGCATGAAGCGGGCCATGGCCAAGCAGGCCGAGGCCGAGCGGGAGAAGCGCGCCAAGATCATCAACGCCGAGGGTGAGCACCTGGCCGCAGCGGCGCTGGGGGAGGCGTCGGACGTCATGATGGCCCACCCGTTGGCGTTGCAGCTGCGCAACCTGCAGAGCCTCGTCGAGATCGGCGTGGACAAGAACACCACGGTCGTGTTCCCGTCACCGATCATGACGACGATCGCGGAGCTGAACGCGTTCATCGCCCGCGAGGCTGCAGCGGGCGGTCCCGTGGCGCCCGGCTGACGTCCTGTCCGGTTGCGTCATGCAGGCCGCAGGTTCGCGGCAGGATGTGCCCATGGCGAACACCGACCAGCAGCCCTGGGTCAAGAACTACCAACCGGGCGTGCCGGCCGAGATCGAGCTCCCGACGCAGTCGCTCGTCGCGATGGTCGAGCACTCCGTGGCCGAGGCGGGCAACCACCCGGCCCTGGAGTTCTTCGGGCGTCGGACGACCTACGCCGAGCTGGGCGACCAGATCGACCGCGCGGCCGAGGGGCTGCGCGGCCTCGGGGTGCGGGCGGGTGACCGCGTCGCGCTGATCCTGCCGAACTGCCCGCAGCACGTCGTCGCCTTCTATGCCGTGCTCCGCCTCGGGGCCGTCGTCGTGGAGCACAACCCGCTGTACACGTCGCGCGAGCTGCGCCACCAGTTCGAGGACCACCAGGCCCGCGTCGTGATCGCCTGGGACAAGTCCGTCGCGGCCGTCCGCGCGTTCCCTGCCGACGTCACGATCGACCACATCGTGTCGGTCAACCTGCTCAAGGCGTTCCCGACGGCCAAGCGCCTGGCCCTGCACCTGCCGGTGCGGAGCCTGCGCGAGTCCCGCGAGGCCCTGACGGCGCCGGCGCCGGGGACGATCTCGTGGGAGAAGCTGCTCAGCCACGGTCGCATCGACCCGGCGCACCCGCGACCCTCGGTCGACGACCTGGCCGCGATCCAGTACACGTCGGGGACCACGGGAAACCCCAAGGGTGCGATGCTCACGCACTACAACCTGTACTCCAACGCCCTGCAGGGCGAGGCCTGGATGCACGGTGCGGAGTACCGCAAGGAGATCTTCTACGCGATCCTGCCGATGTTCCACGCCTTCGGGATGACGCTCTACCTGACGTACGGCATCCGCAAGCAGGCCCTGCTGGTGCTCTTCCCGAAGTTCGACCCCGACCTGATTCTCGACGCCATGAAGAAGTCGCCCGCGACGGTCTACTGCGCGGTCCCGCCGATCTACGAGCGCACCGCAATGGCCGCGAAGCAGCGGGGCGTGTCGCTCAAGTCGTGCCGGTTCTGCATCTCCGGGGCGATGAACCTGCCCGACCACGTCGTCGAGCTGTGGGAGTCCATGTCCGGCGGGCTGCTCGTCGAGGGCTACGGCATGACCGAGTCCTCGCCCGTCGCTCTGGGCAACCCGTTCCACCCGACGCGCCGGACGGGCACGATCGGCGTGCCGTTCCCGTCGACGCTCATGAAGGTCGTCGACCAGGACGACCCCACCGTCGAGGTCGCCCAGGGCCAGCCGGGCGAGCTGCTGCTGAAGGGCCCGCAGGTCTTTCGGGGGTACTGGAACAACCCGGAGGAGACCGCGAAGTCGCTCCTGCCGGACGGCTGGTTGCGCACGGGCGACGTCGTGACCGTCGACGCCGACGGGTTCACCACGATCGTGGACCGGGTCAAGGAGCTGATCATCACCGGCGGCTTCAACGTCGCGCCGTCGGAGGTCGAGGCGGTGCTGCGCATGCACCCGTCCGTCGTCGACGCCGCCGTCGTCGGCAAGCCGCTCGAGCGCGGCGGCGAGATGGTCGTCGCCGCGGTCGAGCTCGAACCGGGCGCCCAGCTCGACGAGGAGGCGTTGCGCGCCCACTGCCGCGCCCAGCTCGCGGCCTACAAGGTCCCGCGCCGCATCGTGCAGATCGAGAACACGCCACGCTCGATGCTCGGGAAGATCCTCCGCAAGCAGGTGCGCGAGCAGATCCTGCCGTCGCTCTGAGGAGCTCGCCCGAGACCGCGGTCGGTCGACGTTCAGAACGGCTCGCGATCAGCCGATAGGGCGGTATGTCGTCAGGTCCAACCCAGAACTATGACGACACCGCCCTCGGCCAGTGGAAGCCGCACCCAGTGCTCGCGGTGTGCGTCCGGGTGCTGGTCGTCGCCCTGCCACCGCTCGGTGCGATCGTCTTCGGACTGGCGGCCGTCCGCTGGGCGTCGGCCGCGCGCCTGGGCATGAACATCTGGTTGTGGCTCGCCGTGGAGGTCGCGGCGTCGACGGTGCTGCTCGTGGTCGCGGGTCGGGCGTGCAGGCGCCTCCTGCCGCTGAGCGCCCTGCTGCGGCTCACGGCCTACTTTCCCGACCGTGCCCCGACGAGGTTCGCGGTCGCGCGACGTCGCTACTCTCCGCAGGTGCTCCACCGGCGCGTCGAGGCGAGACGCCGTCGTGACCAGGACCTCGACGGTGAGCATCAGCACGCTGCGCTGCTCCTCGACCTGGTGGCGAACATCACGGAGCACGACGACAGCACCCGCGGGCACTCCGAGCGCGTCCAGGCCTACGCGGCCCTCATCGCCCGAGAGCTCGGGCTGTCCGCGCGGGACTCCGCCAAGCTGAGCTGGGCCGCCCTGCTGCACGACGTCGGCAAGCTCCGCCTCGACGCCGCGCTCCTCAACAAGGCCGGGCTCCCCACCGACGACGAGTGGGCCGTCCTCGCGACGCACCCCGCGGAGGGCATGGAGCTCACCAGGCCGTTGGGCGCGTGGCTCGGCGAGTGGGCCGACGCCATCGGCCAGCACCACGAGCGCTGGGACGGGAACGGGTACCCGCGCGGGCTCGCCGGTCCGTCGATCAGTCGCGGAGCTCGGATCGTCGCCGTCGCCGATGCGTACGACGCGATCACGTCCGCTCGGGCCTACAAGAAGCCGTTGACCGCGTCGGCCGCTCGGGAGGAGCTCGCGCGGTGCTCGGGCCAGCAGTTCGACCCGGAGGTGGTGCGCGCCTTCCTTGCGATCGGGCTCGGCCGGCTCAGGGTGGTCGCCGGTCCGGCGTCGGTCCTGTCTGCGCTGCCCGGGCTCGGGTCGACGCCGCTGTCGAACCTGGCCTCGGTGGCCTCGGGTGCGACGACCGCTGTCACGACGGTCGCGGCTGTCGGGTTCGCCGGGATCGTCGGCGCCGTGCTCGCGATGACCGGCGTCCCGGCGGACGCCGCGCCCACCGGCGGATCCGCCGACAGTGCGGCGGGGGTCGTGGTGGCCCCGTCGGCCGAGCCGTCGCCGCCCGCCTCGCGGCCCAGCCCGACGTCGACGGCCGGCGTGGTGCCGCCTCCGGCAGGCGCACCGACGCCCGGATCGACCCCGTCGCGCGGAGACTTCCTGCCCCCCAGGGACCCGCCACCGGCCGGCGCGGTGCCGCCGCCTGGATCCCTGCCGCCCGCTGATGTCGCGCCGTCGCCGACCGTCGGTCCGTCGCCGACCGGACCGGCCGCGCCGCCGCCCACTGCCGCGTCGACCGCCGTCCCGGTCGCGACACCGTGTGCGAGGGCCCAGGCCGGTGACATGGCCCTCGCGGGCGCCGACCTGTCCGGATGCGACCTGGCGGGTCGCACCCTGACGGGTGACTTCGCCGGCGCGAACCTCGTGGCGGCTGACCTGACGGGGGCGACGCTCACGATGCTCGACCTGAGCGGTGCCAAGCTCACCGGCACCAAGCTCAACGGCGCCACCATCACGGCCACGTCGTTCGATCAGGGTCTGCTGACCGGGGCGATCTTCACGGATGCGACAGTGAGCAGCTCGAGCTTCGTGGGGGCGAGCCTAGGCCCCGCCACGCTCAACGACGCGCGCGTGAGCGACTGCACGTTCTGACCCGTGGGTCAGCCGCCCAGGAGCCCGCCGAGCCCGCCGCTCCGGCTGCCGCTGCTGGCCTGGGTCCCGCCGCGGATGACCGTCTCGCTCGGCTGGACGAGGACGTAGCCCTGTCCGCCGAACGCCATCTGGAAGGTCTCGCCGCTGCCGCCACGCACCATCGACCGCAGACCGCCGGTGTCGACCCGGATGTCCATGGTCACGCCCGCGGTCCACAGGACGACGGCCTGGGCATCGCCGAACGTCGGCGCACTCGCGACGTCAAGGGCAACCGGCTCGCCCTCGGTCGTGATGGCGACGTATCCCGTGCCTCGCAGCGCCACGTTGTACAGGCCTCCCGCCATCGCGGCACCGCGCGCCTGGACGCGGTGGATGTCCCACTCGATCGACGACGAGAAGGCCAGGACGTTGTTGCCGTTGATGGACAGCGCGTCGTTCTCCAGGTAGAGGATCTGCACCTCCGCGGCATTGTCCGCGACGAACAGCTCGCCCTGCCCGGTGCACTGCATCATGTCGACGCCCTCGCCGGTGACCGCCGACTTGAGCATCTTGCCGAGCCCGCCGGCGCCCTTGTTCTCGAAGTGCACGTCGCCCTGGTAGGCCACCATCGAACCCGTCTTGGCCCAGACCGGGCCGTAACCCATCTGGATCTTCAGGAGCTTCTTGCCCTGGAGCGAGAACGGGTCCTGCGAGGCATTCTCCTGGAAGTCGTGAAAGAGCGATCCGTGGATGGTCATGACGGGCTGTCTCCTCGCACAGGTCGTGCCGATAGCCCCGGGCCGGGACCTGTCGAAACCTTAGCGAGAGGGCATGGGCATGCGTAGGCTTTCCGGAGAAGAGCAGTCCCGCGCAGGACAGCGTGAAGGAGGAGTCATGGGCTTCCTGGACAAGGCCAAGGCAGCGGCGAGCGATCTCGCGGCGAAGGCTGACACCGCCCTGGCGAGCTCGGGCCTGGGCGGGTCCGGTGCCCCGGGTGGAGGCGACGCCGAGAGGTACTTCCGTGACCTCGGCGTCCTCACCTACCTCGACGCGACGGGGCGGCCGGGTGCTCCCGAGGACCGGACGCGGGTGATGTCCGCGCTGCAGGACCTCGAGTCGCGCGGGTCGATCCGTTCGTTCGCCCTGCACACCGCACCGCCGCCCGCGCCGGGGATGGCCGGGCCGGGCGGGCAACCCGGATACCCCGCACCTCCGCCGCCCGGCAGCGTCGCCCCCCAGAGCCAGCCGCCGGTCGCTGCCCCCGTGACCCCACCACCACCACCCCCGCCGCCACCGTCCTGGATGACCAGGGACGGAAGCGGCGACGGCTGACCGGTCGGGGCGTTTCGGCGGTCACCTAGACTCGCGCCCATGCACTGCTCGTACTTCGCCGCCGAGCGGTGCCACTCGTGCACGTTGATCGAGAAGCCCTACGGCGCACAGCTCACCGCGAAGCAGGCGCAGGCCGAGAATGCGCTCGGAGCACGACCAGACCTGCGGTGGATCGCACCGTTCGGGAGCCGGGAGTCGGGATTCCGGAACAAGGCGAAGATGGTCGTGGGTGGGACCGTCGGGCAACCGACCCTGGGCATTCTCGACGCCGAGGCCCGCGGCGTCGACCTGCGTGACTGCGGCCTGTACACACCGGGCATCCACGCGTGCTTTCCCCTGCTCGCCGAGTTCGTCACGCTGGCCGGCCTGACCCCGTACGACATCCCCCGGCGGACCGGCGAGCTCAAGAACGTGCTGGTCACCGAGTCGCCGGACGGTGAGCTCATGCTGCGTCTCGTGCTGCGCTCCCAGGAGCCCGTCGCCCGGATCCGCAAGCACCTGCCGGGGTTGATGAGCGCCCTGCCCCAGCTGAGGGTCGTCTCGGTCAACCTGCTCCCCGAGCACGCCGCGGTCGTCGAGGGGGAGCGCGAGATCGTCCTCACCGACCAGGAGACCCTGCGCATGCGGGTCAACGGCATCGACATGTACCTGCGGCCGCAGAGCTTCTTCCAGACGAACACCGAGGTCGCCGCAGCGCTCTACCGCCAGGCTCAGGAGTGGGTGTCCGAGCAGGCGCCCGCGTCGATCTGGGACCTGTACTGCGGCGTCGGCGGGTTCGCTCTGCACTGCGGGGGCACTGCACGCGAGGTGATCGGCATCGAGACCAGCCAGGAGGCGGTCGCGAGCGCCGAGCTGAGCGCGCGACAGGCCGGTCTGTCACGAGTCGGGTTCCAGGCGGGCGACGCCACCGCGTTCGCGCTCGGGGCGCCCGAGGCTCCCGAGCTCGTCATCGTCAACCCGCCACGACGCGGGCTGAGTGACGAGCTGTGCCGCTGGCTCGAGTCGTCGTCGGTGCAGCGGGTCGTCTACTCGAGCTGCCATGCGGGGTCCCTCGCCCGCGACCTCGCCGCGATGCCGTCGCTGACCCCGCGCCGCGCGCGGCTGTTCGACATGTTCCCGCAGACCTCGCACTTCGAGGTGCTGACGCTGCTCGAGCGGGTCTAGCGCCTCGGTGTCCGGTCGCCCGACGGTGACCGGTGAGCGAGGGTGGATGTCATGCCGAACCGTCTGGCCTCCGCCACCAGCCCCTATCTCCAGCAGCACGCGCAGAACCCCGTCGACTGGTTCGAGTGGGGCGACGAGGCGTTCGCTGAGGCCCGGCGTCGCGACGTCCCCCTGCTGATCTCGATCGGGTACGCCGCGTGCCACTGGTGCCATGTCATGGCCCACGAGTCGTTCGAGGACCCCGGCACGGCGGCCTACCTCAACGAGCACTTCGTCGCGGTCAAGGTGGACCGCGAGGAGCGACCCGACGTCGACGCCGTGTACATGGAGGCGACGCAGGCGATGACCGGCAGCGGGGGATGGCCCATGACTGTCTTCGCCACGCCCGACGGCGACCCGTTCTCGTGCGGCACCTACTTCCCGCCGCGACCGCTCCACGGCATGCCGTCGTTCGGGCAGGTGCTGAGCGCGATGCACGACGCGTGGACCACACGACGCACCGACGTCGACGTGAGCGCGGCGGCGATCCGCGAGGCGCTCGTCGGTCACGAGCCCGGGGGTGCGCTGCCCGGAGCCGGGCCGAACGCCCCGTCCGCCCCGGCCCGAGCGCTCGAGGTCCTCGCCGGCACGTTCGACGCAGCGCGGGGCGGGTTCGGCGGAGCGCCGAAGTTCCCGCCGTCCATGCTCCTCGAGTGGCTGCTCCGCCACGGCGTCGACCCCACGAGACCCGGTGCACCGCTGGCCAGGGCGATGGCGGCCGGAACGCTCGACGCGATGGCCCGCGGCGGGATGTACGACCAGCTCGGGGGTGGTTTCGCGCGGTACTCCGTGGACGCCGCGTGGGTCGTCCCGCACTTCGAGAAGATGCTCTACGACAACGCGCTGCTCCTGCGCGTGTACGCGCACTGGTGGCGGGCGACCGGGTCACCGCTCGCGCACCGGGTCGTCGAGGAGACGGCCGGATGGCTGCTGCGCGAGCTGCGCACGGACGAGGGTGGGTTCGCGTCGGCCCTCGATGCCGACTCCCCGGGACCTGACGGCGGCTCGCGGGAGGGGGCCTTCTCGGTGTGGACGCCGCGCGAGCTGGTCGAGGTCCTGGGGCCCGACGACGGGGCCTGGGCGGCCGCGGTGTGGGGCGTCACCGAGCTGGGGACGTTCGAGCAGGGGGCGTCCGTGCTGCAGCTGCGTGCCGACCCGCCGCCCGAGGAGGCCGGTCGCTACGCATCGGTCCGGACGCGGCTGTTCGAGGCCCGCGCGTCGCGTCCGCGGCCCGCGCGGGACGACAAGGTCGTCGCGGCATGGAACGGGCTCGCCGTCGCAGCGCTGGCCGACGCCGGCGACCTGTTCGGGCGGCCCGACTGGATCGGCGCCGCAGCCGGGGCCGCTGACCTGCTGCTCGACGTCCACGCGCGTCGGGACGGCCCGGTGCTCCGCCTCGCGCGCACGTCGCGAGACGGGGTCGTCGGCAGCGCGCCCGGGGTGCTCGAGGACTACGCCGACGTCGCCGAAGGAGCCCTCGCGCTCTACCGGGCGACGGGAGACCCGCGATGGGTCGAGCACGCAGGTGAGCTCCTGGAGGAGGTGCTCGGACGGTTCGGCGACGGTGCGGGCGGCTGCTTCGACACGGCGGACGACGAGACGGACCCGGTGCTGGCACGGATCCGGCGGCCGCACGACCCCGCGGACGGTCCGACGCCGTCCGGGCAGGCAGCTGCGGCCGGGGCGCTTCTCACCTTCGCAGCGCTCACCGGCTCGCACCGCCACCGGGAGGCCGCCGAGCGGGTCCTCGTCGAACCCCTCGCGCTGGCCGAGCGGTACCCGCGGGCGGCGGGCTGGGCGCTCGCCGTCGCCGAGGCCGTGCTCGACGGCCCGCGCGAGGTCGCCGTCGTCGGGCCGGCAGGCGATGTGGGGACCGACGCGCTGCGCCGGGTCGCGGTGCTCACGACGGCCCCGGGCGCGGTTCTCGCGACGGGCCCCGCCGTGGCATCCGACCGCTCGGCTCGCGTCGGCCTCCTGCAGGACCGCCCGTTGGTCGACGGGCGCCCGACGGCGTACGTGTGCCGCGGCTTCGTGTGCGACCGCCCGACGACGGACCCCGACGAGCTCGCCGCACTCCTTGCACCCTGACCCACCGGCTCGCCCACGAGCCCGGAGGCTGCGCGCCTACCATCGTCGACATGCCGACTGCTCGCCCGCGGACCCCCGAGGTCGCAGGGCGCCCTCCTCGGGCCGATCGCGGCGCGATCCAGCGGATCAGTCCGGGCGACCTGGTGGAGCTGGCGACCGACGTCGGACCTGTGCCGATGAACGTCGGGGCGGTGCTGCTCCTCGCCGAGGGCTCCGGCGCCGACGTGGCGGCGGTGCTCGCGCAGCGGATCGGCGGAGTCGCTCGCCTGCGCCAACGTCTTGTGACGCCACCGTGGGGACTGGGCCGGCCGTACTGGGTCGACGACGCGGACTTCGACATCGAGGCGCACGTCTCGACAGTGCGCTGCGCGAGCCCGGGCGACGAGAGCGCGCTGCTGTCGGCCGCGGTCGACGCGGTCACGCGTCCCCTGCCGCGTTCGCGCGCGCTGTGGCGGGCTGTTGTCGTCACCGGGCTCGCTGACGAGCAGATCGGTCTCGTCGTGGTGCTGCACCACGTGCTCGCCGACGGGATCGGCGGTCTCGCGGTGCTCGCTCGTCTGGTGGATGGCGACGCGTCGGTGTCGTCTGCGCCCCAGGCCTCCGGGCGCGTGCGGGCCGCGCGCCCGGCTCCGCGTGCCGGGGACCTGCTTGCCGACAGCGCTGCTGAGCGGTGGAGCATGCTGCGCGGAGCACTGCGTGCCGTGGCGCGGATCCATCGCGGTCGCGTCGAGCTGGGTCGCGGCGGCGGTCGGCGCGCGCCCCGCTGCTCGCTCAACGCGTCGACCGGTCCGCGCCGGCGGGTCGCGACCGTGGAGGTCGACCTCGCCCCGGTCCGCGCCGCGGGTCGACGCTACGGCGCGACCGTCAACGACGTCCTGCTCGTGGCTGTGACCGGAGCGATGGCCCGTACCCTGCGCGGTCGCGGTGAGGAGGTCACGGAGCTCGTCGTCTCCGTACCCGTCTCGGCCCGTGCCTCGACGACGAGCCACGACCTGGGCAACCAGGTCGGGGTGATGCCGGTCCGGGCACCCGTGCACGGATCAGTGCCGGCGCGGCTGGCACGCGTCGCGGAGCTGACGCGCGCGCAGAAGACGCAGGCACGCGGGGCGTCTGCGGCCCTTGTCGGGCCGGTGTTCCGACTCCTGGCCGCAGCCCGTCTCTTCCGGTGGTTCGTCGACCGGCAACGCCTGGTCAACTCGTTCCTCACCAACATGCCCGGGCCCACCGCTCCGCTGACCTTCGCCGGTGCGCGGGTGCTGCGCATCATCCCGGTCACCATCACCGCCGGCAACGTCGGGGTCGCGTTCGCGGCGCTGTCCTACGCGGGGCGGCTCACGGTCAGCGTCATCGTGGACCCCGACGTGGTGCCCGAGTCGGATGCGGTTGCCGAGGCCGTCGCGGGTGAGCTCCGGGCAGTCGCGGACGCGTAGCGGGCGGCGCCCGGCCTCAGCCCTCGAGCAGACCGCCGCCGACCCACGCGCGGATCGCCGCGACGTCCTGCGGGCTGAGGTCCATGCGGCCACCGCGGCACAGCCCCACGACGTTGTCCGCCCACGTCTCGGCCAGCTTCTTCGCGCTGGGCTTCGTCGTCAGGTCGAGCCCGGAGTACAGCACCCCCGAGATCACGTTGTTCACCGACGCTCGACCGATGGCCTGGCCCGCCGCCTGGCAGGCGTCCCGCACCCGCCGGGCGGTCTCCGCCCGGTCGAACGGGTTCGAGCCGGCGTCGTCGGCCAGGGCGGTGAGCAGGACCCGGTACCGGTCGGTCGGCAGGTTGGGGATGTCCGTGACGTCGACCACCTGGCGCTGCAGCGGAGGCAGGTTGACGCCGCCCGCCGTCGGCAGGTCGGCTTCACTGAACCGCTGGGGGTCCCACACGAACCCGGGGGCCGGGCGCGACGCGGCACCGAGCTCGGGAACCACCTGGGCGAGCCACGGGAAGAAGCTGCCCGCGCCGTGCCAGGCGGACGTGAGCACGGACGGGTCAGCCTTCTGGGCGGCTTGGGCGACGACCCCGCCCGTGAGAGGTCGGTCCGCTGCGCTCACGAGGCGGAGCACGGCCCTGCGCGCCGGCGTCGTCGTCGGAGGCGTGGTGGACACCCTCGTGGTCTGCGCGGGCCCCGACTGCCGGCTCGCGGTGCGCCGGCGTCCCGTCGCGGCCGCGACGGGCTCGTCGGTCTCCTCCGTCTCCTCCGGCAGGTCCACAGCGACGGGCCCGACGAGCACGACGGGCTCGCCGAGCACGAGGGCCTCGGGGTTCTTGACGAGCTCCGCGAGCTCGTCGGCCGTGACGACGGTGTCCGCCACCGCGCGGTAGGCGCTCGCTGCGGGGCTTGCCGTGATGATCGTGACCCGGCGGTCGGCCGCGCGGCACCGGATCGCCAGGGGCGTGAAGTCGGCGTCCGCGGAGAGGATGACGAACTCGTCGTACCTGGTCTCCGCCGCGAGGGCGTCCACGGCGTCCAGGACGAGGTTGATGTCGGCGCTGCTCTTGCCCTGCTGTGTCAGCGAGGGGCAGTCGACGACGCTGAAGCCCGCACGCGTGAAGTTCGGCCGGAACTGCGAGAAGACCGAGGGGTTGAGGTAGCAGGCGCGTACGAGGAACCGCCGCGAGAACTCCCCGTCGACGTCGCTGCCCGTCTCGAGCGCCGTGAGCCAGTGCCCCGGGGACTCCGCGAACGCCTCGGCGGCGGCCGGGTCGAGGCGCCGCAGCCCGATGTAGACGTTGTCGAAGTCGACGAACAGGGCGCACCGCAGGCGGCGGACGGGCTCGGTGGTGTCGATGGTGGTCACGAGCGCATCTTCCTCGCCCAGCCGCGTCGAGGCGAACACGGGCTCGCCGGCCGATGCCGACGGGTTCAGCCCAGGCGGTCCAGGTACAGCAGGATCAGCCCCTCGCGCAGCGCCCAGGGGGAGACCTCCAGCTCGGCGACCTTGAAGGCACGCATCGTCTCGGACAGCACGATCCCGCCGGCCACGATCTGGAACGTCCGGTCCACGGTGATCCCGGGGAGCGCCGGCCGGGAGTCGGCCGGGATCTTGGCCAGCCGGGGCACCCAGTCGTCGAGCGCCGACCTGCGCAGCAGGAGGCGGTCCTGCGGACCGACCCCGTCGGCGAGCGAACCGGCCAGGCGGGCCAGCGAACGCACGGTCTTCGACGACCCGACGACGTGTGCGGGCTTGGGTCGGTCGGCGAAGAGCCGCGCCGTCGTGGTGAGCAGCCCCGCCGCATGCTCGCGCAGCGCTGCCGTCTGCTGGGCGGTCGGCGGGTCGTCGGGCAGGAACCCGATCGTCGTGCGCCCGGCGCCCAGCGGCAGGGAGACCGCCACGTCGGGGTTCTCGCTGCCGCCCGCGGCGATCTCGAGCGAGCCGCCTCCGATGTCGAAGAGCAGCATGTCCCCGGCGGACCACCCGTACCAGCGGCGCACGGCGAGGAAGGTGATCCGGGCTTCGTCCTCACCCGTGAGGACCTGGAGCTGCACGCCGGTCTCGGCTGCGACCAGGTCGAGCACCGCGGGACCGTTCGGCGCCTCGCGGAGTGCCGACGTGGCGAACGCGAGCATCTCGTCGATACCCGCGTCGGCCGCCTGCTTGGCGCCAGCACCCACCGCGTCGACGACCGCGCGAACACCCTCGGGGCTGATCTGCCCGGACGGCTCGAGGTACCGCATGAGCCGCAGGACCGACTTGTGCGACGACTGCGGAACCGGCCGGGCGCCGCGATGGGCGTCCACGACCAGCAGGTTGACCGTGTTCGAGCCGACGTCCAGCACCCCGAGCCGCATGGGGCCACCGTAGTGCCGGGCGGGTGCCTAGAAGCCGCTCGGCTCGGTCTCGAGCTCGGGCTCGACGGGACGGGCCTCGTGGTGGAGCGGCGCGAGGGCGCTGGTCTGCTCGAACCAGATCAGCGCGTCATACCGCTCGCCCATCCGGGTCGGCACGTAGTTCCCCGCCTCGCGCGCGGGCTGGTAGACGACGCCGATCGCGCGGTGTCCCAGCCAGGCCGAGAGCCACGGGCCCGACCGGTCCGCGCCGAACGGCAGGACCGCGGGGCGACCCAGTGCCTGATGGAGCAGGTCCTCGTGGCTGCCGGCCCGCGCCTCGGGCACCAGCATCGACCGCTCCGGCGAGCCCCACGCCGCGGCGGCGAGCACCGACCCACGGTGCGACGCGAACCCGACGAGCGCGACACCGTCGTCATCGTGCCGCTCGCGCACGAGCTGGCCGACGTTGACGAGCCCGCCGCGGGCCATGTCGGTGGCCCGCGCGTCGCCGACGTGGGTGTTGTGCTCCCAGACCAGACCCTTCGACCGCGGCCCGAGGTGCTCGGAGATGCGGTCGATCGTGGCAGCCATGTGGCGGTCGCGGACGTTCCACGACTCACGGTCGCCGCGCACCATGATCCGGTAGTAGTGCTCGGCGTCGGCGGCGACCTCGGCGTTCTGTGCGGTGTCGAACGCACCTTCGTCGTCCTGGGCCCGCGCGCCCATCCGGCCGCGCACCTCGGCGAGCAGGGCGACGACGTCCGGTTCGCAAGACAGCGGCACCAGCCGGGTGCTCCAGGCGTACTCGTGCGGGTCCTCGCGGTACGGCGTGAAGCACTGCCACGCGCGGTGCGCGGTCGGCACGGCGTCCGGGGCGTTCGCTTCGAGCCACGCGATGATCTCGCGCAGCGAGTCCCACAGCGAGTACACGTCGAGGCCGTAGAAGCCGACCCGCTCAGCCGGGGGCAGCGCGAGGTTCCTCCGGTGCAGCCAGTCGAGGAACTCGGCGACGTCCCGGTTCGCCCACATCCACGTCGGCCACCGGGCGAAGCGAGCCAGGAGCCCGTCGACATCGAGGTCCTGCTCGTCGAGGCCCCGCACCCACCGGTTGATCCGCCAGCAGTCGGGCCAGTCGCCCTCGACCCCGATCCAGGTGAACCCGCGTTCGGCGATGAGGCGACGGCTGAGCAGGGCCCGCCAGCGGTAGAACTCGTGCGTGCCGTGCGACGCCTCCCCGAGGCACACGAACCGGGCCGCGCCCACCTGGTCGACGAGGGGGTCGAGATCGGCGACGCTCCGCAGAGGCCGAGCCAGCGACCGCACCTGTGCTGCCGCGTCGGCGCCGCTCATGCCGTGTCGCGAGGGGCTCATGGGGTCGCTCCCGCGGCGCGCGCCGGCTTGGCAGGCAGCAGGTGACGGGTGAACCAGTCGCGCGCGAGGAGGGCCGCCTCCGCGAGCGTGCCGGGTTCCTCGAACAGGTGTGTCGCGCCCTCGACGACGGCCAGCTCGCTCGGGCAGCGCAGCCGGGCCTGGGCCCGCCGGTTGAGCTCGAGCACCATCTCGTCCGCGCCGCCGACGATGAGCAGGGTCGGCGCCCGGACGTCCGCGAGGCGTGGGCCGGCGAGGTCCGGGCGACCGCCGCGTGACACGACCGCCGCGACCTGGGAGCCAGGCTCGGCCGCAGCCCACAGCGCCGCGCCGGCTCCCGTGCTCGCGCCGAAGTAGCCGACGCGTGCGGACGTGCTGTCCGGCCGGGCACCGAGCCAGCTGGTCGCTGCGGTCAGCCGTTGCGCGAGCAGCTCGATGTCGAAGACGTTGGCGCGGGCCAGCTCCTCCTCGGGGCTGAGCAGGTCGAGGAGCAGGGTGCCGAGACCGGCGCGCTGCAGCACCGAGGCGACGAACCTGTTGCGCGGGCTGTGGCGGCTGCTGCCGCTCCCGTGGGCGAACACCACGACGCCGGTCACGGGCTCGGGCAGGTGCAGATGACCCTCGAGGGAGATGGTGCCGACGGGGATCGAGACGTCGACGTCACAGTCCGGGGCGTCGTCGGCGGTCGGCACGCCCTGGAGGCGTCGCCCCGCGGTGTCGAGCAGGACGATGACCTCCTCGTCGCTCGTGGGGGAGAAGTCGCGGTAGTGGTACCCGACCGCCATGAACCCCGGCGGCGTCGAGACGCACACGAGCTCGTCGGCCTCGGGCAGACCCCGGACGGCCTCGACCGGTGCGACCGGTACGGCCACGACGACGCGGGCGGCGCCGAGGTGGCGCGCTACCGCGCAGGCGGCCCGCGCCGTCGAGCCGGTCGCGATGCCGTCGTCGACGATGACCGCGATGCGCCCGGCCAGGTCGACCGGGTCTCGACCTCGTCGCAGCCGGACGACGCGGGCCTCGAGCTCGGCCCGCTCGCGACTCTCGATCGTGGCCAGCTCCTCGGCGGTGACCCGGGTCGCCGCGAGCACCCGCGAGTCGAGGACGCGCGCGCCACCCTCACCAATGGCCCCCATGGCCAGCTCCGGCTGGTACGGGACCCCGAGCTTGCGGACCACGATGACGTCGAGCGGCAGGTCGAGCGCCTGCGCCACCTCGAAGGCCACGGGGACGCCGCCTCGCGGCAGACCCAGGACGACCGCGTCCTGACCCCGCAGGTGCTGCAGCCTCTTCGCCAGCTGTCGGCCGGCGTCGAAACGATCGGCGAAGACGATCATGGCAGTGACCTTTCCCTCACCTACAGCTCCACCATGCTCCTCGAAGCCCGCGGCCGCAGCCGCAGCCGGGCATGGACAGGGAGCCGATCAGGCAGCGCCCGTCAGCGTCCGCTGATCCAGGACGTCCACCCAGGACGCGCGACCGCGATGACGATCGCCGCGACGTCGATCGCGACCCCGAGGAGCAGCTGGGCGTCCCAGAACGCGATCAGCACCGCGAGCGAGGCCACCGACCCGACGACCGCGAGCAACGGCCAGATCGCCAGCAGCCCTGGCACCCCCCAGACGGTGAGCCCGAGCAGGGCGAACGCGACGATCGTCACGGCGACGAGGACGGTTGCCACCGGACGTCGCGCGGGCTCCGGCACGAGCCAGGAGCTTGTGATCGTGAACGGGAACTTCGGGTCGTCCGGGGAGGTCACGAAGTAGAGGAGGTGCACGAGACCGTGCGCGAGGAGCAGCAGACCGACCACGATGCGCAGCACGACGTCCATCGATCGAGTCTTCCGCCGTCCGGGCCTGCCGCGCCAGAGAACAACAGCCCGGCACGCCCCGGCCGCTCCCGACCCGGGCCGCGGAGGTTCACGCAGGTGCGTGCGAGCGGGCGGCATGCATCGCACGGCGCCCCGGCGGCAGGCCGACGGCGCCGCCGACCACGAGGAACGTGACCACGCCCGAGGTGACCAGCACCGACTCGACCGTGAACCGGTCGGCGAGCGGGCCGAAGACGGCCATTCCCACCGGCATGGCGAGGGCCATGACGATGCCGACGAACCCGAACACCCGGCCCTGCATCTCGGGCTCGACCGTCTCCTGCAGCACCGTCATCGATGTCGTCGAGAAGAACGGCACGGCCAGGCCGACGAGGAACATGAAGCCGAAGAAGACGACGAGGTGCGTCGAGAGCCCGAGGCCGACCGAGAGCGCGCCGAACACCAGCGTCGACGCGACGATCATCGTGACGCGGTTCTTCAGCCCGCCCCAGGTCGCGAGCAGCGCGCCCCCGAGGACCATGCCGACGCTGAAGGCGACCTCGTTGACGGTGAGCTTCCAGACCTCGGGGCCGAAGGTCCGCACGATCATCAGAGGTGTCAGGTACGAAGGCGCGACGATGAGCACGAACACCACCGCGTAGAGCGCGAGCAGCCACCGCACGAACGTGTGCGACGCGGCGTAGCGCACGCCACCGAGCAGGTCGTCGAGGTACCCGACGCCCGCGTCACCCGTGAGCTCGGGGCGCACGAGCCGCGGGACGGCGAGCGCGCTGAGCAACCCGATACCGATCACCGCCGTGACGACGTCGACGAAGAAGACCGCGACGATCGAGGAGCTCGCGTAGACGGCCGCAGCCGCCGCCGGTGCGACGAGCATCATGGCGGACTGGATCGTGCCGTTGATGCCGTTGACCCGCATGAGCTTGTCGGCGGGCACGATCTGCGGAAGGAGCGCACCGACCGCCGGCATCTGGACGCCGGCGCCCACCGACCGGATCACCAGCGCCGCGTAGATGAGCCACAGCGCGTCGGCCCCGCCGAGCATGAGCAGCGCGAGGGCCAGCGTGGCCGTCGCGATCATGGCATCGGCGCCGATGATCAAGACCTTGCGGTTCATCCGGTCGGCCCACACCCCGCCGAAGACCGACACGACAGCCTGCGGGAGGAACCCGAAGACGGCTGCGAGGGCCATCACCGAACCCGACTTCGTCTGCAGGGTCAGGTGCCACATGATCGCGTACTGCACGAGCATCGAGCCGAACAGGGAGACCGTCTGACTCGTGAGGAAGAGCGCAGCGTCGCGCCGCCACGAGGGCCTGTCGACCCTCACGCTCGAGCTGCTCGGCTCAGTGCCGGGCGAGACCGGCCGCACCGTCGTGTCGTCGAGCGGTCCACTGGTCACACGGCCATTGTCCGCACCGGAAGCGGCTCGTCCCAGCGGAATTCTGTGTCGCGACGCGTTCCGACGTCAGGACGTGACGTCGGCCGTGGTGAACCGGCTCCACGCGAGAGCCCCGAAGATCGCGACCCACGCGGCCTGGACGCCCAACCCGCGACCGAGCACGCCCCAGTCGACCTGGATCCGCAGGAACTCGGCGAAGTCCAGCCAGTGGTGCGTCAGCAGGGCGGGGTGGATCGCGGCGAGCTGGGGGAGCGTGTCGAGCACCGCGGAGACGATCGCGACGACGACCGTCGCGGCCATCGCGCCGACGGGGACCTCGGTGAGGGTCGACAGGAAGAGCCCCACGGCGACCAGACCCGTCAGGGACAACGCGACGTAGACGGCGACGCCGGCCATCCGCAGCATGCCGTCGCCCATCGGGACGGTCGAGCCGGAGAGCAGCGTGACGTCCCGCAGGCCGAAGTACACCCCGCCGACGACGAGCGCCATGACGGCGATCGCCATGACCGCCGCGGCCACGAACATGCCGGCAGCCAGCGCCTTGACCGCGAGGAGCCGGGTGCGCGAGACAGGCACGGCCAGCAGGTACCGGAGCGTCCCGGCCTGCGCCTCGCCCGCGATCGCATCACCGGACGCGATCCCGGTCGTGAGCGGCAGGAGGAACGGCAGGCACATGAACAGGGCCGCGACCACGAGGAAGAGCCCGTTGCCGGTCACCTTCCCGATGAAGCCGGGTCCCTGACCGCCGAGCGCCGTGTCCTGCGTGATGAACAGGACCGTGCCGAGCAGCAGCGGGACAGCGGACAGGCCCACGAGCAGGGCGATGTTGCGGCGCCGCCCGAAGACGAGCCGGAGCTCGCTGCGCAGCAGCCGCCCCCACGCCCCCCGTCGCGGGCTCGCATCGGCAGGGGTCGCTGTCGGCACGACGCCCGCGGCGACATCCTCAGCGCGCGACATCAAAGCCCTCCCCGGTGAGTGCGACGAAGAGCTGCTCGAGGCTCGGTCGGCGGACCTCGAGGCCGAGCAGGTCGACACCGGCATGGACGAGCGCCGCCGCGACGCGCTCCGGGGCGACGTCCGCGAGCAGACCGGTGAGCGTCATGCCGTCCACGCTCACCTCGGTGATCTGCGCGGCGGCGAGCACCTCGGCCGCGGTGGTCACGTGCCCGAGCGTGGTCGTCACGACGAGGTGCGCAGCGCCGCGCGCGGTCAGGACGCTGCGGTCGCCCTGGAGCAGGAGCCGGCCGCGTCCCATGATCCCGATGTGCGAGCACACCTGCTCGATCTCGCTGAGCAGGTGCGAGGAGACCAGGACCGTCGTCCCGGCGTCGGCCAGCTCGCGGATCAGGACCCGCACCTCGCGGGTCCCCTGCGGGTCGAGCCCGTTGGTCGGCTCGTCCAGCACGAGCAGCTCGCGCGGTCGCAGCAGCGCAGCCGCCAGGCCGAGGCGTTGCTTCATGCCGAGGGAGTACTGCCGGTACCGCTTGGTCGCGGCCGCAGCCAGCCCGACGCGTTCGAGGGCGTCGTCGCAGCGGCGGCGGGACGTGCGCGGGTCGGCTGTCGCGTCGCACGCGTCGAGGCGCGCCAGGTTGGCGCGACCGCTGAGGTACGGCTGGAAAGCCGGCCCCTCGACGAGGACCCCGACCCTCGGCAGCACCGATCCACCCGCCTGCGGCATCGGTTGGCCGAGCAGCCAGGAGCGGCCCGCCGTCGGGCGGACGAGCCCGAGCAGCATCCGGATCGTCGTCGTCTTGCCCGAACCGTTCGGTCCGATGAAGCCGTACACGGAGCCCCGCAGCACCTGCAGTCCGATCCCGTCGACGGCGACCTGCCCCGAGCCGAACCGCTTGGTGAGGCCGTGGCTCCGCACGGCGAACGCCGACGCCTCGTCGGCGGTCAGGTCGTCGTCGTCCGTCGTCGTGTCGTCGGGAGCCACACCAGCCAGCATGGCGTCCGGCAGCGTCGAGGTCACGCCATCCCGCGCAGCGTCTCGGCCGGAACTGCGCCGACGAGCACCCGGCCGTCGGTGGTGACAAGCACGCTCAGGAGCGCCGAGCTGAGCAGGCGCCCCTCGGGGACCTGCGTCGTGAGCTGCTGGTACAGGGCTGACGTGTCGAGCTTGAACTTGTCACCGGGCCCCTTGCCGTCGCTGGGACCGAACTCCTGGATGAGCCCCTGCGCGCTCTCCGAGCCGATCGTGGGTTTCGTCCCGAGCGCGCCGGTGAGGGCCGCCGGGTCGCCCGCGACGAGCGATGCGACGTCCACATGGGCCAGCGTGACGACGGTCGCCCAGCCGGTGCCGGTGACGGAGACCCCGTCGGGGAGCGCCCCCGGGGTCGGCTTGGCAGCGGTACCGGCCATCGCGGACTCGTCGGGCAACGGCACGACGACGTCCTTGACCGTGGCGCCGGCCGGGGCCGAGAAGGCCAGCACGGCGGCGTCGGGCGTCGCGAACCGCACGTCCGTGAAGCCGAGCTCGAGGGCGGGCGCCTTCGTGTCCTGCGTGCTCCACGCCTGCACGCGCAGGGGGGTCGAGGTCACGGCGTCGATGGCCACGACGATCTTCGCGACCAGCGTGTTCTCGCTCCGCGGTGTCACGACGAGCTGGTACGCGTCGCGTCCGGCGACGGTCGTCTGCGCGTCGAGGGTCACGACCGAGGTCTTGTCGGCGTGCGCGAGGGCTGCGCGCGCGGCGTCCTCCGGCGTGGGGAGGGCGCCCGCGGTCGGGGACTCGGTCGTGGCGCGCAGGTCGCCCGAGAGCTTGTCGTAGCGGGCCGCGTCGGCGGCGCTGAGCGCGTAGTGGACGACGGCGTCGTCGGCGCTCGAGTACGTCCACGCCTGGGCGCCGTCCCGCACGACCGAGTACTCCGACGTCGCGCCGAGCAGAGCGACCCGTGACTTCTCCGCGCCGTCCGACCAGACCCGCATCGTCGAGCTGCCGCCGAGCAGGACGATCGGGTCCGCTCCGCCGGCCGATGCGAAGGGGATCTCGGGCAGACCGAGCCGGGCCGTGTAGACGACCGTGCCGGACAGGGCCGTCGGCTGTGCGGCCGCGACCTGCGCGAGCAGCGCCTCCGGGGTCACGGGCGGGAGCCCGTGGTCACCCGCCGACGCGATCAGCGGCGGCGCGATGAACGCTCCTGCGACGAGCGCCGCGACGGCGACGGGGACGCTCCACCGGGAACGCAGGCTGAAGGTTCGACGAGGTGTGGCTGTCTCGGTCATGAGACCACTGTGCGACAGGGCCCCTGAGAGCACGCTGAGAGCCGTGGCCGCCCGCCGACGCCACCCCGGCGGTCCGCAGTGGGATGCTGCAGGCGTGCGGGTCTTGGTGGTCGACGACGAGCGGGGGCTGACCCGCGCCCTCGAGCGGGGGCTGGCGGCCGAGGGCTTCGCGGTCGACGTCGCCCACGACGGCGAGAGCGGGCTCCTGCTCGCGACGGACACCGAGTACGACGCGATCGTCCTGGACATCATGCTGCCGCGCCGCAACGGGTACGACGTCGTCGCAGCGCTGCGCGAGCGCGGCATCTGGACGCCCGTTCTCCTGCTCAGCGCGAAGGACGGCGAGCACGACGTCGCCGACGGTCTCGATGTCGGCGCCGACGACTACCTGACCAAGCCGTTCTCGTTCGTCGTCCTCGTCGCGCGGCTGCGGGCCCTCGTGCGGCGGCCGGCCGGCGCCCGCCCCGCGGTGCTGACCGCGGGCGACATCGTGCTCGACCCCGCCACCCGGACGGTCACGCAGGCGGGCTCGCCCGTGGACCTCACGACCCGGGAGCTCGCGCTCCTCGAGTACCTCATGCGCCACAGCGACCGGGTCGTCGGCAAGGTCGAGCTCCGCGACCACGTCTGGGACGGATCGGGGGAGGACCTCAACGTGGTGGAGGTCTACGTCGGCTACCTGCGGCGCAAGCTCGGCCGGGATGCGGTCACGACCGTCCGCGGCGCCGGCTACCGCGTGGCGGGCTGACGAGCGTGCCGTCGGGCGAGGGGTCCACGCCGCGGAACGGCACGCAGCGCATCCGGGGGTGGCGCGGCTGGTCGCTACGGCTGCGGCTGACCGTGCTGACGGCGACGCTGCTGTGCGTGACCCTCGCGGTCGGTGCCGTCGCGCTCACGACAGTCCTGTCGCGCAGCCGGGTGGCTGCCCTCGACGGCATCGCCCGGGACCGGGCCGTGACGATCGCCGCGCTGGCCGCCGACGACCGCCTGCCCGCAGCCCTGCCGGTCGCCGAGCCGAGGGAGATCGCCCAGCTGCTCGACGCGTCCGGCCTGGTCATCGCGTCGTCACCCAACGCGAGCCGCACCCTGCCCGTCCTCGTGCCGACCGACCTGGCCGCGCTGCGGTCGACCGCCGGCGACGGGGTGCTGGTCACCACGGCCACCACGACCTACGACGACGCAGCGCGGGTCGCCGTGCGCGCGACCACCTACCGCGGCGCCCCGGTGACCGTCGTGGCGACCGTGCCGCTCGCCGAGGTGCGGGGACTCCTGGGTGCCCTCAGCGTCTCGCTCGTCGTGGTCGTCCCCCTGCTGACGGCGCTGCTCGCGTGGGTCATCTGGCTGGTGCTCGGTCGAGCGCTCCTGCCGGTGGAGCAGATGCGCCGGGCCGCGGCGCAGGTCGCGCGCTCCGGCGGTCCGGGCTCGCTCCCGGTCCGGGAGGCCGACGACGAGCTCGGCGCGCTGGCGCGGACGCTCAACGAGATGCTCGACAGGCTCGAGGGCGCCGCCGCCCGCCAGCGCACCTTCACGGCCGACGCGGCGCACGAGCTGCGGTCGCCGCTGGCCGCCGTGCGCGCCAGCATCGACGTCGCCCGGGCCCACCCCGACGCGTACAGCACAGCCGAGCTGGCCGCGGACCTCGAGGGCGAGGTCCTGCGGATGCAGGCGCTCGTGGACGACCTGCTGCTCCTCGCGCGCGTCGGGTCGGCGCCGGTCGTGCGCACCGCGATCGACCTGGGACACCTGGCGCACGACGCGCTCGCGGACGCGCGGCCGGTCGACGGGATCGGCGTCGAGGTCGTGGGCTCCGGCAGTGCACTCGGCGAGGCGGCCTCCGTCGGACGGGTCGTGCGCAACCTCGTCGACAACGCGCTGCGGCACGCGTCGAGCCGCGTCCTGGTGACCGTCGACGACGGCTCGGTGACCGTCGAGGACGACGGTCGCGGCGTGCCCGAGCCGGACCGCGAGCGGGTGTTCGAGCGCTTCGTGCGGCTCGACGAGGCGCGGGAGCGGGACGCCGGGGGCAGCGGTCTCGGGCTCGCGATCGCCCGCGAGGTCGCCCGGGAGCAGGGCGGTGACGTGGCTCTGACGGAGTCGGCGCTGGGCGGGTTGCGCGCGTCGCTCCGCGTGCCCGTCGACGGTGTGCCCGCCGCCCCGCGAGGCGTGACGCCCGAGACGTGACGACAGTCCTGTGGTTCGGTGCGGACGAGCGAGTAGCGTCCACATCCGGCCCCCGGACTGCCCCGAGGCGGCGAGCAGACGGAGAAGGACGAGTGACGATGGCTGACCTGGCTGACCTGCACGCGCAGTACCTCACCGAGGACCTCGACGAGGCCGGCAACCCCCGGTCGTTCGCGCTGCGCTGCCCGCCCGGCTTCAACTTCGGCTACGACGTCGTCGACCGGCTCGGCGCCCTGACGCCGGACCGTCGAGCGCTGCGGTGGTGCAACGACGAGGGCGAGCAGCGCACCTACACGTTCGGGGAGATCCAGCGGCTCAGCGACCAGGCGGCGTCGTACTTCCTGTCCCAGGGCGTGCGCAAGGGCGACCGCGTCCTGCTCATCCTCAAGCGGCACGCCCAGTTCTGGTGGGCCATCACCGGCCTGCACAAGATCGGTGCCGTGGTGGTCCCGGCCACGAACCAGCTCATGGCGTACGACCTCGTGTTCCGGTTGTCCGAGGCCGACATCACCGCGGTCGTGTGCACGCTCGAGGGGCAGGTCGCCCACGAGGTCGAGCAGGCCGAGGCCGAGCTCGGCCGGACGCTCGTGAAGATAGGTGTCCGGGGGACGCGGGACGGCTGGGCGGACTTCGACCAGGGCCTGGCCGACGCCGCGCCGTTCGTCCGCCCTGCGGCCGCAGACCTGCCCGCGGTCGACGACCCGATGCTGCTCTACTTCACGTCAGGCACGACCGCGCAGCCGAAGATGGTCGTCCACGACTTCTCCTACCCCATCGCGCACATCGCGACGGCCAAGTACTGGCAGCGCGTCGACCCCGAGGGCCTGCACCTGACCCTGTCGGAGACCGGCTGGGCGAAGTCGGTGTGGGGCAAGCTCTACGGGCAGTGGCTGATGGAGACCTGCGTCGACGTCTACGACTTCGACCGGTTCGACGCGGTGCGCCTGCTCGAGCACCTCCAGGACGCCCGGGTCACGACGTTCTGCGCGGCGCCCACGGTGTACCGGTTCCTCATCACCCACGACCTGTCCCGGTACGACCTCTCGGCGCTCCAGCACTGCACGATCGCGGGCGAGGCCATGAACCCGGTGGTCTTCGAGACGTTCAAGGAGCTCACCGGCCTGGAGCTCAAGGAGGGCTACGGACAGACCGAGATGACCCTCGCCGTCGTCACCAACTACTGGCAGGCCACCAAGGCCGGGTCGATGGGCAAGCCGTCGGCCGGGTACGACGTCGGGCTGCTCACCGAGGACGGCACCGAGGCCGCGCCGGGCGAGGACGGCGAGATCTGCATCCGGGTTCCCGAGGGCACCCGGCCGATCGGGCTGTTCGCGGGGTACGCCGGCGACCCGGCCACGACGCGGTCCGTCTGGCACGACGGCTGGTACCACACCCGCGACCTGGCCCGGAAGGACGAGGACGGCTACTTCTGGTACGTCGGGCGCACGGACGACATGATCAAGACGTCCGGCTACCGGGTCGGCCCGTTCGAGGTCGAGAGCGTCGTCATGGCCCACCCCGCCGTGGTCGAGTGCGCGATCACCGCCGCGCCCGACGAGGTCCGCGGCACCGTCGTGAAGGCGACGATCATCCTGGCGGCGGGGTACGAGCCCACCGACGCGCTCAAGAAGGACATCCAGAGCTTCGTCAAGCACCGCACGGCGCCGTACAAGTACCCGCGCGTCATCGAGTTCGTCGAGACGATGCCGACGACCATCTCCGGGAAGATCCGACGCGTCGTGATCCGTGCGGACAGCGAGCGGGCCGCGCGCGAGGCCGGTCCTGCCGCGGGCGGTGGCGAGCAGGACTGAGCTGGGTCCGCTCGCAGGGCGGCCACAGCGCGAGCACGCGGGCGGCGTACGTGCGCTCCGCTCGCCGCGAGCTACGGCCTGCTCTCGCTGCTGACGAACACCGGGCCGCCGCTGCTCGCCGCGAAGGTGCTCACGGAGGCGACACTGTTCGTCGTCAGCTACCGGGTGCAGCGACGCCTCGTGTTCGCCCGAGCGACAGGTGCCGCGACGGGTGCACAGTAGGCGCATGTCGCCTGTGACGTTCTCTCCAGCATCCGCTCCTCGGCGCCCGAGCGAGCTCGTGCCGCTCCG
>NZ_DASUIR010000113.1:0-30514 GCF_036279715.1 Cellulomonas sp. | reverse complement strand
ATCGACCCGCCGCGCGAGACGATGCCCGTCACGCGCCCCGCGGTCAGCGGGACGTACCGGAGCAGCACGCCCGCATGGACGGTCATGTAGTCGACGCCCTGCTCGCACTGCTCGATCACCGTGTCGCGGTAGATCTCCCAGGTCAGGGCGGTGGGATCACCCTTGACCTTCTCGAGCGCCTCGTAGATGGGCACCGTGCCGACGGGGATCGGCGAGTTCCGCAGGATCCACTCGCGGGTGAGGTGGATGTCCTTGCCGGTCGAGAGGTCCATGACAGTGTCCGCTCCCCAGCGGGCCGCCCACACCATCTTCTCGACCTCGTCGGCGATCGAGGACGTGACCGCGGAGTTGCCGATGTTTGCATTGACCTTCACGGCGAACGCCTTGCCGATGATCATCGGCTCGCTCTCCGGGTGGCGGTGGTTCGCGGGGATGACGGCCCGGCCGCGTGCCACCTCGTCCCGGACGAGCTCGACGGGGAGGCCTTCACGCGTGGCCACGTACGCCATCTCGGGCGTGATGATGCCGGCGCGCGCCCACACGAGCTGGGTCGAGGCGCCGTCGACGGGCTCCGGCCGGGCCCAGTGCGCGCGGGTCCGCGGCAGCCCGACCTCCAGGTCGATCAGGGCGTCCGCGTCGGTGTACGGGCCCGAGGTGTCGTACAGGTCGAGGTGCTCGCCGTTGGTCAGGTCGACCCGCCGGACCGGGATCGTCATCTCCCCGAAGCCGGGCACCCGTTCGGCGCGCTTGGAGCTGCCGCGGATTGGGCCGGTGGACACAGGTGTTGCGCTGCTCTGGGGCATCGTCGTGCTCTCCCTACGCCGGCATTACCCGGACAGGTTCAACGGTCGACGGCCCTAGCCGTCCTCTCAGCCCGCTGGTGCGAGCTCCCGTGCTTGGTGACTGCGCTGGCGATGCTACACGACGGTCCCTGCGATGTCAGACGGCGTCGTCCCCGCGCTCGTTCGTCCGGACCCGCACGACCTCGTCGACGGTCTGCACCCAGACCTTGCCGTCGCCGATCTTGCCGGTGCGCGCGGCGGTCACGATCGTGTCGATGACGTGCGCCACGGTGTCGTCGGTCACGAGGACCTCGACGCGGACCTTGGGGACGAAGTCGATCTGGTACTCCGCGCCCCGGTACACCTCGGTGTGGCCGCCCTGGCGTCCGTAGCCCTGGGCGTCGGAGACCGTGAGGCCGCGCACCCCGATGCTGCCGAGGGCGTCGCGCACGTCGGCGACCTTGAACGGCTTGACGATCGCGGTGACGAGCTTCATCAGGAGACCCTTCCCAGGCTGGAGGTGGCGGTGAACTCGTAGGCGCTCTCGGCATGCTGGCTCGAGTCGAGGCCTTCGTACTCCTCTTCCGGCGTCACGCGCAGCCCGATCGTGGCGCGCAGCGCCCACGCGATGGCGTACGACGCGGCGAAGGCGAAGGCCGAGGCCGCCACCACGCCGAGCAGCTGGTGCCCGAGCTGGGTGAGCCCCCCGCCGAGCAGCAGGCCCTGGTGGGTGACCGCGGGGTTGACGGCGGTCGCGGCGAGCAGGCCGATCGCGAGCGTCCCGATCACGCCGCCGACGTAGTGCACGGCGACGACGTCGAGCGAGTCGTCGTAGCGGAAGCGGAACTTCAGCCGGATCGCGAAGAGGCAGACGACCCCGGCCGTCGCGCCCACCAGGATCGCGGGGACGGGCGAGAGGAAGCCTGCCGCCGGGGTGATGGCGACGAGCCCCGCAACGGCACCGGTGGCCCCGCCGAGGGTCGTCGCCTTGCCGGTGAGCCGCTTCTCGAGCGCGAGCCAGCCGATCATCCCACCGACGCCCGAGAGGTGCGTCGCGAGGGCGGCGCTCGCGGCGAGGTTCCCCGCGGTGAGGGCCGACCCGGCGTTGAACCCGATCCAGCCGAACCAGAGCAGGCCCGCGCCGAGCAGGGTCAGCGGCAGGTTGTGCGGCGCCATCATCTCGCGCGGCCACCCGCGCCGCGGTCCGAGCACGAGGACGAGCGCGAGGGCCGACGCACCCGAGCAGACCTCGACGACCGTTCCCCCCGCGAAGTCGAGCAGTCCGGCCCGCTGGAGCCACCCGTCGGGCGACCAGACCCAGTGCGCGATCGGGGCGTAGACGAGGACCGACCAGACCGCGATGAACGTCACGAACGCGCCGAAGCGCATGCGGTCCGCGGAGGCGCCGCTGATCAGGGCCGCGGTGAGGATCGCGAACATGAGCTGGAACGCGACGAAGGCGAGCGGCGGGACGCTCAGGGGGAGGCCCGGCACAGAGATCTCGGCGTGCGTCAGGCCGACCAGATGAAGTCCACCGATCAGGCCGCCCCCCGCGTCGCGGTCGAACGCGAGGGAGTACCCGACGACGACCCAGGTCACCGAGACGACGGCGATCGTCGCAAAGCTCTGCATGATCATCGCCAGAGCGTGCTTGGACCGGACCATCCCGGCGTAGAAGAAGGCGAGCCCGGGAGTCATCAGCAGGACGAGTGCTGTGCAGACGATGATCCACGCCGTGTCTCCGGCGTCGATCGCAACGGCAGGGGGCAGCAGGTGCATCGGCCCATCTCTCTCGCGTGGCGGCCGGTCGGTCCCTTCCGTGGCTGCGCCGCCCGCGAGCGTACTGGCACCGGACGCCCGATCGCGCAGACCGTCCGTCCCGGCCTGCGCGATCGATGCTCCGCTGGGGGCCGGTTGGTCCCCGTGAGTCGACGACTACCGGCTGATCGCCACCTTGAGCGCCTTGGTCTCCGCGGCGCGGCCGAACGTGTCGTACGCCTCCATCATCTGGTCCAGCTTGAACCGGTGGGTGACGAACTTCTCGGCCTGCAGCTTGTGCTGGGCGACGAGGCTCAGCAACATCGGGGTCGAGCTCGTGCTGACGAGCCCGGTCGTGATCGTGACGTTCTGGATCCACAGGTTCTGGAGCGCCAGATCGACGGACTTGCCGTGCACGCCCACGTTCGCCACGTGACCACCGGGGCGGATCGAGTCGATGCACATCGTGAAGGTCGCCGGAAGGCCGACGGCCTCGATCGCCACGTCGACGCCGAGCCCGTCGGTCAGCGCCAGCACCTGCTCGCGCCAGTCGGCGTCGCCGGAGTTGACCGTGTCCGTGGCGCCGAACGTCCGGGCCAGCTCGAGGCGGTTCGCGTCGAGGTCGATCGCGATGATCCGCGCGGGTCCACGGAGGCCCGCGGTCATGATCGCGGCGAGGCCGACCGGCCCTGCGCCGACGACAGCGACGACGTCGCCGGGGTGGATGTCGCCGTTGAGGACCCCGATCTCGAACCCGGTCGGCAGGATGTCCGAGAGCATGACGCCCTCTTCGTCGCTGACGCCCTCGGGCACCTTGTAGACGGAGTTCTCGGCGTACGGCACGCGGACGAGCTCGGCCTGGGTGCCGTCGATGAGGTGGCCGAAGATCCAGCCCATGCCCGACGCGCCCTCGTCGCCGAGGCAGTGGGAGTACAGGCCCTTCTTGCAGAACGAGCACTTTCCGCACGACTTGATGCACGAGACGATCACGCGGTCGCCGACGCTCAGGTCGGACACGGCGGAGCCGATCTCGACGACCGTGCCGACGGCCTCGTGACCGAGGATCCGGCCGGGCGTCACCGCCGGGACATCCCCCTTGAGGATGTGCAGGTCGCTGCCGCAGATCGTCGTCGTGTCGACGCGGACGATCGCGTCGGTGGGCGACTGGATCGTCGGGTCGGGGACCTCATCCCACGATTTCTGTCCAGGGCCGTGGTAAACGAGTGCCTTCACAGTGCTACTCCTTCAGGAGTGATGTGCCGCCGTCGACTGTGACGGCGATCACCCTCAGTCAATGACCAAGGTCCTACGGCAACCCGTGACCTTGGTCCCGGGTTCCGGGGCCACGGTTGTGCTTCATCCGGAGCCGTCAGCGCCGATGAGGCGCGTCGCCCGCGCCGGGCGGCGCGCCTCGTCGTGCGCGCCGAGCCGTCAGTGCAGCGGCGCCATGGCGACGATGAGCGGGTTCGACGCGAGCGCGGGGAGCGCGCCCGGGTAGCCGACCAGGTAGCCCTGCACCGCATCGGCGCCGAGCGCCGACCAGAGCATCAGGTCGGCCGCGTCCTCGATCCCCTCGACGACGAGCCGGGCACCGCTGCGGTGGGCGAACTCGATGAGCGCCCCGGCCATGGCCCGTCGAAACGGGCTCGAGCCAGCGTGCTGGGTCAGCGAGATGTCGAGCTTGATGATCTCGGGGGCCAGCTGGACGATGTGCTGCAGGCTCGCGATGCCCGCGCCTGCGTCGTCGACGGCGATCTGCACGCCGAGGGCCCGGATCTCGACGAGCCGCTCCTTCATCAGGTGGTAGTCCTCGATGACCGCGTGCTCGGTCACCTCCACGGTGAGCTCTCGCCCGTCGCACGCGCGGACGAGGTCGAGCAGGCCGGGGTGACCGAGGGTCGCGGGCGAGGCGTTGACCGAGAGGCTGACCTCGGCCGGCAGGTCCTCGGCCGCGACGATGGCCGCCGCGATCGCGGCGATCTCGAGCTCGACCCCGCGTCCGACGTGCGCGGCTGCGGCGAACCACAGATCCGGTGTGCGGTAGGGCTGGACGTCGAACCGGGTCAGTGCCTCGACGGCGACCAGTCGCCCGTCCGTGAGCGAGTAGATCGGCTGGAACACGGGGTGGAAGGTCGCGCCGTCGATCACCGCGTCGATCAGGGGGAGCAGGGCACCGTGCGAGCGATCGTCGTGGGGCGTCGAGGTCATCGCCGAGCGGATCTCGGTGGACAGCTGCTGCGCGTCGGCGCGCTGCCGGACGACGAGGGCGAGCGCGGCGACAGCGCCCACCAGGAGGAACATCGCGCCGCGCAGGAGCCAGCCGGCCGTGGTCTGCGGCTCGCCTGCCGGGACGTCGAGAGGCATGGCCGGGCCCGAGAGCACTGTCGCCACCAGCGCCGTCACGACGGCCCCGCGAAGGCCGAACGACAGTGCGGCCAGGATGATCGGGAGGTAGAAGAGGTGCGGCAGGGCCAGCTTGGTGCCGCCGGTCGCGTGGACCAGCAGCCAGATCCCGATCAGCATCGCGACGAGCACAGCCAGCACCAGCACCGCGGGGGCCCGCGCGCCGCGCACGGCGGCGCGGTTGAACAGCGACGCCGAGTCCTGTCGATGCACGGCTGCTTCCACCCGCTTCTCCCTGTCCTGCCACACCGGAGTGCCCCCACGAGCTGCTTGCTGAAGTCCCTATCGGCGTCCCGCGGTCCCGACGTGAGCAGAGTCGCAGTCACGGTCGACGCCCCGTGACCGCCCGGGTGCGTCACGGGAACTGGCCGTCACCCGGGGTCAGGTCGTACGCGCGGCCGGCGGCGCACTCCGCGCTGACGTACGGCTCCGCCATCCGGGGGTACACGTCGCGGTAGTACCTCTGGGCCAGCGCCGCGGCCTGTGCCGGCGTCGCGCCGAGGAACCGGGCGGCGTCCGCGTCCTGCTGCATCGCGAAGCACTCCGCTCTGCCCTCGTCGAACTCCCCGCGCACGTGCATGGCCTCGTGGACGGTGATGTGCACGGCCCGGACCTGGGCGTCGGTCGGGGTCCGCTTGCTGCTGCGCAGCCAGGCGAACAGGTCGTTGCACACCGTGCGCCGCAGGTGGGCGACGTTCTGGCTGTCGGAGAACACGAAGCCGGACGTGGTGCTGAGGTCGACCAGCTCGGGGGTGAAGCGCTGACAGTCGGCGACGGCACCGCGTGACCCGGAGACGTGCACGACGAGCGCCGTGGCCCGGGCCTGCACCCACTGGTGCTTGACCTCGAACGCGCTCGCCGTGACCAGCACGGCGACCCAGACGACGAGCACGCCGGTCGCGAAGCCGCGCGCGGTGTGCCAGTCGCGGCGCAGGATGAGGCTGCGCCGCAGCACGAGAGCCACCAGGAGCGCGACGACCACCGTCAGGACGCCCACGTCCACGCTGGTCTCCTCTGCGTTCGGCACCCGACGGGTGCGCCCGTTGACCTGGCGACCCGACCCTACCCAGGCACGCGCCGACGGGGTCGCGAGTCGCTCTAGGCTCGCCGCATGACCAGCATCTTGTGGCTGCGACGCGACCTGCGCCGCACCGACCACCCTGCGCTGGTCGCGGCGCACGACGGAGCGGGTGCCGGCGGCGTGCTGCCCGTGTTCGTCGTCGACCCGACGCTGACCGCGTCCGCCGGGCCCGCGCACCTGGAAGCGCTGCACGAGGCGCTCAACGGGGCGCGCGCGTCCTTCGACCACGCCGTGGAACGGGACGAGGCCTCGCGGCGCTACGCGGCTTCGCGCGGCTGAGCCGTCGGGGCGGCGTGGGGGACCGACCGAGGGCGCGAGCGGCCAATCCGCGTGAGCGGGTCGCCCGTCGAGGCAGACTGGGGCCATGACCTCTCGCGACCGGATCCTCCGAACCCGGCTGTGGCGCAACGGTGTGCTCGAGACGGAGGACTTCCCGTTCGAGGACGTCTCGGAGTACCTCGGGGAGGCGGACTGCCTCGTCTGGGTCGACCTGTGCGCGCCGGACCCCGACCACCTCGACGAGCTGGCCCGCGAGCTCGGTCTCGTCCCGCAGGCCGTCGAGGACGCCCTGGCGCGGCAGGAACGGGTCAAGTCGATCCGCTACGGGACCCACACGTTCCTCACGGTCTACGCCACGAAGCTCGCGGTCGGCGACGGCGCCGGCACCGATCCCGGTCACGCGCCGACCCTGGAGGTGTCGCGGATCTCCGTGTTCATCTTGCCCCGCGGCATCGTCACCGTCCGGCAGGACCCCGGGTTCGACATCAACGAGGTCGTCAGCCGCTGGGACGAGAACCCCGACCTGCTCAAGTACGGCGTCTCGGCCCT
This sequence comes from Cellulomonas sp., assembly GCF_036279715.1. Lineage (GTDB taxonomy): Bacteria > Actinomycetota > Actinomycetes > Actinomycetales > Cellulomonadaceae > Cellulomonas_A. Next base: position 23,662 of record NZ_DASUIR010000113.1, on the reverse strand, counting down.
CGTGCACGGGCTGCTCGACGCCGTCGTCGACGGTCACTTCGAGGCCGTGGAGGTCCTCGACGAGGCGATGGAGGGCCTCGAGGACCTGCTGTTCGACGATCGCGCACCGACCACCGAGCTGCAGCGCCAGACGTACCGCATCCGGCGTGACCTCGTGGAGCTGCGCCGTGTCGTGCTGCCGATGCGCGAGGTGGTCAGCGCCGTCGTCCGCCACCGCAAGGACCTGGACGCACCTGCCGAGATGGACCCGTGGTACGACGACCTCTACGACCACGTGCTGCGCGCGTCGGAGTGGACCGAGTCGTTGCGTGACATGGTCACGACCATCTTCGAGACGAACTTGTCGCTCCAGGACGCGCGGCTCAACACCGTCATGAAGAAGCTCACCGCGTGGGCCGCGATCATCGCCGTACCGACCGCCGTCACCGGGTGGTTCGGGCAGAACGTGCCCTACCCGGGATTCGCCCAGCCGTCGGGCTACATCTCCAGTGTCGTCATCATCGTCGGGCTCGGCGTGGGGCTCTACATCTCGTTCAAGCGCCGCGACTGGCTGTAGGGGCCGCTGGGACCTCGGCGTCGGCCGTCCTCGACCTGGCGCATTGACACCTGGATAGATCGCCGTCAATATAGACGCGGTTACATACAGTCACGTCAACGACAGGACCTTTCGTGCCCCAGGTCGACACAGCCGCCGCGCCGACCGCTCAGCGTCGGCTGTCCACGCTCGATCGCCTGCTACCCGTGTGGATCGGCCTGGCGATGATCGGCGGCCTCGCCCTCGGACGATCCGTGCCCGCGCTGGCCGGCGTGCTGGGCCGGATGGAGGTCGGTGGGATCTCGGTGCCCATCGGCCTGGGGCTGCTCGTCATGATGTACCCGGTGCTGGCCAAGGTCCGCTACGACCGGATCGGTGCCGTCACGGGCGACAAGCGTCTGCTCGTCAGCTCCCTGCTGCTGAACTGGGTCGTCGGGCCGGCCCTCATGTTCGTGCTCGCCTGGGTGTTCCTGCCCGACCTCCCCGAGTACCGCACCGGGCTCATCCTCGTGGGACTGGCGCGGTGCATCGCCATGGTCGTCATCTGGAACGACCTCGCGTGCGGCGACCGAGAGGCTGCCGCGGTGCTCGTCGCGATCAACTCGCTGTTCCAGGTCGTCGCGTTCTCCCTGCTCGGCTGGTTCTACCTGACCGTCCTGCCCGGCTGGCTGGGGCTGGACCTCCAGGGTCTCGACGTGTCGGTCGGTCAGATCGCGCTCAACGTCGTCGTCTTCCTCGGTGTCCCCCTCGCGGCCGGGTTCACCTCGCGCTGGATCGGCGAGCGCACGAAGGGGCGCGGGTGGTACGAGGCATCGTTCCTCCCGCGGATCAGCCCGTGGGCGCTGTACGGGCTGCTGTTCACGATCGCCCTCCTCTTCGCGCTGCAGGGCGACGCGGTGACCCACCACCCCCTCGACGTCGTCCGGATCGCGCTGCCGCTGCTGGTGTACTTCGCCGCCATGTGGAGCGTCGGCCTCGCGCTGGGACGGTCGTTGGGCCTGGGCTACGCGCGTTCCACGACCCTGGCGTTCACCGCGGCGGGCAACAACTTCGAGCTCGCGATCGCCGTGGCGATCGGGACGTTCGGCGCGGGATCCGGCCAGGCCCTGGCCGGCGTCGTCGGGCCCCTGATCGAGGTGCCGGTGCTCGTCGGCCTCGTCTATGTGTCGCTGTACGGCGCGCGCCGGTGGTTCAGCGCCGGCGCGCCCACCGCCCGGGCGGCACGAGAGGAGATCCGCGCATGAGCACCCGGTCGGAGTCGTCGCCGGGCGCCGTCGCGCAGCCCGCCGACGCCCGCTGCGCACCTGGGCCCGAGGCGCACGCCATGGGCAACGTGGCGGCAGCGCAGGTCGCGGCGATGCTCAAGGCCCTGGCCGAGCCGCTACGCCTGCGGATGCTGTCCTTCATCACGACGAGCTCGACGGGGGAGGCGTGCGTCTGCGACATCGCGGGCGTCGCCGACGTGTCCCAGCCGACCGTGTCCCACCACCTGAAGGTCCTGAAAGACGTCGGTATTGTCACCTCTGAGCGGCGGGGCACGTGGGTGTACTACCGGGTCGCACCCGAGCTCCGTGACGCCGTCTCGACGCTGCTGCAGTCCTTCGCCCCGAGCGCGCTGGACGCGCACCAGGGCGAGCGAACGCCCCTGACAGGCCTGCGCGACGTGGACGCGGCCTTGAGCCGCGTCAGCGACGACCTGGCCGGGAGGTTCCCGGGCCTGGCCGCCGACGTCGTCCTGCGGACCGTCCGCGAGTCGTACGCGGCGCTCGTGCGCAACGCGGGGGTGCGAGCCCACCTCGTCCCGACGGCCCAGCGGTTCGCGGAACAGCGCCTGACGGACATCGCGCGCGCCGGCGCCGAGCGGACCGCCCGGGTCCCGCAGGTGCTGTTCGTGTGCGTCGCCAATGCCGGTCGCTCGCAGCTGGCAGCGGCGCTGCTGCGGCACCACGCGGGGGATGCTGTGGTCGCACGCTCGGCCGGCTCGTCGCCGGCCGGCGACGTGCACTCGACCGTGCGCCGCCTGCTTGCCGAGCTCGGCGTCGACGTCGAGGCCGGCGAAGCCTTTCCCAAGCCGCTCACCGACGACGCCGTGCGCGCCGCCGACGTGGTCATCACGATGGGCTGCGGCGACACGTGCCCCGTCCTGCCGGGCAAGCGGTACGAGGACTGGGTCGTCGGCGACCCGGCACTGGCCTCGCCCGAGGGGGTGGCCGCAATCCGCGACGACATCGACCGGCGCGTCCGTGGCCTGCTCGCCGACCTCGTGCCCGCCGACACGTCCACGACCATTGACGACCCGTCCACCCACCCGAGGAGCACCCGATGACCGAGAACCCCACCACCACCGAGCTGCCCGACGCCGCGGCGACCCGACCCAGCGTGCTGTTCGTCTGCGTGCACAACGCCGGTCGGTCGCAGATGGCCGCCGGCTTCCTCACGGCGCTGTCCGGAGGTGCCGTCGAGGTCCGTTCGGCCGGTTCCATGCCCGCCGACCAGATCAACCCCGCTGCGGTCGAGGCGATGGGCGAGGTCGGCATCGACATCCGCGCCGAGAAGCCCAAGATCCTGACGACCGACGCGGTCAAGGCGTCCGACGTCGTCATCACGATGGGCTGCGGCGACACGTGCCCGTTCTACCCGGGCAAGCGCTACGAGGACTGGGTCCTGGAGGACCCGGCCGGTCAGGGCGTCGCCGCGGTCCGGCCGATCCGCGACGAGATCCGCACCCGCGTCCTGACGCTGCTCGGCGAGCTCGGGGTGGAGCCGGTCGCGTGACGAGCGCATCCGAGGTGACGGTCGTCCCGCTGACCGTCGAGCACTGGCCGGCCGTGCGCGACATCTATGCCGCGGGCATCGCGACCGGGAACGCCACGTTCGAGTCCGAGCCGCCGAGCTGGGAGCAGTTCGCCGCTGCCAAGCTGCCCGCCCACCGGGCCGTGGCCGTGGACGAGGACGGTACGGTCCTCGGCTGGGTGGCAGCCACCGCCGTCTCCGACAGGTGCGTCTACGCGGGCGTGGTCGAGCACTCGGTCTACGTCCACCCGGATGCCCGCGGTCGGGGTGTCGGACGGACCCTGCTCGAGGCCCTCATCGTCTCGACCGAGGCCGCCGGGATCTGGACGATCCAGTCCGGGATCCTCGCCGAGAACACCGCGAGCCTCGCGCTGCACGCGGCTGCGGGGTTCCGCGTCGTCGGCACCCGTGAGCGCCTCGGCCGGATGGCCTACGGGCCGCTCGAGGGCCAGTGGCGTGACGTCGTCCTGCTCGAGCGGCGCAGTCGCCGCTGACCGACGGAACGTCAGGTCGCGGGGGAGACCTCGAGGTGCACCGACCAGGTCACCGGGAGCCCCGGACGGAGCCACTGGCACCGTCCGTCGGCGCGCGACCCGCTGAGCGCCTCCCGGGAACCGGTCGACGGCTCGAGCGCGACGACCCGCTCGCGTGAGTGCAGACCGGCGTCGACCCACAGTGCGAGGTACGGCACGAGCACCGGCTCCCAGGAGAGCCGGAGCATCGCGCCGTCGGGCGTGAGCAGCCCGGCCCACGACACGGGCAGCTCGGGGTCGACCCAGAACTTCAGCGCCCCGCCGTCGGGGACGGTGTCGACGCGCGCGAGCTCGTCCGTCCACGGCTGACGGCCCTCGACCCCGTAGATCCCGTCCACGTGGAGAACCTCCGGCGGAAGGACGACCCGAGAGCCCGGGGGAGCGACGAGCTGCGGGTGGGCCGCCCACTGGAACGGCACGGGCGTGTCGGCCAGCGCCTCGGCGGTGTAGACGAGCTCGAGGCCGGCACCCGTCGGCTCGACCCGCCGGGAGAAGCGGTAGGGAAGGCTCCGGCCGTCGTAGCCCCAGCTTCCGGCGGCACGCGACGTCCACGGGGTCGTCCACGCCTCGCCGTGGTCGGCCAGCGGCGTGCCGTCGAGGACGTCGGCGTCCACGGTCGGCACGCACTCGTCCCAGCCGCACATCTCGGCGTCCACGAACGAGACAGGGCCACGGGCCGGCGCCGGCAGCGTCGGACCGGGCTGCGCGAGCCACTCCCGGCCGGTTCCGTCGCGCAAGGACGCGATCTTCGCGCCCCGGCCCGGGACGACGAGTGCCGTCAGGCCCGCGCCGCCGATGACGCGTTGCGCCGGCTCGTCGTGCCAGGTCGATGCGTGGGGCAGGAGAGTCACGGGGGTCGGTCTACCAGAAACGAGGCGGCCACGGCACCCGAACGGCCGCGACCCTGCCGCAGTCCGCGCTCCGGCCCACCCGTGGCTCAGACGTCGTACGTCTTGCGATACGCCTTGACCGCGCTGTTGACGGTCGGGAAGAAGTGCTCGGGTCCGAACCTGCTGCCGACGCCGAACCTGACCAGGCGATCCTTGATGGGGCCCTTCATCTCGGCGAACAGCAGGCTGATCCCCCTCCGGTCGAGGTGGTCGTCGAGCTCGACGAGGTCCTCGAGCGCTGTCGTGTCGATCCCGGTGAGGGCCTCCGCCGCGATGATCACGCACCGCACCGGGCCGGGTGCCCTCTCGACCAGGTCGCGGACGAAGGCGTCGAAGACGGCGCCGTTGGCGAAGAAGAGCGGAGCGTCGAACCGGGCGATCACGAGTCCGGGGACCCGCTCGCCCTCCGGGTGCCTGCTCAGGTCGTGGAACCCGGGCACGCCCTCGAGGCTCACGAGCTCGGTGCGGTACGGCTCCCACGCCTGCCGGACGAATGCCAGCAGCGACAGCCCGACGGCCACGATGACGCCCTGCAGCACCCCGATGAAGGCCACCCCGAGAAACGCAGCGACCAGCAGCACGGTCTCCGTGCGGCTCATGCGCGCGAGGCGGACGAGCGTCTTCACGTCCACGAGCGACGCCGCGGAGACGATGACGACCGCGGCCAGCGTGCTGGACGGCAGGTAGGCCGTGACGCCCGGCGCCAGGACCATGAACGCGATGAGGAGGCCGGCGGCCACGACACCGCCGAGCTGCGTGTGAGCCCCTGCCTGCACCGCGACCGGCGTGCGCGAGGTGCTCCCGGACACGGGGAAGCCCCCGAGCAGCCCGGTGGCGGCGTTGGCGACCCCCAGTGCGCCCATCTCCTGGTCGCCGTCGACGGTGTAGCCGCGGCGCGTCCCCAGGGTGCGGGACAGGACGCTCGTGTCCGCGAACGCGATCAGGGCGATGCCGGCGGCGGGCCCGAGCAGGTCCACGACGTCGGCCCAGTGCAGGCCTGACAGCGCCGGCGCGGGCAGACCCTTCGGCAGGGCCCCGACGACCGGCAGGCTGCCGCCCAGCCCGAGGACCGCGGTCGCGCCCGCCGACCCCACGACCGCGAGCAGCACCCCGGGCAGCCGCGAGCGAAGAGCTCGCGGCACCAGGATCACAGCGAGCGACGCGACGCCGATCGCGAGCGCGGGGCCGTTGGCCGCGCCGTCGGACACGCCCTGGACGGTCTGCCCGAGGTAGTCCCAGACGGATCCGCCAGGCACGGAGAACCCGAGCAGCTTGGGCAGCTGGGTCGCGATGACGACCAGAGCGATGCCGTTGAGATAGCCGACCCTGATCGGCTTGGACAGCAGGCCGGTGACGAAGCCGAGCCCGAGCGCCCGGCCGGCGATCAGGATGAGCCCCATGAGCAGGGCGAGCAGCCCGGCGAGCGCGACCGCACGCTCGGAGCCTGCGACGGCGAGCGGCAGGATGGCTGCCGCGATCATGGGCGCGAGCGACGAGTCGGGTCCCAGGACCAGCACCCGCGACGGCCCGAAGACGGCATAGGCGAGCAGCGGCACGATCGTCGCGTAGAGGCCTGTGACGGGCGGGAGTCCGGCCGCCTCCGCATACGCCATCCCCGCCGGGATGACCAGGGCGACGAGAGCGGCACCCGCGGTCAGGTCCGGTCGGAGCCACGACCGTTCATAGCTCCTGACGACGCCCACGGCCGGGATCAGGCGATCGACCTGTCCACGGTCCATGTCGTCAGCGTAGGCCGCACCCGACGCCGGGCACCGGGCGGCCCCGGAAGCAAACGCGGCACGGTGGTGTTGCAGGGTCGTTCGCTGTACCCCCTGGAGAGGAACGCACCGTGTCTGTCGTCGTCATCGGAGCCACCGGCCACCTGGGCCGTCTTGTCGTCGAGAACCTGCTGGAGCGGGGTGTGCCGGCGGCCCAGGTCGTGGCGGTCGGTCGTCGTACGGAGTCGCTGGCGGACCTGGCCGGGCGCGGGGTGCAGGTGCGCCGCGCCGACTTCGCCGACCGCGCGTCGCTCGACGAGGCGTTGCGCGGCGCCGAGTCCGTCCTGCTCGTCTCGGGCAGCGAGGTCGGCCGGCGCGTCGCCCAGCACGCGCAGGTGATCGACGCCGCGGTTGCCGCGGGCGTCCGGCACCTGGTGTACACGAGCGCCCCGCACGCCGACACCGCGCCGCTGATCCTCGCGCCCGAGCACAAGGCCACCGAGGAGCTGATCCGCGCCTCGGGCCTGCCGTTCACGTTCCTGCGCAACAGCTGGTACACCGAGAACTACCTCGGTGACCTCCAGCTGGCCCGCACGACCGGCGAGGTCGTCTCGAGCGTCGGTGCCGGGCGGGTCGCGAGCGCGTCGCGCGCCGACTACGCCGCGGCCGCGGCCGCGGTGCTGACGGGCACCGGGCACGACGGCTCCGTCTACGAGCTGTCGGGTGACACGTCGTGGGACTTCGCCGACCTGGCCGCCGCGATCTCCCAGGTCATCGGCCGGGATGTCGTCTACCGCTCGGTCACGCCGGACGAGCGGCTGACGGGACTGCTCGCCGCCGGCCTCGACGAGGGGACCGCACAGTTCGTCGTCGCGCTCGAGGGCAACACGCGCGACGGCCTGCTGGCGGAGACGACCGGCGAGCTCACCCGTCTGATCGGCCGGCCCACGACGCCACTCGTCGACGGGCTGCGCGCCGCGGTCTGACCCGCATCCGACCGGACACGTTCACGCCTCGGGGACGGCCTCTCAGCCGTTCCTGAGGTGGAACTGGTTCCGGCCGTTCGTCTTCGCCAGGTACATCGCGCCGTCGGCCCGGCTCAGCAGGTCCGAGGGGCTCGACGCCGGGTCGTCGGTCATCGCGGCGCCGACACTGGCCGAGACCGAGATGACGGTGGTCCCGTCCCGGTAGGGCTCGGCGAGCGCTGCGACGAACCGGGCGCCGATGTCCCGGATGTGGGCCGGGTTCGACACCCCCTCGCACAGGATGACGAACTCGTCCCCGCCGAGGCGCGCCACCGTGTCGTCTCGGCGGGCGAGGGTCGTCAGTCGCTCGGCCAGCTGGACGAGCACCTTGTCGCCCCGGTCGTGGCCGTACGTGTCGTTGATCGACTTGAAGTTGTCGACGTCGACGAAGAAGAGCACGTGCTGGTGCGGCGCCCGGTTCAGCCGCTCGAGGGCCTGCTCGATCTTCTTCATGAGCAGGTGCCGGTTCGCCAGTCCGGTCAGGTGGTCGTGCATGGCCTGGTGGGCGAGGGCCTGCTCGGCCAGCTTGAGCTCGGTGATGTCGCGGGTGGAGGCGAGCACACCCACGACTGCGCCGCCGGGCTCCCGGTCGGCCGCGAGCGTGGTGTGGTGCCACCGCTGGCCCTGGTTGCTCTCGTCGGCGAGCCAGAACTCGACCTGCTCGGGCCGTCCGGTCGCGATGACGCGCCGGAGGGCCGGCTCCCACAGGGCGAGTGCATGCTCCTGCATGCCGATCTCCCGGTCGGTCCGACGTCGCAGCTCGTCGATCCGCAGCCCGCGCAGGCGCTCGCCGGCCGGGTTGATGTACCTGTACCGCAGGGCGAGGTCGTAGCGCGCGATGGTGTCCGTCGACCCGTCGAGGACAGATCGCAGCTGGCCCTCCACCTGCGTCAGCCGCCTGTTGGTCGCCCGGGTGGCGAGGGCCAGCCGCGCGCTCTCCTGCTCAGCGAGGACGCGCCGGGTCACGTCGCGCGAGATCCCGAACGTGCCGGTGATCGTCCCGTCCGGGGCGCGGAACGGGAACTTGCTGCTCGCGACCCAGGTGTCGGGTCGCCCGTTCCAGCGCTCGCGCTCCTCCTTGTTGACGACAGCCTCGCCCGTCCGGATGATCCGCTGCTCGTCCTCGAAGGCCGCGCGCGCATGGGAGACGTCGAAGAGGTCGAAGTCCGTGAGGCCGACCATCTCGTCCTGCGTCCGGCGATGGAGCTGCGCGCAGCCGAGGCTGACGCGGACGAACCGGCTGTCGAGATCCTTGAAGTAGATGACCTCCTCAGCCGCATCCAGGAGGTTGCGGCTGTACAGGTCGTCGCAGTCGGGGACGCCCGCGGGCACGAGGCTGCCGAAGCTCTCCGTCGAGCCCTCGAACATCTCCATCGGTGCGTCACCTCGCTCGCCGGACCTATCGTCCGACGAACGACCGAGATGAGGGATGTGCCCGGGGTTCCGGCCACAGCTCCCGCGTCGCTGTCCGGCTAGCATCGGTGTCGGAGAGGCTCTCACGTGCGAATCCAGGACGGCGTGGCGAGGCAGGCAGGCCGCGGCGTGACCATGGAGCCGCCGTACGACGCCGTGCTCTTCGACATGGACGGAGTCGTCACCGACACGGCCTCGGTGCACGCCGCTGCCTGGAAGCGTCTGTTCGACGGCGTGCTCGCCGATCCGCGGGCGCAGACGGACGGCCCACAGGCGCCGTTCGACGTCGTCGAGGACTACCGGCGCTACGTGGACGGGCGCCGACGTGAGGACGGCGTCGTCGCGTTCCTCGGCGCACGGGGGATCGACCTCCCGCTCGGCGACCCCGAGGACCGGCCCGGCGACTGGACGGTCCATGGCCTCGCTGCGCGCAAGAACGACCTCTTCCTCGAGCTGCTGTCCGTCGAGGGCGTGCGGACCTTCGCCGGGACGACGGCCCTGCTGCAACGGCTCCGGGACGCCGGCACACCGCTCGGTCTCGTCACGGCGAGCCGCAATGCCGGGGCACTGCTGCGGGCCGCAGGTCTTGCCGCGGTCTTCGACGTCGTCGTCGACGGGCACGTCATGGCCGAGCTCGGTCTTCCCGGGAAGCCGGACGCGGCGACCTTCCTCGAGGCAGCGCGTCGGCTGGGTGTCGCCCCCGCGCGCGTCGCCGTGGTCGAGGATGCGGTCTCCGGGGTCATGGCGGCGCGCAGCGGTGGCTTCGGGCTCGTCGTCGGGATCGACCGCGCCCAGCAACGTCGTCAGCTCGAGACGGCGGGTGCGGACTTCGTCCTCGACGACGTGGCCGAGCTCGACCTCGGGGCCCTGCGCTCCGACCCGTGGTTGCTGGTGTTCGAGGGGTTCGACCCGGCGCACGAGGCCCACCGGGAAGCCCTGACGACCTTGGGCAACGGCTACCTGGCGACCCGGGGCGCCATGCCGGAGCACGTGGACGACGGCGTCCACTACCCGGGCACGTACCTGGCGGGCGTGTACAACCGGTTGTTCAGGACGGTCGACGGTCAGGAGCGCGTCGACGAGGAGATCGTCAACATGCCGAGCTGGTTGCCGCTCGACATCGCGGTCGACGACGGCGAGTGGTGGTCCGACGGGGGGTTCGATGAGCAGCACGAGCGGCACGAGCTCGACCTGCGTCGGGGACTGCTCACGCGGACCGTGCGCCTCGTCAGCTCGCAGGGTCGCGCGCTGCGCGTCGTCCAGCGTCGCTTCGTGTCGATGGACCGCCCCCATCTGGCCGGGCTGGAGACGACCCTCGTCCCCGACGGCTGGAGCGGTCGGATCAGCGTCCGCAGCGGGGTCGACGCGGGTGTGGTCAACGGCAACGTCGCCGAGTCCCGGCTGCCGGGGAACCGCCACCTCGTCGAGCTCGGTGTGGAGCATCTCGGTGACCGGCTCCTCGTCGAGGTCCAGACGACCCGGAGCAACATCCGGGTCGCGACCGCCCTGCGCACGTCCGTCTCCGGCGCGGCTGCCGTACCGGTCGCTGAGGGTGCCACGGGGGGGCGCGTCACCGTGAGGTACGACATCGCGGTCACCGACGGCCGCCCGGTGGTGGTGGAGAAGATGGCCGCGGTCGTGACGTCGCGCGACGCCGCCATCGCCTCAGTGCGCGACGGCGCGCTCGCCGAGCTCGAGCGGGCCGACTACGGGTTCGCGGAGGCCGTCCGCCGGCACGCGCAGGCGTGGCAACGGTTGTGGGAGCACTTCGAGGTCGACGTCCAGACCGACGACCCGGTGCAGCTTGCCGTCAACCTGCACGTGTTCCACATGCTGCAGACGATCTCGCCGCACACGGCCGGCCTGGATGCCGGCGTCCCCGCGCGGGGACTGCACGGGGAGGGGTACCAGGGGCACATCTTCTGGGACGAGCTGTTCGTGCTGCCGCTGTACGTCATGCGGACCTCGCCGGTTGCCCGCTCGCTGCTCGACTACCGCTGGCGCAGGCTCGACGCGGCCCGCCAGGACGCGAAGGACGCCGGTCACCGTGGGGCGATGTTCCCGTGGCAGAGCGGCAGCGACGGCCGTGAGGACACGCCGCGCCGACTGTTCAACCCGCGGTCCCAGCACTGGCTGCCGGACAACTCCTCGCGCCAGCGCCACGTCGGCCTTGCCGTCGCCTACAACGCGTGGCAGTACTTCCAGGCGACCGCCGACGCGCTGTGGTTCGCCGAGCGCGGCGCCGAGCTGATCTTCGAGGTCGCGCGGTTCTTCTCGGACCTCGCGACCTACGACGAGCGGGAGGACCGGTTCCACCTCGTCGGGGTCATGGGCCCGGACGAGTACCACGACGGCTATCCCGACGCGGCAGGGGAGGGGCTCCGCGACAACGCCTACACCAACGTGATGACCGCATGGGTCTGCCTGCGTGCGCTCGACGCGCTCGCGGTGCTCCCCGGTCACGAGCGCAACGAGCTGTCGCAGCGGATCGGCCTGGGTCCGGACGAGGTGGAACGGTGGGCCCGCCTCGGGACCCGGCTGACCGTGCCCTTCCACGATCGGGTCATCAGCCAGTTCGACGGCTACGGCGATCTCCTGGAGCTCGACTGGGGACACTACCGGCGCACGTACGGGAGCATCGAGCGGCTCGACCTGATCCTGGAGGCGGAGGGGGACAGCACCAACCGCTACCGCCTGTCCAAGCAGGCCGACGTGCTGATGCTGGTCTACCTGCTCGGTCCCACCGAGGTCGTGCGTGTCCTGTCCGGGCTCGGGTACCCGGTGACGACGGACGACCTGGCCCGCGCTGTGGACTACTACCTGTCACGCACTGCCCACGGCTCGACGTTGAGCCGGGTCGTGCACACGTCCGTCCTCGCCATGCTCGATCGCTCGACGGCCTGGAGCGAGTTCCGCGAGGCGCTCGACGCGGACCTCGACGACACGCAGGGCGGGACGACCGGCCAGGGGATCCACCTGGGCGCGATGGCCGGGACCGTCGACATCCTGCTGCGCACCTTCACGGGGATGCGGATGGACGCCGACGCGCTCGTCTTCCGGCCGAGGCTGCCTGGCGCGCTGGGCAGGCTGACGTTCGAGCTGCGATACCGCGGTCACCGGATCACGGTGACCGCGGACCGGTCCCACCTCCGCCTCACCAGCCAGTCGGCGGCGGAGCGAGCGGTGCATGTCGTCGTCGACGACGTCGCAGCGCTGCTCGGCGGCGGCGAGACGCTGGAGTTCCGACTCCGGGCCCCGCACGAATGACGACGCGAGCCGCCGGTCCAGCCGGTCAGCGCGCGTACCGACGCACGAAGTTCGCGAGGATCTGGTGCGGCTCCTCGACGGGCACGGTCCCGAGCTGTGCCACCACGTCGTCGAGCTCGTCGGGGGCGAAGTAGCCGGAGTACCGGTAGGCGGCGACGCGGTGGAGGATCCCCGGGAGGTCGAGCTCGGGGTGGAACTGGGTCGCGTAGACGTTGGAGCGCACGCGGAACATCTGCACCGGGCACGCCGCCGAGGACGCGAGCAGCGTCGCGCCGGGCGGCAGCGTGCGACAGGCTTCCTTGTGGCCGACGAACGCCGTGAAGGTCGGCGGGAGGCCCGCGAGGAGCGGATCGGCCACCCCGGCGTCGGTCAGGCTCACGTCGATGGGGCCGACGGGCTCGGCGTACGTGCCGTCGACGACGCCGCCCTGGTAGCGGCTCAGCGTGCCGACGCCGTAGCACGCGCCGAGGAACGGCAGGTCGCGCCGCACCACCTCCGCGACGAGGGCGTCGAGCTCAGCCTCGACGCGTCGCTGGATGGGGCTCTTGTCCGGGTCGGGGTCGCTCGAGGTGAACGGGCTGCCGCCGACGACGATCCCCGACACGTCGTCCAGGTCGAGGTCGGGCAGTGGGCCCGCCTCCAGCCGCACCCGCCGCAGCTCGCGGTCCGTGAGGCCGCTGAACCGGACGAACGCTGCGTACTCGGCGTCGGCGACGTCGTCCTCGGCGCGTGTGGCGAGCAGCAGGAACGGCTTCACCGCGGCCGGCGGCCTACGGCTGCGAGCCGGCGATGTTGACGAGCCAGCTCACCCCGAACTTGTCGGTGAACATGCCGAAGCTGTCGCCCCAGGGCGCCGTGCTGAGCGGCTCGCCGATCGTCGCGCCGACGGTGAGCTTGTCCCAGTACCCCCGCAGCTCGGCGTCGTCCTCCCCGCTCAAGGAGACCGAGTAGCTGGAGCCGACGGTGTAGTCCATCGTGTTCGGGGTGTCGGCGCCCATGAGCACGAGACCGTTGTCGGTCGTCAGCTGAGAGTGCATGACCTTGTCCTGCTCGGCGGGGTCCTCGCTCGCGTGGAACTCCGCAAAGGTGCTGACGGTCAGCTCGCCGCCGAACACCGACTGGTAGAACTCCATCGCCTGCCTCGCCGTGTCCCGGAAGGTGAGGTACGGGTTCAGACGCGTCGCCATGGCACATTCTCCTCACACATCGGTTCGCACCAGTGACCCACGCCACAGTGCCGTCACCACGCGACGGCCGTCAAGCGCCCGCGCCGCACCGCGTCCGGCTCGCGGGACGACGCCGTCCCTCCGGGGAATCTGCGGGACGCAGGAGTGATTCAACTAAACCGGTTTGACCTCTTCGAGATCCGGCGGTAGAGTTTCGCACGCGGAGCGCAGCGGACGAAGTCGTCGGCTCGCTTGGCACTCGCTCGACGACATGCGTCGCGACAATTGTCCTGACGCATTGATGCGCGCCTCGAGACTGCGCATCCCGTCGTGGGCCTCTCGTCCGCATGCCCACGGGTCCCGCACACCAGGTCGACCGAGAGCGCTCCGTGCGTGCCGCGGATGCGCTCGGTCGCGCAGCACGAACAAGGAGAGCCTGATGACGTACACCGACGTTCGCTCCCATCTCAGGTCACGACCCGTCGCGCTGGCGGCCGCTCTGTCCATGCTTCTCGTCGGTGCGAGCACCGCGGCGGCGTCCGCATCGGCACCCACGGCGTCCGACGCCCCGTCCTCGGCAGCCCCTCTGACGAACCTGGCTCACCTGGACTTCCTGCTGGACACCGTGCCGCTGACGCCCGTGGCGGGTCACACCACGTACCTGATGGGCGAGCAGCCCACCGCGCAGGCCCCGTGGGTCTATGCGGACAAGAAGGCCGACGGCAGCTACGCGCGTGTCGGTGGCGGAACGCTCGACCCTGTCACGGGCCACTACGGCCAGGGCGCGTTCGACGCCGACGACATCGCCCGTACCGCCGTCGTCTACCTCCGGCACTGGCAGCTGACCGGCAGCACCGCCAGCCGCGAGCACGCTTTCCAGACGCTGCGCTCACTGACCTACCTCCAGACGACGACTGGCCCGAACGCCGGCAACGTCGTCCTCTGGCAGCAGGCGGACGGCACCCTGAACCCCAGCGCGAGCCCGGCCGAGCTGCCGGACCCGAGCGACTCGGCCGAGTCCTACTGGCTCGCGCGCACGGTCTGGGCCCTGGGAGAGGGGTACGCGGCGTTCAAGGATGCCGACCCCGCGTTCGCCTCGTTCCTCCAGGATCGGCTGCACCTGGCGTTGGCCTCTCTGAACACGCAGTCGCTCGCCAGGTACGGCACATATGCCCTGGCTGACGGCGTTCAGGTCCCGGCCTGGCTGCTCAACGGCGGGGCCGACGCGTCGGCGGAGGCCGCCCTCGGGCTCTCGGCCTACACGACGGCCGCCGCGAGCGACGGCGCGGCGACCACCGCGCTGACTCAGCTGAGCGAAGGCATCGCCGCGATGTCCTCGGGTTCGGTGAGCCAGTGGCCTTTCGGGGCGATCCTGCCGTGGACGAAGTCGCAGACGTTCTGGCACGCCTGGGGCGGGCTGGCTCCGGCTGCCGTGGCCCAGGCGTCCGTCGTGCTGCACCGTCCCGATCTGCTGACGGCTGCGGTCAAGGATTCCGCGCAGTTCACACCGCAGCTGCTTGCCGCGGGAGGACCTGACAACCTCTGGTCGCCGGCTCCGGGCGACGCCCAGATCGCCTACGGCGCCGACTCGCGCGTCGAGAGCCTCGTGGCCACCGCCAAGGCCGCGAACGCTCCGGGGCTGCTCGACGTGGCGGCAGTTGCCGCGGGCTGGTTCTTCGGCGCCAACCCCAGCGGGGCACCCGCCTACGACCCCGCCACCGGGGCTGCGATCGACGGGATCGACCCTGGGGGCAAGGTCAACCTGAACTCCGGCGCCGAGTCCACGATCCACACGCTGCTCACGATGCTCACCTTGGATGCGAACCCGGGACTGAAGGCCAAGACCATGGCCATCGATGCGACCGTGGCGATCGACGGACTGACGGTGGTCGAGGCCGAGTCCGGCACGCTCGCCGGCGGGACGGTCGTCAGGCCCGAGTCGGCATGGACGGGTGAGGCCCTCTGGTCGGGTGGCGCGTCTGTCGCACTGGGTGCCGGTGATGCTGTCAGCATCCCGGTCCCGATCTCCGACCAGGCTCGCCACGTGTATGCCGTGGTGAACCAGACCGAGGCGCGCGCCGGGAGCACGGCATGGGCCGCAGGTCGCACCCGGCTCGGCAGCACCCCGAACGGTGGCGCACCGGCACAGGGCATCACGGACGCCCCAGGCAGGCTCGTCCCGCTCACGCTCGAGCGTGCCCTGCCAGCCGGTGCCACCGCTGTCGTCGCCTCGAGCAACGGCGCGGCCAGCCTGGACGCTCTGCTGGTGCAGCCGCTGATCTCCTCGGTCGCCGTGACCGGGCCGGGCGGGGTCTCGACGATGTACGTGAGCTCCGCGCGCCAGTCCAGCACGCGCGCTGTCGTCGTGCCGAAGGGCTTCGTCCTGAAGCAGCGAGCGTTCGACGCGACGGGCAAGCCGGTCGCAGCGAGCCGCGACAGCATCGCTGCCGAGCGGTCGCAGCGGGTGACGGTCGTCGCCGGTGGCTTCACGTTCGTGACGTTGGTCCGCACGTAGGGCCCGAGGATGATCACGGGGCCGTCACCTCTCCCGAGGTGACGGCCCCGTCGTGCCCGCCGCAGGCTCGGTCGCCCCGTCGTCGGCAAAGTCGTTCCTGCTAGGTCTTGACATCGGGACTAAACCGGTTTAGATTTCTCTGTGTGACCCGCCCAACGATCAATGATGTCGCCCGCGCCGCTGGCGTGTCGAAGGGCGCCGTCTCGTTTGCGCTCAACAACAAGCCAGGTGTCGCTCCGGAGACCCGGAAGCGCATTCTCGAGGTTGCCCGGGACCTGGGCTGGACCCCCAGCGCCCGCGCTCGTGCACTGTCCACCTCGCAGGCGTTCGCGGTGGGGCTGGTCATCATGCGACCGCCCGAGACGCTGCGCAGCGACCAGTTCTTCATCTCCTTCATCTCCGGTGCTGAGACCGTCCTCGCAGAGGAAGGCTTCGCCCTGCTGCTGCAGGTCGTCCCCGACCACGAGCGTGAGCACGAGGCCTACCGCCGCCTGGCTGAGGCCGGCAGGGTCGACGGCGTCTTCGTCACCGACCTGTTCGTCGACGACACGCGGCCTGCGCTCCTCGCGAAGCTCAGGCTCCCCGCTCTGGTCATCGGGCCCCCGCAGGACGACGACAGCCGGCCCGCCGTCGGCATCGACGACGGGCCGGGCATCACGGCCGCCGTCGACCACCTCGTCGCACTCGGTCACACGCGCATCGCGCACGTCGCGGGGCCCGGCTTCATGGTCCACGGGCGCTCGCGTCGCGAGGCGTGGTCCGCGGCGCTGGAGCGTGCCGGCCTCCCCGAGGGCCCCTGCATCGAGGCCGACTTCTCGGCCGAGTCAGGTGCTGCCGCGACCAAGGCGCTGCTCGACCTCGCCGACCCGCCGACCGCGATCGTCTACGCCAACGACCTGATGGCCATGGCAGGGCTGTCCCTGGCCGTCGCCCGCGGTCTCGACGTCCCCGGGGACCTGTCGATCACGGGCTACGACGACACCGAGATCGCCGCGCACCTGCAGCCGCCGCTCACCACCGTCACGAGCGACGCCCTCGCCTGGGGACGCGCCGCGGCCATCCGACTCCTGGAGCTCATCCGCCAGCAGCCGCCCACAGCGACGGTGCTCCCGCCGGCCCACCTGGTCGTTCGCGGCTCGACGGGACCCGCTCGCACATCTTGACGACAGTCCACCGCAACGAAGCGAGGACGTCCCCCCGGGGGCGTCATGGAATGGAGATGCTCATGAGAAGACGCCTGATTGCCGCCACGGTGACCGCACTGGCCATCGGACTGACCGGTGCATGCAGCGGTGGCTCCGGGGGAGGGACGACCGACGCCCTCACGGCCAAGGGACCCATCAAGGTGTGGCTCTCGAACAACCCCGAGGAGATCACCTGGGGCAAGGCCATGGTCGACGAGTGGAACGCCGCTCACGCCGACCAGCAGGTCACCGCGCAGGAGATCCCGGCCGGCAAGACGTCCGAAGAGGTCATCGGCGCCTCGATCACTGCCGGCAACGCGCCGTGCCTGGTGTTCAACACCGCACCGGCCGCAGTCCCGCAGTTCCAGAAGCAGGGCGGCCTGGTCGCGCTCGACGGGTTCGACGGGGGCGCGGCGTACGTCGAGGCGCGTACCGGCGCAGCGGCTGACCAGTACAAGTCGGCGGACGGGAAGTTCTACCAGATCCCGTGGAAGTCGAACCCGGTGATGGTCCTCTACAACAAGGACCTCATGGCGAAGGCCGGCGTCGACCCCGAGAACCCGCCGCTGGCGACCTACGAGCAGTTCTTGGACACGAGTCGCAAGGTCGTCTCGAGCGGGGCCGCCCAGGCTGCCATCTGGCCGGCACCCACCAGCGAGTTCTTCCAGTCGTGGTTCGACTTCTACCCGCTCTACGCGGCCGAGACCGGCGGCAAGCAGCTGATCGAGGACGGCAAGGCGACGTTCGACTCCGAGGCCGGCACGAAGGTCGACGAGTTCTGGGCGACGATGTACTCGGAACACCTGGCGCCGCAGGAGAAGTACAGCGCCGACTCGTTCGCCGACCAGAAGGCCGCGATGGCGATCGTCGGGCCGTGGGCGATCGCGGTCTACGGCAAGGACATCCACTGGGGCGTCGCCCCGGTCCCGACGTCGGCGGGCACGACGGCCGACAAGACGTACACGTTCTCAGACGCCAAGAACATCTCGGTCTACTCCGCGTGCAAGAACCAGGGCACGGCCTGGGAGGTCCTGAAGTTCGCCACCAGCACCGAGCAGGACGGCAAGCTCCTCGAGACGACCGGGCAGATGCCGCTGCGCAAGGATCTCGCCACGACCTACCCGGACTACTTCGCGACGCACCCGGAGTACGCCGTGTTCGCCGAGCAGGCAGCGCGGACCGTCGAGGTGCCCAACGTGCCGAACTCGGTCGCGATCTGGCAGGAGTTCCGTGACGAGTACTCGTCGGCCGTGATCTTCGGCAAGACGAAGGTCGCCGACGCACTGACCACGTCGGCCAAGAAGGCCACCGAGCTCGCCGGCCAGTCCTGATCAGTGGTCCCCACCATGAGAACCGACGCCGAGACGGTCACGACGACCCGACGGTCATCCTCACGGCAGCGGGTGACGACCCTCCTGGGCCGTCACCCGCTGGGGATCCTGTTCGCCGCACCGTATGCGGTGTTCCTCGCGGCCCTGTTCGCGTACCCGTTGGGTCTCGCGGTCTGGATCAGCTTCCACGACTACTTCTTCGCCGCACCCGGCGCGCAGGTCGCGCGACCGTTCGTCGGCTTCGACAACTACGTCGCGGTGCTCTCGGACCCGGCGGTGCGACGCTCGTTCCTCAACGTCGGCGAGTTCCTCGTCATCAACGTCCCGCTGACGGTCGTGCTGTCGCTCGTGCTGGCCACCGCGCTGAACTCCGTCGTCCGTGCGCGGTCGTTCCTCCGGACCTCGTACTACGTCCCCTATGTCACCGCGAGCGTCGCGCTGGTCGCCGTCTGGCTGTTCCTCTTCAGCCAGGACGGCATGGTCAACCAGCTGCTCGGCCCGCTCGCCCCTGACCCGTCGTGGCTCGTCAACAGCCAGCTCGCCATGCCGGTGATCGCGCTCTTCGTCACCTGGAAGCAGCTCGGCTTCTTCATCCTGCTGTACCTCGCGGCGCTGCAGGGCGTCTCGAAGGAGCTGTACGAGGCGGCCTCCATCGACGGCGCCGGCAAGGTCCGCTCCTTCATGAGCATCACGGTCCCGGGAGTCAGACCGGTCACCACCCTGGCCGTCATCCTGGCCACCATCACCGGCGCCAACCTCTTCACCGAGCCCTACCTGCTGACCAACGGCGGCGGGCCCGACGGCGCGTCGACCTCCCCAGTCTTCGTCATGTACCAGAAGGGCATCGAGCAGGGGAACCCTGACGTCGCCGCGGCCATCGGCGTGATGCTCGTGATCGCCGTGCTCGTGATCTCGCTCGTGTACCGACGACTCCTGGAGAGGGACTGACATGGCTCTCATCGAGACGCCGACACCACACGCCGCTCAGCCCGCCGAGGCCCGCACGACCAGGCCGGCCGGTCGTCGCAAGCCTCGCGGCTGGCCGAGCCTCGCCATCCTCTTCCTCGGTGCTCTGGTGTTCCTGTTCCCCTTCTACTACATGGTCGTGGGGTCGCTCCAGGCCAAGCCCGACACCTCGCTGCGGGGAGCCTTCCCGACCGGCGGGCTGACCCTCCACAACTACGCGGAGATCAACTCGCGCGTCGACCTCGGTTCGTCGCTGGTCAACTCGGGCATCTTCACCGGCGGCGTGATTCTCGGCACGGTCGTGTTCGGGGTCCTGGCCGGGTACGCGCTGGCCCGCCTGCAGTTCCGGGGGAGGGGTGTGCTGTTCGCCGCGATGCTGCTCGTGCAGATCGTGCCGTTCCAGCTCCTGATCATCCCGATCTACGTGATGATCGTGCGCACCTACGGGCTCGCGGACACCTACCTCGGCATGATCCTGCCGTTCGCCATCAACTCGACGGCCGTCTTCGTGTTCCGGCAGTTCTTCCTCCAGCTGCCCGAGGACCTCTTCTCCGCGGCCCGGCTCGACGGCGCCGGAGAGTTCCGCATCCTCTGGTCGGTGGCGCTCCCCCTGGTCAAGCCGGCGCTCCTCACCGCGGTGCTGCTCACCTTCATCGGGCCGTGGAACGAGTTCCTCTGGCCCTTCCTGGTCACGAAGGACGCCAGCATGCAGCCGCTCGCCGTGACCCTCGCGAACTACATCAGCAACATCGCCGGCCGAGCCGCCAACCCGTTCGGAGCGATCCTCGCGGGAGCGGTCGTGCTCGCGGCGCCTGCCGTCGCGCTGTTCACCGTGTTCCAGAAGCACTTCACCGCGTCCGACCTCGGATCCGGTGTCAAGGGATGACGACGCGCACCACCGCATCCCCTCCAACGCCGTCCTCGTCGACGGCGCGCAACCCCCTGAACGAGGAGACATGACACTCAGCCCGTTCCCGCACGCCGAGTTCCCCCTGGGGCCCTTCACGCCCTACGCAGGCAACCCGATCATGCGACCGCAAGGCGACACGTGGGAGTCCGCGAGCGTCTACAACCCTGCGGCGATCGTCAAGGACGACCGCGTCGTGCTGCTCTACCGAGCGCATGCAGCCGACATCGTGTCCCACGTGGGCCTGGCCACGAGCGCAGATGGGATCCACTTCGATCGCCATCCCGAGCCGGTCCTGTCGCCCAGCGAGGACTATGACGAGTTCGGGTGCGAGGACCCGCGCATCACCGAGATCGACGGTACCTACTACCTGACGTACTCGGGCTGGGACCACACGTCCGCCCAGCTGTGCCTCGCCACGTCGACCGACCTGCTCACGTGGACCAAGCACGGTCCGCTGTTCCCCGAGTTCAACACGTTCCTGCCGGTGGGCAACGGACTTCCCGGCCCGTGGAGCAAGGCGGGCGGGATCCTTCCCGTGCCGATCGATGGCCGCTACCTCATGTACTTCGGCGAGGGTTCGATCTGGTACGCGTGGTCCGAGGACCTGATCCACTGGACACCGTGCTCGAACGACGAGCCGATCATGACGCCCACGCCGCCGGGGACCTTCGGATCGTTCCTCGTCGAGGTGGGTCCGCCGCCGATCATCACGAACAACGGCCTGATCCTGCTGCTGCACAACGCGGCGGTGAAGAACGACGACGGCTCGGTCTACTACAGCTGCGGCCAGCTCCTGTTCTCGCCCGCGGAGCCCTCGAAGATCCTCGCGCAGATGAACACGCCGTGGCTCGAGCCGCAGGCGTACGAGGACAAGCACGGGCTGGTGTCGAACGTGACGTTCGTCGAGGGCCTGGTCTTCTTCCACGGTGCGTGGCTCGCCTACTACGGGCAGAGCGACTCGACCCTCGGGCTGGCCACGTACACGATCGGGGAGACGTACTGGACCCCTGGCGCCGCGGCAGCCGTCAGGTAGCTCTCAGCGGTGCCACCCATCGCGGCGTGACGTCATCGGGCGATGACGATGCGGTTGCGGCCGTTCCGCTTCGCGGACATCAGCGCGACGTCGGCGGCCGCGAGCGGATCGGGTGAGGTGTCGGCCGCCTGTCCGACACCGATCGAGACGGTGACGGTCAACCCATCGGCGATCGTGCTCCAGTGCCCGTCCGACACGGCCTGGTGCACGCGCTGAGCGACTGCGACGGCGGCATCCTCCCCGCCCTCGGGAAGGATCAGGAACTCGTCACCGCCGTAGCGGACGAGGAGATCGGCATCGCGGGACTGTGCCCGCAGGATGTCGGCGATGGCTCTCAGCACGCGGTCGCCGGCGGCGTGGGAGTAGGTGTCGTTGATGTGCTTGAAGTCGTCGACGTCGACGAACACAGCCCAGCCGTGTCCAGGGGTCTGACCGACGAAGGCGTCCAGCACGCGTCGGTTGCCCAGCCCGGTCAGCGGGTCCTGCAGGACCGCCCGACCGACGCGGGTGGTCTCGGCCGTGAGCTCGCGCAGGTGGTCGTGATCCCGCAGGGCCGAGAACCGCGTCTCGCGCTCCGACCACTCCCGGGTCAGCGCGTTGCGCGCGACCGTCCGCCACTCGTCGAGTCCCGGATGGCTCCCGAAGTGGGCCTCGTGGACCCCGGCCAGCGATGCCCGGGCTGTGACTGCCCACACCTCGCGTGAGGCGAGCTCGGCGTGCGCGATGAGCGTCGTCAGGCGCTCGTGCGCGTCGGCGAAGTTCCCTGAGGTCGTGGCCTCGCGGGCGAGCACCAGGTGCATCAGGTGGGTCTCCACCAGCTCGGGACGCGCCACGTACCGGTGTGCGGCGGCTCTCATGCGAGCCGCCGCCAGCGCCGGCTCACCCAGGTGCATGGCCGCGTAGGCCTCGATGACGTCCCCTCGCGCCACCATCTGGCGGTCGTCCTCGGTGGTCGCGAGCCGGACCATCGCCCGCGCCCGCGACGCCCCGACCACGAAGTGCTCGGCGGCCTCACGGTCGTGGCCGATGAGCAGCAGGGCGGCCCCCCAGTAGGTGCTCAGCAGCGCCAGCTCCTGCAAGACGTAGAGGTTGGCGCCGGTGTCTCGGCCCCCTCGAATGCGTGAGAGCGCCGCATCCGCCTGCTCGAGGAGGCTGAGCGACCTGAGGGCGAGTGCGACCGCCATGCTCGCGGAGAGGTGGCCGTAGGTGTTCGTCGGGATCGCCTGCAGCAGCCAGTCGGCCTCGGCGAGCGCGGCGATCGCATCGCCGTGCTTGCCCAGCCGGGTGCTCGACTCGGCGATGACCGACAGTGCCTTGGCTCGCCACATCGGCTCCAGGTCGTCACCGAGATCGGCGAGCAGATTCCTGGCCACGGTGATCGCCTCGTCGTTGCGGCCGCGCTCCTCGAGCGCGATGGCTTCGATGTAGAGCAGATATCGGGTCGTGATCACGTCGCCGGCCGCCACCGTCAGCAACAGCCACTGCACGCACGCGCTGATGGACTGCTCAGAGAACCCGTCGACGTAGAACCGGTGGGCGATGTCGGACAGGATGTCGAACGGACCGAACTCCGAGGGAGCGGAGAGCGCGCAGCAGGTGCTCACCGGTGCTGGTGCGTCGTCCATACCGTTCGCCCCCTCACCGGGAGTTGCTCCACTGCGCCGAGTGCCCGTGGGGAGCACCGAAGCCGTACCGGCGGACCGTGTCGGCATCGTCCCATCGACGCGCGGAGGCGTCACATTGAGGGCCGGTGTCCGCCGAGCGGGCGTCCGCCCGAATCCTGCCGGATCGGTGTCAGTCCCGCACGTCGAACGTCGCCCTCAGCAGCGCCTCGTCGCGTGACGACGGGCCGACGAACAGCTCGAACCGGCCGGGCTCGACGATGCGCCGCCCGTGGGCGTCGACGAGGCTGCAGTCGCCGACGGGGAGCTCAAGGTCGACCGTGCGGGTCTGTCCGGGCGCGAGATCGACCTGGCGATAGGCCTTGAGCTCCTTCTCGGCCCAGGTGACCGAGGTGACCGTGTCGTGGACGTAGACCTGGACCGTCTCGCGCGTGGGGCGCGTCCCGGTGTTGTGCACGGTGACCTGGGCACGCACGGTGTCGTCCCCACCGACGGTCGGGGTCAGAACCTGCAGGTCGGCGTACTCGACGCTCGTGTAGCTGAGCCCCTCGCCGAACGCGAAGGGCGCGCGCTGGGTGAGGTCGGCATACCGGTTCCCGTGCTGGCCCGCGATCTGGTTGTAGTAGACCGGCAGCTGGCCGACATGCTCGGCGAACGACACGGGCAGCCGCCCGGTCGGCTCGATCAGCCCGAGGACGAGCTCGGCGATCGCCCGCCCGCCGCGCATGCCCGGGTTGGCGGCCCACACGATCGCGGCAGCG
>NZ_DASUIR010000112.1:0-26272 GCF_036279715.1 Cellulomonas sp. | reverse complement strand
GTTCGCGCAGGTCACGAACCCGCCGCTGGACGCGATCCGCGAAGAGCTCGTCACGGCGCTCGCGGGCGCGATCGGCCCCGAGCCCAACCTGCTCGACGACACCCCGCTGCACGCCCGCAAGCTCGTGCTGAACTTCCCGGTGCTCGACAACGACGAGCTCGCCAAGATCGTGCACATCGACCGCGACCCGCAGCTCGCGGGTGTGTTCCGCGCGATCACCGTCCGCGGCCTGTACAAGGTCGACGGTGGCGGCGCCGCGCTCGAGGCCCGCCTCGAGGAGATCTTCGCGCAGGTCGACACGGCGATCGCCGCTGGCGTGTCCTTCATCGTGCTCTCGGACCGGGACGGTGACGCCGACCTCGCCCCCATCCCGTCGCTGCTGCTGTCGAGCGCGGTGCACCACCACCTGCTGCGTCAGCGCACCCGTACGCGCGTCTCGCTCGTGGTCGAGGCCGGCGACGTCCGTGAGGTGCACCATGCCGCGCTGCTCATCGGCTACGGCGCGGCGGCCGTCAACCCGTACCTCGCGATGGAGAGCGTCGAGGACCTGGCGCGCAGCGGCTACCTGCCGGGTGTCACGCCCGAGAAGGCCGTCGCGAACCTCATCAAGGCGCTCGGCAAGGGCGTCCTGAAGGTCATGTCGAAGATGGGCATCTCGACGATCGCGTCGTACCGCGGCGCGCAGGTGTTCGAGGCGATCGGGCTCTCGCACGCGCTCGTCGACCGGTACTTCGCCGGCACCACCAGCCGGTTGGACGGCATCGGGCTCGACGTCATCGCTGCCGAGGTCGCGGCGCGGCACGCGGACGCGTACCCCGCGAGCGGCAACCGGCAGCCGCACCAGCGGCTCGCGGTCGGCGGCGAGTACCAGTGGCGTCGCGATGGCGAGGACCACCTGTTCGACCCCGAGACGGTGTTCCGGCTGCAGCACTCGACGCGGACCCGGCAGTTCGACGTCTTCCGGCAGTACTCGAACCGCGTCAACGAGCAGTCGAAGCGACTGATGACGATGCGCGGTCTCCTGACCTTCAGGACGGGCGTGCGCCCGGCGGTCCCGATCGACGAGGTCCAGCCGGTCAGTGAGATCGTCAAGCGCTTCAGCACGGGCGCGATGTCCTACGGCTCGATCTCGGCCGAGGCCCACGAGACCCTCGCGGTCGCAATGAACTCGATCGGTGCGAAGTCGAACACCGGCGAGGGCGGCGAGGACACCGAGCGCCTCCACGACCCTGCCCGTCGGAGCGCCATCAAGCAGGTCGCCTCGGGCCGGTTCGGGGTCACGTCGGAATACCTGACGAACGCCGACGACCTCCAGATCAAGCTCGCGCAGGGCGCGAAGCCGGGTGAGGGCGGGCAGCTGCCGGGCCACAAGGTGTATCCGTGGATCGCGGCGACCCGGCACTCGACGCCGGGCGTCGGCCTCATCTCGCCGCCGCCGCACCACGACATCTACTCGATCGAAGACCTCGCGCAGCTGATCCACGACCTGAAGAACGCCAACCCGGTCGCCCGCATCCACACGAAGCTGGTCAGCGAGTTCGGTGTCGGAACGATCGCCGCGGGGGTCGCGAAGGCACACTCGGACGTCATCCTCATCTCGGGGCACGACGGTGGCACCGGTGCGAGCCCGCTCACGTCGCTCAAGCACGCCGGCACGCCCTGGGAGCTCGGTCTCGCCGAGACCCAGCAGACGCTCGTGCTGAACAACCTGCGGGACCGCGTCGTCGTGCAGGTCGACGGGCAGCTCAAGACCGGCCGTGACGTCGTGGTCGGAGCGCTGCTCGGCGCCGAGGAGTTCGGCTTCGCGACGGCGCCGCTCGTCGTCTCCGGCTGCATCATGATGCGCGTCTGCCACCTGAACACGTGCCCGGTGGGGGTCGCGACCCAGGACCCCGAGCTGCGCGAGCGGTTCACGGGCAAGCCGGAGTTCGTCGTGACGTTCTTCGAGTACATCGCCCAGGAGGTGCGCGAGCTGCTCGCCGAGCTCGGCTTCCGGAGCATCGAGGAGGCCGTGGGCCACGTCGAGCTGCTCGACACGGTCCCGGTCATCACCCACTGGAAGGCGCAGGGCCTCGACCTCGAGCCGGTGCTGGCCGTCCCGACCCCGGTCGAGGGCTCCTCGCTGCGGCACACGACGAGTCAGGACCACGGCCTCGACCGTGCGCTCGACCACCAGCTCATCGCGCTCGCACGACCCGCGCTGGACGACCAGGAGCCGGTCCGCATCGCGCTCCCGGTCCGCAACGTGAACCGCACCGTCGGCACGTTGCTCGGGCACGAGGTCACGAAGCGCTACGGCGGCGAGGGCCTGCCCGACGGCACGATCGACGTCGAGGTCACGGGCTCGGGCGGGCAGTCGTTCGGTGCGTTCCTGCCGCGGGGCATCACGCTCCGCCTCTTCGGCGACGTCAACGACTACGTCGCCAAGGGCCTCTCCGGCGGTCGGGTCGTCGTGCGACCCGACCGCAACGCGGTGCTGACGGGCGAGCACAACGTCATCGCGGGCAACGTCATCGGCTACGGCGCCACGTCGGGCGAGGTCTTCCTCCGCGGGCTCGCGGGCGAACGCTTCGGGGTCCGCAACTCGGGCGCGACGCTGGTCGTCGAGGGCGTGGGCGACCACGGCTGCGAGTACATGACCGGTGGGACGGTCCTCGTGCTCGGGCGGACCGGTCGGAACTTCGCCGCCGGGATGTCCGGCGGTGCGGCGTACGTGCTGGATCTCGAGCCTGCCCTGGTGAACACGGACGCCGTGCGCACGGGCGAGCTGTCGCTCGACGCGCTCGACGACGAGGACACCGAGATCGTCGAACGGCTGCTGCGGCGCCACCTCGACGAGACAGCCTCCCCGGTCGCCGCCCAGCTCCTCGTCGACCTCGCCGACACGCGTGGACGGTTCACGCGCGTCATCCCGGCCCAGTACGTGCGGGTCCGTCGCGCGCTGGCCGAGGCTGCCGCCGAGGGCCGGGACATCGGCGCGCCGGGAGTGTGGGACGAGATCTTGACGGTGGCCCATGGCTGACCCGACAGGGTTCCTCAAGGTCCGTCAGCGCGAGCTGCCGCCATACCGCCCGGTGCCGGTGCGGATCCTCGACTGGCATGAGGTCCGTGTGGATCCCGACCGCGCGGAGCTGCCGATGGTTGCCCGGCAGGCCGGACGCTGCATGGACTGCGGCATCCCGTTCTGCCACAACGGCTGCCCGCTGGGCAACCTCATCCCGGAGTGGAACGACCTGGTGCGCACGGGGCACTGGGCGGACGCGAGCGAGCGGCTGCACGCGACGAACAACTTCCCGGAGTTCACGGGACGGATCTGCCCGGCGCCGTGCGAGTCGAGCTGTGTCCTCGGCATCAGCCAGCCGCCGGTGACGATCAAGAGCGTCGAGGTCACGATCATCGACGAGGCGTTCGCGCGCGGTTTCGTCGTGCCGCAGGTGCCGCAGCGGCTCACCGGTCACACCGTGGCCGTGGTGGGCTCCGGCCCGGCGGGACTCGCGGCCGCGCAGCAGCTCACACGCGCGGGGCACACCGTCGTGGTGTACGAGCGCGACGACGCCATCGGTGGGCTGCTGCGCTACGGCGTCCCGGACTTCAAGCTCGAGAAGCGGCACATCGACCGCCGGCTCGCCCAGATGGAGGCCGAGGGGACGCGTTTCCGCGCGGGGGTCGAGGTCGGCCGCGACATCACGTGGGAGCAGCTGCGCGCTCGGTTCGACGCGGTCGTCCTCGCCACCGGCGCGACGGTCCCGCGCGAGCTGGCGCTGCCGGGCCGGGAGCTCGACGGGGTGCACGTCGCGATGGAGTACCTGCACCAGTCGAACGCCGCTGTCGCGGGCCGCGAGGTCCCGGACCAGATCACCGCCACCGGCAAGCACGTCGTCGTCATCGGCGGCGGCGACACCGGGTCCGACTGCGTCGGCACCGCCGTGCGCCAGGGAGCCGCCTCCGTGACGACGCTGGCGATCGGCAAGCAGCCGCCGACCCAGCGACCTCCGACCCAGCCCTGGCCGACCGACCCGACCCTGTTCGAGGTGTCGAGCTCGCACGAGGAGGGGGGCGAACGCGGCTACCTCGCCTCGACCGTCGCCTTCATCGGCGGCGACGGCGACGCGGCCGGCCGCGTGCGTTCGCTGCGACTGGCGCGGACCGAGTACCTGCCCGACGGCCGTCGCGTGCCGACCCCGGGCACAGAGCACGACATCCCCGCGGACCTCGTGCTGATCGCGATGGGGTTCACCGGCCCGGAGACCGCCGACGTGACGGCACAGACAGGCGTCGAGCTCACCGAGCGCGGCCTGGTCGCGCGAGCGGAGGACTTCGCGACGTCGGTGCCCGGCGTGTTCGCCGCGGGCGACGCGGGCCGCGGTCAGTCGCTCGTGGTCTGGGCGATCGCCGAGGGCCGGGCCGCCGCAGCGTCCGTCGACGTCTATCTCTCAGGCGGTACCGAGCTCCCCTCGCCAGTCACCTCGACCACGGTGGCACTGCGCCCCTAGCTCACCCGACCGACATCATCGTCGGTGCCCATCCAGGTTTCGGACGTCCTGTCCGGCTCCCGATCACGACACGAAAGGCCCGGTCAGCACATGCGCGCAGCACGCGTCGATGCCGACGTCGCGGCTACCGGACACCCGGCGGCGACATCCGTGGGGGACCAGCACCTGGAGGCGGAACGTGGCTGACCCGACTGGATTCCTCAAGGTCCGCGAGCGCGAGCTCCCACCGGACCGCCCGGTCGCGGTGCGCCTGCTGGACTGGTCCGAGGTGCACGCGCACCGCCCGGGCGACCCGGACGACCTCGCGGCCCTGACCCGGCAGGCCGGTCGCTGCATGGATTGCGGCGTGCCGTTCTGCCACAACGGGTGCCCGCTGGGCAACCTCATCCCGGACTGGAACGACCTCGCGTGGCGCGGGCAGTGGGCCGACGCGAGCGAGCGGCTGCACGCGACGAACAACTTCCCGGAGTTCACCGGACGCATCTGCCCGGCACCGTGCGAGTCGAGCTGCGTGCTCGGCATCAACCAGCCGCCGGTGACGATCAAGAACGTCGAGGTCACGATCGTCGACGAGGCGTTCGCCCGCGGGTTCGTGGCCCCGCTGATCCCCGACCGGCTGACCGGTCAGACGGTCGCCGTGGTGGGCTCGGGGCCGGCCGGCCTGGCCGCAGCGCAGCAGCTGACGCGCGCGGGGCACACGGTCGCTGTCTACGAGCGGGCCGACCGCGCCGGCGGCCTGCTCCGCTACGGGATCCCCGAGTTCAAGCTCGAGAAGCGGCACGTCGACCGTCGGATCGCCCAGATGGAGGCCGAGGGCACCGTGTTCCGGACGGGCGTCGAGGTCGGCGTCGACATCTCCGGGCGCGAGCTGCGCGACCGCTACGACGCCGTCCTGCTCGCGGTCGGCTCGACCACCGCACGCGACCTCGTCGTCCCTGGCCGGGAGCTGGGTGGCATCCTCCAGGCGATGGCGTTCCTGCCGGACGCGAACCGTGTCGCCGTCGGGGACGTCGTCGAGCGGCAGGTCACCGCGGCAGGCAAGGACGTCGTCATCATCGGCGGCGGCGACACCGGGGCGGACTGCCTGGGGACCTCTCTGCGGCAGGGTGCCAGGTCGGTCGTCCAGCTCGAGATCATGCCGCACCCGCCGAGGGCCCGCCCGGAGGCCCAGCCGTGGCCGACGTACCCGATGCTCTACCGCGTCGCGAGCGCCCACGAGGAGGGCGGCGAGCGGCTGTACGCGGTCAGCACCCAGGCGTTCCTGGGTGACGACGAGGGCAACGTCCGTGCGTTGCAGCTCGTCGAGGTGGCGATGGCCGACGGCCGGTTCGAGCCGGTCCCCGGGACGGAGCACGAGATCCCGGCTCAGCTCGTCCTGCTCGCTCTCGGCTTCACGGGACCCGAGCAGGGCCCGCTGCTCGACCAGCTCGAGGTCGAGCTCGGCCCGCGCGGTGCGGTCGCGCGGGCGGACGACTTCGCTTCCTCGGTTCCGGGTGTCTTCGTCGCAGGTGACGCGGGCCGTGGTCAGTCGCTCGTCGTGTGGGCGATCGCCGAGGGACGGGCGGCCGCCGCCGCGATCGACACCTACCTGACGGGTGGCACCGAGCTGCCCACCCCCATCACCGCCACCACGATGTCATTGCGCCCGTAGAGCACCCGCCCGTAGACCCCCTCGACCGACCTCGATACCTGTTCTCAGACCCCCGGGCCGGGACGTTCGATCCAGGACCCGCCCACGATGAAAGGCCTAGGCTTCACCCATGCGCAGAGCAAAGATCGTATGCACCATCGGTCCCGCGACCGAGTCCGTCGAGCAGATCCAGGCGCTCGTCGACGCCGGGATGGACGTTGCCCGGCTGAACCGCAGCCACGGCGACACCGAGGTCCACCAGCGCGTCTACGACAACGTCCGCGCCGCGTCGCAGGCGTCGGGCCGCTCGGTGGCCGTCCTCGTCGACCTGCAGGGCCCGAAGATCCGCCTCGGCCGCTTCGTCGAGGGCAAGCACGACCTCGCCGTCGGCGACACCTTCACCATCACGACCGAGGACGTCCCCGGCACCAAGGAGCTCGTCTCCACGACCCACAAGGGTCTGCCGAACGACGCCCGCGTCGGCGACCCGATCCTCATCGACGACGGCCGCATCCTCGTGCGGGTCACCGCGGTCGAGGGTCCCCGCGTCGTCACGCGCGTCGAGGTCGGCGGTCCGGTCTCGAACAACAAGGGCCTGAACCTGCCGGGTGTCGCTGTCTCGGTGCCCGCGATGAGCGACAAGGACGAGGCCGACCTCCGGTGGGCGGTCCGCGTCGGCGCCGACATCATCGCGCTGTCGTTCGTCCGCTCTGCGGCCGACTACGACGACGTCCGCCGCATCATGGAGGAAGAGGGCCGGATCCTCCCGGTCATCGCCAAGATCGAGAAGCCGCAGGCTGTCGAGAACCTCGCCGAGATCATCGCCGCGTTCGACGGCATCATGGTCGCGCGTGGCGACCTCGGGGTCGAGCTTCCGCTCGAGCAGGTCCCGGTCGTCCAGAAGCGCGCGGTCGAGCTGGCCCGCCGCAACGCCAAGCCGGTCATCGTCGCGACGCAGGTACTCGAGTCGATGATCACGAACCCGCGTCCGACGCGGGCCGAGACGTCGGACTGCGCCAACGCCGTCCTCGACGGTGCGGACGCGGTCATGCTCTCGGGCGAGACGAGCGTCGGCGACTACCCGATCGAGTGCGTCCGGACGATGGCGCGGATCATCGAGGTGACCGAGGAGCTCGGACGTGAGCGGATGGCGCCGCTCGGCTCCACGCCGCACACGCGTGGCGGGGCGATCACCCGCGCCGCTGCCGAGATCGGCGAGACCCTCGGGGTCAAGTACCTCGTGACGTTCACGCAGTCCGGTGACTCCGCGCGGCGCATGTCCCGGCTGCGCTCGTCCATCCCGCTGCTGGCCTTCACGCCGCTCACCGCGGTGCGCAGCGTGCTGTCCCTGTCGTGGGGCGTCCAGACGTACCAGACGCCCACGATCACCAGCACCGACGAGATGGTCAAGCAGGTCGACCAGACCCTGCGTTCGAACGGCCTGGCCGAGGTCGGCGACTATGTCGTGGTCGTCGCCGGGGCACCGGTCGGCGTCGTCGGGTCGACCAACTCGATCGTCGTGCACAAGATCGGTGACGAGTAGGTCTGAACCGGCCGCGTCGCCTGACGCGTCCTGACCGACGGGCCCCGGGGGACTCCCCGGGGCCCGTCGGCGTTGTCAGGCGAGGGGGACTGCCCGACGAGCCGGTCCCTCGTACTGGCTCAGGGGCCGGATGAGCGCGTTGTCGGCGCGTTGCTCCATGACGTGAGCCGTCCAGCCCACGACGCGGCTGGCGGCGAACAGCGGCGTGAACGTCGGGGGGTCGAAGCCCATCAGGTGGTACGCCGGGCCGGTCGGGTAGTCGAGGTTGGGTTCGATCCCCGTGCGTGCGCGCATCGCCGCCTCGAGCGTGTCGGCGAGGGCGGCCAGGTCCTGGCGGCCGAAGTGCTGAACGAGACCGTCGAGTGCGGCCTTCATCGTCGGCACGCGTGAGTCGCCGTGGCGGTAGACGCGATGCCCGAACCCCATGACCTTGGCCTTGCGCGCCAGGGTGTCCGTGAGCCACTGCTCGACGCGGTCGGGCGTGCCGATCTCGAGGAGCGTGGCGAGCACGGCCTCGTTCGCCCCGCCGTGCAGCGGGCCCTTGAGCGCCCCGATGGCGCCCGTGACGGCGGAGTACAGGTCCGAGAGCGTCGACGCGATGACGCGGGCCGTGAAGGTCGACGCGTTGAACGAGTGCTCGGCGTACAGGACCATCGAGATCTCGAACGCCCGCACCACCTCAGGGTCGGGCACCGACCCGAAGGTCATGTTCAGGAAGTTCTCGGCATAGCCGAGGTCGTCGCGCGGCGCCACGAGCTCCTTGCCGTGTCGTCGGCGCTGGTCGAGCGCGACCATCGCGGGCAGCTGGGCCATCAGCCGGACCGAGCGGGCCTGCTCGGCCTCGGGGGACAGGTCGTTCGAGCCCGTGTCGAACGCCCCGGTCACGCTGACCGCGGTGCGCAGCACGTCCATCGGGTGGGTGGAATGCGGCATGGCAGTGATCGCAGCGATCACGGGGTCGGGCAGTGCGCGCTCGGACCGTTCCGTGTGCTCGAACGCCTCGAGCTCGTCGTCGCTCGGCAGCTCGCCGTTCCACAGGAGGTACGCCACCTGCTCGAACCGGCACCGGTCCGCGAGGTCCGCGACGGGGTAGCCGCGGTAGAGCAGCGTGCTGGTGGCCTTGTCGATCGACGAGATGGTGGTCGTGTCGACGACGACCCCCGCGAGCCCCTTGTGGATCGTCGGCCGGTCGTCGGCCGCCGGGGTGTCGTCGGCGCTGTGGTCGGTGGTCATCAGCGGGAAGCCTCCATCGTCGTTGACGGGTGCGGTGCGGTGCGGCTCAGAGCTCGAAGTCGAACACCCCGGCGTCGAACTGTCCATAGCCCGCGTAGTCGACGAGGTCGTACAGCGCGGACCGGTGCTGCATCCGGTCGAGCAGCGACGCCTGCGTGCCCTCGGCCAGGATCGTGTCGAGTCCCGCCTCGGCGGCGCCCATCGCGAGCCGCAGGAGCGTGACGGGGTAGATGACGATGTTGTAGCCGAGCTCGGCGAGCTGCGTGGCGGTCAGCAACTCTCCCTTGCCGAACTCGGTCATGTTCGCGAGCAGCGGGACGTCGATCGCCGCGCGGAACGTCTCGAGCTCGGCCAGGCCGAGGAGCGCCTCGGGGAAGATCGCGTCGGCACCGGCGTCGACCAGGGCCTTGGCGCGGTCGATCGCCGCGTCGAGCCCCCGCACGGCGCGGACGTCGGTGCGGGCCATGACGAGGAAGTCCGGGTCGCGCCGGCCCTCCACCGCGGCGCGGACCCGCTGGAGCGCGGTCAGCTGGTCGACGACCTGCTTGCCGTCGAGGTGACCGCAGCGCTTGGGGTTGACCTGGTCCTCGATGTGGCAGCCGGCCACGCCGGCGTCCTCGAGCGCCTGGACGGTGCGTGCGACGTTCATGGGCTCGCCGAACCCGGTGTCGGCGTCGACGAGGGTCGGGAGGTCGGTCATGCGCGCGATCTGCCCGGCCCGCGTGGCGACCTCGGTCGCGGTCGTCAGGCCGATGTCGGGCAGGCCCAGGTCGGCGGCGACGACGGCTCCCGAGACGTACACGCCGTCGAACCCCTTGGCCTGGATGAGCCGGGCCGACAGGGGGTTGAACGCGCCGGGGAGGCGGAGCAGCTCCCCGTTCGCGAGGCGTGCCCGCAGGGTCTGGCGCTTGGCCGACGCCGTGGTCGTGGCATAGAGCATCAGAACAGTCCTTCCGGTGCGGGGATGCCCGCCACAAGCCCTGGCCGGGCGGTCACCGTGACGTCGAGCAGCTCGGCGGCCCGGAGGTCTCCGAGGCGCTGGGCGACGGCGAGGAACCGTTCCACCTCGACCTCCTCGAGCACGCCGGCTGCGAGCGTCCGGAGCTTGTGGACGTACTCGGGCCGAGCGAAGGGGCGCGCGCCCAGGGGGTGGGCGTCGGCCACGGCGATCTCCTCCACCAGTACGCTCCCGTCCTCGAGCGTGATCTCGAGCCGTCCGCCGAACGCCTTCTCGGACGGGTCCTCGGCGTGGTACCGCCGGGTCCACTCAGGGTCCTCGCGAGTCGTGATCTTGTGCCAGAGGGCCACGGTGTCGGGCCGGGCGGCGCGTGCGGGGGAGTAGGAGTCGACGTGGTGCCAAGCGCCGTCCTGCAGGGCGACCGCGAGGATGTAGGGGATCGAGTGGTCGA
Organism: Cellulomonas sp.; assembly: GCF_036279715.1. Lineage (GTDB taxonomy): Bacteria > Actinomycetota > Actinomycetes > Actinomycetales > Cellulomonadaceae > Cellulomonas_A. Next base: position 15,964 of record NZ_DASUIR010000112.1, on the reverse strand, counting down.
GCGTCTCGCGCGTGGCGCTGGGGTCGTACTTCTGCGGGTCGTAGGCCCCTGAGCCGATCACGACGTGGGTGTGGTGGGACGTGTGCAGGACGATCGAGCGGACCCGCGTCGGGTCGCCGGTCTCGGGGCGCTCCCGGTGCAGCCGGCGTGCGAGGTCGATGAGCGCCTGCGACTGGTACTCGGCGGAGTGCTCCTTGGTGTACGTCTCGAGGATCGCGCGCTTCGCCTCGCCGGGTCCCGGCAGCGTCACCTGGTACTCGGCGGCGGGACCGTCGAGCAGCCACGCGATCACGCCGTCCTCGCCCTCGTAGATCGGGGTGGGCGACGTCTGACCGCGCATCGCCCGGTCGACGGCCTCGATCGCGACCTTGCCGGCGAACGCAGGCGCGTAGGCCTTCCAGGTCGAGATCTCACCCTTGCGCGACTGCCGGGTCGCCGTCGTCGTGTGCAGCGCCTGCCCGATGGCGTGGAAGGTGATCGCGGGATCGAGGTGCAGGAGGGTGCCGAGGCCCGCAGCGACCGCCGGGCCGAGGTGGGCGACGTGGTCGATCTTGTGCTCGTGGAGGCTGATCGACCGCACCAGCGAGACCTGCACCTCGTACGCCGTCGCGATCGCGCGGACGACGTCGTGCCCGGTCGACCCCACGTGCTGCGCGACCGCGAGGAGAGGCGGGATCGTGTCGCCGGGGTGGGAGTACTCCGCCGCGAGGAACGTGTCGTGGAAGTCGAGCTCACGCACCGCCACACCGTTGGCCCAGGCGGCCCACTCGGGACTCGTCCGGGCGCTGCGCTCGAGGCCGACGACGGTCGCACCGACCCCGCCCCGGGAGGCGGGGTGCGCCTGGGCCTGGGCGCGGGCTGCGACCACAGGGGCGCGGGTGAGCGACGCGGTCGCGACGGCCGTGTCGTCGATGACGCGGTTGACGACCATCTCGACGACGTCGGGGTCGACCTGGACCGGATCGGCCGCGAGCTGGGCCAGTGACCACGCGAGCTGCTCGGACCGGGGAAGCCGCTCGGCGCTCGGGTGGACCCGCACGGTGTGGCGGACGCTCATGCAGCAACCTCCGGTCGCCCGAGCGGTCGGACTGCTTCCGTCGCGTGCATCTCGACCTCCTCGTCCGGGTCAGGCTATGCGCCCGCGGCGCTCCGCACACGGACCTCACGTTCGACGCGGCCCGGGCGTCTGCACAATGTGACCGTGCATGAACCCTTCGAGCTCGTCGTCGCCCGCCACGGCGGGACGGTCCTGCGCGTCTGCCGGGCCGTCCTCGGGCCCGTCGATGCCGACGACGCGTGGTCGGCGACGTTCCTGTCGGCGCTCGTCGCCTACCCCGAGCTGGCCCCCGACGCGAACGTCGAGGCGTGGCTCGTGACGATCGCGCACCGCAAGGCGATCGACATGACTCGGGCGGCGTCGCGTCGCGCGATCCCGGTCGACGTCCTGCCCGAGCGCGGGGCGGCGCCCGGAGCCGACGCGCGCGACCTCGACCTGTGGACCGCGCTGGCCGCGCTGCCGACCAAGCAGCGCCAGGTGGTCGCCTACCACCACCTCGGCGGCCTGCCGTATGGCGAGATCGCCGACCTGCTCGGCGGGACCGACGTCGCCGCTCGCCGGGCCGGCGCCGACGGCATCGCAGCACTTCGCCGCACGTACGGCGCCACCGCAGCCGCCACGACCTCTCGGAGGGAACCATGATGAGCACCGACCTCGACCCGGAGACCCGCGACCTCCTCGCGACCGCGGGTCCCACCGACCTGGACCTCGCCCGGCTGCATGCTCGGCTCGCGGCGGCCGCCGAGGAGGCTGGCGTCTTGGACGTCGCCTACCGCACGATCGACACGCCGGTGGGCACTCTGCTGCTCGCCGCCACCGAGCGCGGGCTCGTGCGGATCGCGTTCGCCGCCGAGGACCATGACGCGGTGCTGGCGTCGATCGCGGCACGCATCAGCCCGCGGATCCTGCGCGCACCGGCGCGTCTCGACGACGCGGCGCGTCAGCTCGGCGAGTACTTCGAGGGGCGGCGTCGCGCGTTCGACCTGCCGCTCGACCTGAGCCTGTCGACCGGCTTCCGCCGGACCGTCCTCGCCCAGCTGCGCGAGATCGAGTACGGGCACACGGCGTCCTACGCCGCGGTCGCGGTGGCTTCCGGGAGCCCGCGCGCGGTGCGGGCCGTCGGCAGCGCGTGCGCGACGAACCCGCTGCCCGTCGTCGTGCCGTGCCACCGCGTCGTGCGCTCGGACGGCACGATCGGTCAGTACCTCGGCGGGACGGACGCCAAGCGCGCGCTCCTTCGGCTCGAGGCCGCCTGAGCCGTCTCAGGCCACCTCGTCCGGTCAGGCACGGTCGTTCTCGAAGACGTCGGGCACGCCGTCCGTGTCGGCGTCGAGCGCCTCGAGCTCCTCGATGCGCCGGTAGGTCCGGTTGCGAGCACGCAGCAGGACGGCGGCGAGCACCGAGGCGAGGACCGAGGCGGCAAGGACGCCGACCTTGACGTGGTCGTCGCGCGCGCTGGCTGCCCCGAATGCGAGGTCGCCGATGAGGAGCGACACGGTGAACCCGATCCCACCGAGAACCGCGACGCACAGCACGTCGAGCCATCCCAGGCTCGCGTCGAGGTCGGCCCGCGTGAACCGGGCGACGAGGTAGGTCGTCCCGAGGATCCCGACCGTCTTGCCGACGACGAGACCGGCGACGATGCCGAGCGCGACGCGGTCCGTGAGAGCCTGCGTGAGTCCTGAGGTGCCACCGACGGTGACGCCGGCCGCGAAGAACGCGAACAGCGGGACCGCGACTCCTGCGGACAGCGGTCGGAAGCGGTGCTCGAAGTGCTCGGCGAGGCCGGGACCTGCCCCCGGGCCGCCCGCCGCGTGGCTGCGAGCCACCGGGACGGCGAAGCCGAGCAGGACGCCCGCGACCGTGGCATGCACGCCCGAGGCGTGCATGAGTGCCCACGTGGTCACCGCGAGCGGCAGAAGCAGCCACCACGACCGGATCCTGCGCTGGACCGCGACCCAGAACAGAGCGAGCACGGCCAGCGCCCCGAGCAGCGGGAGCACGGACACGTGCGATGCGTAGAAGATCGCGATGATCGTCACGGCGAGCAGGTCGTCGACGACCGCGAGGGTGAGCAGGAAGGTGCGGAGCGCCGCGGGCAGGTGGGTGGCGACGACGGCCAGCACCGCGAGGGCGAACGCGATGTCGGTCGCGGTCGGGATGGCCCACCCCCGCAGCTCACCGTCGCTCGTGCCGAGGTTGACCAGCACGTAGACGACGGCGGGCACGGCCATGCCGCCGACCGCAGCGAGGACGGGCAGCGCGGCACGGCGCGGGTCGCGGAGGTCGCCGGCGACGAACTCGCGCTTGAGCTCGAGACCGACGACGAAGAAGAAGATCGCCAGCAGACCGTCGGACGCCCATCCGCCCAGGGTCAGGTCGAGACCGAGTGCCGCCGGGCCGACCCGGACGTCACGCAGGGCCGCGTAGGAGTCCGAGAACGGTGAGTTCGCCCAGACGAGCGCCACGACGGTCGCGAGGAGCAGAAGCGCACCGCCGACCGTCTCCTTGCGCAGGATCGCGGAGACCCGGGCCGTCTCCGACCAGGACCCTCGGGCGAGGAGGACGGCACGGGGGGTGGGACTGCGCACGGGAAGGGCTCCTTCGGGGTCGACAGAATCATGCCGACCAGGCTTCCCGGCGCACCTGGCACCATCGTAGCCACGCACAGAACTCGCCCGTGACCAGGCACAGGACCATGGTCACCCGGCCCGGGACCCAGGTGTCCGACAGCCGCCCGACGCAGGTCGCTGCCGTAGGACGAACGTCCTGTTTGCGCCCCGAGAACCAGGGCTACCAAGGGGGGGAGGACAAGGTGGTCATCATGTTTCAAGTTCGCATCCACGGGCGTGGCGGACAGGGCGTCGTCACGGCGGCCGAGCTGCTCTCGGTTGCAGCGTTCAGCGAGGGGCATCACGCGCAGGCGTTCCCCAGCTTCGGATCGGAACGCACCGGTGCGCCGGTCGTGTCGTTCTGCCGGATCTCCGAGGTCGCGATCCGTTCGCACGACCCGGTGGCCGAGCCCGACGCCGTGATCGTCCAGGACGTCACGCTGCTCGGGCAGATCGACGTCCTCGGCGGGCTGAGCCCCACCGGGTTCGTGCTCCTCAACACCGAGCAGCCGCTCGCCGAGCTCGGCCTGGCCGCGGCCGAGCGAGCGTTGCCGCGCGGACACGTCGTCAGCGTGCCGGCCACCGCGCTCGCGCTCGAGCACGTCGGCCGTGCGGTGCCCAACGTGCCGCTCCTCGGCGCGTTCGCCGCGCTCACGGGGCTGCTGTCCATCGACTCGGTCGTCGCGGCGATCGAAGCCAGGTTCTCCGGTCCGGTCGCGGCGAAGAACGCCGCGGCCGCCCGCGCCGCATTCGAGCTGGTCGTCCAGGAGGCCGTGCATGTTGCAGCAGGTTGAGGGTTCGAAGGCCGTGGCGGTCGCGGTCGCCGCGTGCCGCCCCCAGGTCGTGTGCGCCTACCCGATCTCTCCGCAGACGCACATCGTCGAGGAGCTGAGCCGGATGGTGAAGGCGGGTGAGCTCACGGGGTGCGAGTACGTCAACGTCGAGTCCGAGTTCGCCGCGATGTCGGGCGCGATCGGCGCGAGCGCCGTCGGGGCGCGCTCGTACACCGCGACCGCCAGCCAGGGCCTGCTGTACATGGTCGAGGCGGTCTACAACGCCTCGGGCATGGAGCTGCCCATCGTCATGACGGTCGCGAACCGCGCGATCGGCGCCCCCATCAACATCTGGAACGACCACGGTGACGCGATGTCGCAGCGCGACTCGGGCTGGCTCCAGCTCTATGCGACGAGCAACCAGGAGGCTGCTGACCTGCACGTCCAGGCGTTCCGGATCGCCGAGGAGCTGTCGGTCCCGGTCATGGTGTGCATGGACGGGTTCGTGCTGACGCACGCGACCGAGCAGGTCGACATCCCCGAGCAGGCCCAGGTCGACGCGTTCCTCCCGCCGTTCGTTCCCCAGCAGGTCCTCGACCCGGACAACCCCGTCTCGATCGGGGCGATGGTCGGGCCCGAGGCGTTCACCGAGGTGCGCTACCTCGCCCACCACCGCCAGCTCGACGCGCTCAAGACGATCCCGCGGGTCGCGGCAGAGTTTGCCGCGGTGTTCGGCCGCGACTCGGGAGGCCTCGTCCGGCCGTATCGCCTCGACGGCGCCGAGACGGTCGTCATCGCGCTCGGCTCGGTGTTCGGCACGCTGCAGGACGTCGTCGACCACGAGCGCGACGCCGGCGTGTCCGTCGGGCTGCTCGGCATCACGTCGTTCCGTCCGTTCCCCTACGACGCCGTGCGGGAGGCGCTCGCCGGCGCGAAGAGGGTCGTGGTGCTCGAGCGAGCGCTGGCCGTCGGCGTGGGGGGCATCGTCGCGACCGACGTGCGCTCGGCTCTCGTGGGCGCCGAGATCGATCAGCGCACCGTCATCGCGGGTCTCGGCGGGCGGCCGATCACAGTGCCGTCGCTGCGGGGGATGGTCACGAGTGCCGTGGCGGGCGAGCTGGAGCCGTTGACCTTCCTCGATCTCGACGCCGTCGTGGTCGAGCGCGAGCTGGCGCGAGTCGACGGGAGTGCGCGATGAGCGCGACAGAGGTGAAGTTCTACCAGGTCGGCAGCTACGCCGTCGGCAACCGGCTGCTTGGTCCCGACCAGGCGAGCGGGCAGTCCGACATGGACCGGACGAACGCGCTGACGTCGGGGCACCGGGCGTGCCAGGGCTGCGGCGAGGCGCTCGGTGCCCGCTACGTGCTCGACGCGGCGATGCGCGCATCGAACAGCCGGATGGTCACCGTGAACGCGACGGGCTGCCTCGAGGTGTTCTCGACGCCGTACCCGGAGACGTCGTGGCGGGTGCCGTGGCTCCACTCCCTGTTCGGCAACGCGCCGGCCGTCGCGACCGGCGCGGCTGCAGGTCTGCGGGCCCTCGGCAAGGACGACGTCCGTGTCGTGGCCCAGGGGGGCGACGGCGGCACGGTCGACATCGGCTTCGCGTGCCTGTCGGGCATGTTCGAGCGCAACGACGACGTGCTGTACATCTGCTACGACAACGGTGGCTACATGAACACCGGAGTCCAGCGGTCGGGTGCGACGCCTCCGGCTGCTCGCACCTCGACGACGCAGACCGTGGGGCCCGAGCCAGGAAACGTGTTCGGCCAGGGCAAGGATGTCCCGCGGATCGCGATGGCGCACGAGATCCCGTACGTGGCCACGGCGACGGTCGCCGACCTGCGCGACCTCGAGGCGAAGGTCGAGCGAGCGATGGGCATGCACGGCGCGCGCTACCTGCACGTCATGGTGCCGTGCCCGCTGGGCTGGGGCTCGGCGTCGTCGGACACGGTGAAGCTGGCCCGGCTCGCGACCGAGAGCGGATTCTTCCCGGTGTTCGAGGCCGAGCGCGGTGAGGTCACGTCGGTGCGCAAGATCCGTCACCAGGTACCCGTCGAGGACTACCTCACGCTGCAGGGCCGGTACGCGCACCTGTTCCGCCCCCAGCGTCGTGATGACGTGATCGACCGCCTCCAGGCGATCGCCGACCGCAACATCGCCCGGTACGGGCTGCTGGAAGAGGTGCTCTGATGGACACACCGTTCGCGATCACGCTCGGCGTCGGGTCGAGCCTGGCGAACCGCACGGGCGCCTGGCGCGTGGAGCGGCCGGAGTACGTCTCGCTGACGGCGCCGTGCGCGCACGCCTGCCCGGCGCACGAGAACCCGCAGGACTGGCTGTACACCGCCGAGGACGGCTCGTACGAGCAGGCCTGGCGTGCGCTCGTGGTGGCCAACCCGTTCCCGGCCATCATGGGTCGCGTCTGCTACCACCCGTGCCAGACGGCGTGCAACCGCGGCAAGCTCGACGAGGCGGTCGGGATCAACGCGGTCGAGCGGTTCCTGGGCGACCTCGCGATCGAGAAGGGATGGGCGCTCCCCGTCCCGGAGACCGCTTCCGGCCGACGCGTGCTCGTGGTGGGCTCCGGCCCGGCCGGTCTGTCCGCGGCGTACCACCTGCGCCGGCTCGGGCACGACGTGACGATCCGCGACGGCTCCAAGATGCCCGGCGGCATGATGCGCTACGGGATCCCGGCCTACCGGCTTCCGCGCGCGGTGCTCGACGCCGAGATCGCGCGGATCGAGGTGACGGGCGTGAAGATCGAGATGCAGACGACCGTCGCGTCGGTCGTCGATGCCATGGCCGAGGGATTCGATGCCGTCTTCCTCGCGGTCGGCGCCCAGATCGGCAAGCGCGCCTACGTCCCGGCGGGGGAGGCCGCGCGGATCCTCGACGCGGTGACCCTGCTGCACGGCGTCGCCGATGGCGAGATGCCCATGCTCGGCAGGCGCGTGGTGGTCTACGGCGGCGGCAACACGGCCGTCGACGCCGCCCGCACCGCGCGTCGGCTCGGCGCGACCGAGTCGGTCATCGTCTACCGGCGCACGCGTGACCGGATGCCCGCGCACGACTCGGAGGTCACCGAGGCGCTCGAGGAGGGCGTGACCTTCCGCTGGCTGTCAACCATCACGCACGCCGACGCCGGTCACCTCATGGTCGAGCGCATGGAGCTCGACGAGACGGGCTTCCCGCAGCCCACCGGTGAGCTCGAGGACCTCGAGGCCGACTCGCTCGTGCTCGCCCTCGGGCAGGAGACCGACCTGTCGCTGCTCGACGGCATCCCCGACCTCACGTTCGTCGACGGGGTCGTGCAGATCGACGACCGGTTCATGACGGGCCACCCGGGCATCTTTGCGGGTGGCGACGTGGTGCCCGCCGAACGCACGGTGACGGTCGGCGTCGGGCACGGCTCGCGCGCCGCCGACTCGATCCACGCCTACCTCGCGCAGCTCGACGGTGTCGCCGCCGGACCTGCTGAGCCCGTCGAGGCACCGATCGCCGAGTACGAGCGGCTCAACACGTGGTACTTCGCCGATGCCCCGCACGCGGTGCGACCGCACCTCGAGGCGGCTCGGCGGGCGACCGGGTTCGACGAGGTCGTCCAGGCGCTCGAACCGGCGACCGCGCTCTACGAGGCGCGGCGGTGCATGTCCTGCGGCAACTGCTTCGAGTGCGACAACTGCTACGGCGTGTGCCCCGACAACGCGGTCATCAAGCTGGGGGTCGGCGAGGGGTTCCGCTTCGACTACGACTACTGCAAGGGATGCGGCATCTGCGCCACCGAGTGCCCGGCCGGCGCGATCCGGATGGTGCCGGAGCCGACGGTGTCGATCTGACCGTCGAGGGCCCGGTTCGCCGGGCCCTCAGCGGTCGGCGGTCGTGACGACGCCGGTCGCCTCGCTCGCGACGACGTACTGGCGCGCGAGGCGCAACGTAGACACGAGGTCGCCCGGGCACCACGGTTCGAGGCAGAGCTTGCGGTCGTGGGCCGCGTAGGCCATGAAGGCGCTCTTCTTGGCCTTGAGGTCCGTGCCGGTGACGTTCGGCAGCCGGGTCCACATCGGGTAGCCGCCGTACGCGAGAAGCGTGTGCGCTGAGTGGTAGCCGCGGTCGGCCTGCCGCGCGAACAGCGCCGTGGCCGTGTGGTCGGCGTTGTCACCGTGGCGGAACTCGATGGTCCAGTCCTGGGTCCGCACGGTCGTCGGGTGGAACTCGGTCATGAGGTCGGTCAGCGTGCTGGTGAGTGAGGCGTCCGTGTAGGTCGTCGAGCCGTCGACCGCATCGATCGCTGCGATGTCACCGTCCCAGAGCCGTCGCAGGCTCTGGTAGTCGTGCACGAAGGTCCCCGTCCCGGCCCGGTTGCCGTCGGGCAGGCGCATGAAGACGACGGAGACCCGGGGAGCGTCCGTCAGCGTCATGAGCCGCACGGCGTGGCCGGGCACCCCGGCGTCGGACGAGCTCCAGCGGTCCGCGACGCCGGCCATCTGCGCATATGCGGCCAGACTGCCCGCCTCGCGGCTGCGCCAGTACGTCTCGCCCTGGGCGGCGTCGCCCGCGGTGAGGAAGACCGTCCGCACGCAGCGTCCCGCCAGGACGTCCTGCGCGAGGTCGGGGCTCTGGAAGAGGAGGTCGTCGTCCTCGTGGGCCACGACCTGCAGCGCACCGGCCGTGCACGGCGTCGCGGGTGCCACCTGCACCGCCACCGGGGCGGCTCCGAGAGGCACGGACACCAGCACGACCGAGATGAGCACGCCGCGCGTGAACCAGAGGGTGCCGAGGACACCAAAAGCACCGAGGGCCCTCGCGAGCCTCGCGCCGGTACGGCGGGCGGGGTGACGCCGCTTGATCACGCTCGTCCCTCGCGATGTGGTCGACCGAACGGATGTCGGTGCTGGTGAGCCGCGATAATACTCGGGTCCGGCAAGCGCGTGGGGGAGTCGAGCCTTCCCAGTTCTGCCGACATGCGCCGATAGACTCGCCGGATGGCCGATACGCCGAGACCTGGACGCGTGCCCGTCGCGTGAACGAGCCCACGAAGGACGACTCCCGCGCACCGGACGTGCAGATCGTCGACGCGCCGACCACTCGGGTGCACGACCCGAGCGACCTGCTCGGCCTCGTCCTGTCGGCCCTCGGTGTGCTGGCGGTGCTGGTGGCCGTCGTCTCGGCGCAGGGCACCACGGCCGGGGTCGCCCAGGACGTCCGCGGCTTCAGCTGGCTGCTCCGGCGCGTGCTGGTGTTCCCGGTGGCCATCCTCGAAGGGCTCGTGACGCTCATCGCGCCGGTCGCCGTCCTCACCGAGCTCGCCGTCCGGCGGCACGGCCGCCAGCTGCTCCAGGTGGGAGCGGCCGGCCTCGCGGCGCTCGCGCTGTGCGTCGCGACGACCTCCGCCCTGACCACGTTCGGGTCCACCGAGCTCCTGCACGGCCTGTCGGTCTCGCGTGACGGCCGGTGGCTGCTGTCGGTCCCGGCGTCGGTGGCCGCCCTCGCGGGGCTCCTGACTGCAGCGGGCCCGCGCGGGCGCAGGCGGACCGTCCTGTGGTCGTGGAACCTCCTGTGGGTCTCTCTCGGCATCGTCCTGGTCACCGGCCAGGTCTCGCTGTCGGGCGCGGCCGTCGCGCTGCTCCTCGGACGGGTCGCCGGTCTGGGGGTGCGCTTCATGTCAGGGGTGCAGTCCGAACGCGCCTACGGGTCGGCGCTCGTCGCCGCGATCCGCCGCGCGGGCTTCGACCCGGCGCGGCTGGTACGGGTCGCCGACGCCGACGAGCACCGGATGTACGACCTGACCACCACCGCGACGGAGCACCTTCGGGTGGTCGTGCTGGACGGCGACCGACAGGTCGTCGGCGCGCTGGCGAGGCTGTGGCGGTCGGTGCGGCTGCGCGGCATCGAGGGTCGCTCGCTCGTGTCGTTGCGCCAGGCCGTCGAACGCACGGCCCTCCTCGCGTACGCAGCCCGCACGGCCGGGGTGCGCACACCGCAGCCGCTCGGCATCGCCGAGGCGCAGGACTCGATGCTCGTCATCGAGGGCTTGACGGGGGCGGCGGTTCCGCTGCGGCTCGTCGACGACGCGCACGTCACGGACGAGCTGCTGCACGCGATCTGGGGCCAGCTGAGGTCGGCGCACGACGCCGGGATCGCGCACCGCGCCCTGACCTCGGACACGATCCTGGTCGAGCAGGAGGCCGGTGTGCCGGTCGTGTGGCTCGTCGGCTGGGACTCGGGCGATGTCGCCTCGACCGAGCTCGCGCGCCGGATGGACCTCACGCAGCTCGTGGCCCTGATCGCGGTGCGGGTCGGTGCGGCCCGTGCGCTCGAGTCGGCAGCGGCCGTCCTGCCGCGCCAGGACATCGCGGCGATCGGGCCGCTGCTGCAGAGCGTCGTCCTGCCGCAGCGGACGCGCGAGGAGATGCGCGCGCACTCCGGGCTGCTGGAGGAGCTGCGGTCCGCGCTCGTCGAGCGGCTGCCCGGGACTGACGTCGAGCCGGAGCAGGTGACCCGCTTCGGTGTGCGCACGGTGCTCACCGTGGTCCTTCCGGTGGTGGCCGTCGTCGTGATCCTGACGAGCATCAACGTCGACGAGATCGGGACAGCGCTCACGTCGAGCGACTGGCGCTGGAGCGCTGTCGCGTTCGGTCTGGGTCTCGCGACCTACGTGGGAGCCGGTCTGACGTTCGCCGCGTTCGCGCCGGTGCGGGTCAGCCTGCGGTCGGCCACGCTCGTCCACGCGGTGGGGGCGTTCGTCTCCCTGGCCGCGCCCGCCGGTGTCGGATCGGCCGCGCTGAACCTGCGGCTCCTGACACGGCGCGGCGTCAGCGCGTCCCTCGCGGTCGCGACCGTCGCTCTCGTCCAGGTCTCGCAGTTCGTCGTGACGATCGCTCTGCTGCTGCTCCTGTCGCTCGTCTCGGGCTCGAACGACACGACGTTGTTCGCCCCGGGACCCGGCGCGCTCATCGCGATGGGTGCTGTGCTCGTTGGCCTGGCAGCCGCCCTGCTGTTCCCCGGCGTGCGTCGCTGGGCCGTGCGGACGACGATGCCCACGGTGCGCCAGACCTGGCCGCGACTCGTCGACGTGCTGGGTCACCCCGGCAGGGTTGCCCTGGCGATCCTCGGCAACGTGATGCTGACCATGGGCTACGTGCTCGCGTTCGACGCGTCGCTCGCCGCGTTCGGCCAGCACCGGGGCATCGTCGAGGTCGCGGTGATCTACCTGGTCGGCAACGCCGCCGGCGCGGCCATCCCCACCCCCGGCGGGATCGGCACGATCGAGGTGACGCTCATCGGCGGGCTCACGGCGGCAGGCGTGAACGCCGGGGTGGCTGCCTCGGCGGTCGTGCTCTTCCGCCTGCTGACGTTCTGGCTCCCGATCCCGCTCGGCTGGGTGGCGATGCGACACATGCGACGCACGGGCGAGCTGTAGGCGGTCTTTCGGCGTCCTGGTCGCCCGCGCGTCCGACCGTCACCCGTCGGCGGCCGCCCGCAACGCGGCGATGTCGAGCTTGCCCATGCCGAGCATCGCCTGCATGGCCCGGCCGGCCCGGGCGGGGTCGGGATCGGACAGGAGCTCGCCGAGGACAGGCGGGACGATCTGCCACGAGAACCCGTAGCGGTCCTTGAGCCACCCGCACCTACCGCGTTCGCCACCGTCTGTGAGCTTGGCCCACAGCTCGTCGATCTCGTCCTGGGTCTCGGCCGTGACGTACAGGGACACGGCCTCGGAGAATGGGAAGCCGGGGCCCCCGTTGAGCGCGACGAGCTCGAGGCCGTCGAGCACGAATGTCACCACCGTCGCTGTGCCGGGCTTCGGCGCGCCCTCGCCGTAGCGGGTGACGTCGACGATCGAGGACCTCGGGAAGACCGAGGTGTAGAACTGGGCTGCTTCTTCGGCCTGGTCGTCGAACCACAGGAACGGGGTGATCGCTGGCATCATCGGCCTCCGGTCAGGGTGGCGCCCGCCCGCGACGGGTCGCGGCTCGTGCCCACCGTAGCGAGGCGGCTCAGACCCCGTCGAGCCACGCCTCGGAGAGCGCCAGCGTCTCGGCGACGGCCTGCTCGCCCCCCAGCTCGCGGACGTAGCGCAGCAACAGGTTCGTCGTCGCGCCTGACGTCTCGCGCGGTTCGGTGCTGTCGGAGGCCACGTCGTCCCTATCGGTCGCGCGGGACGTCGGCTGAGGTGATCGCCCTGGGTTCCGTTCGCCGGGCCGCGGCTGATCGCGAGCGGCCGGGCGAACGATCACTCGGTCTCGTCGAGCCCTGTGAGCGCGGTCAGCACCGCGGTCCGGGCATCGCCGGCGGCGTCGAAGGAGGTGCGGATGCCCATCGTGCTCAGCATCCTGGCCATGGGCGGGCCCATGTGGCCCGTGACGACGACATCGACGTGGTTGTCGATGAGGAAGCGGGCGATGCGCGCGTGATGGGAGCCCTCGGTCCCCTCGTCGTGGGCCGTGTCCCAGCCGACCTCGACCTCGCGCCAGTCGGTGATCGCGCCGTCGGACGTCGTGGCGAGCGCAACACGGTGCGCACGCCCCCAGCCGCCACCGGCGTTGCCGTCCTCGGAGACGGTGATGCAGACCATCATGAAGGTTCCCTCCGTGGTGCCGCGGCATGGCGCCGCCTCCCAGGACTGTACGGCCGCCGCCGCCGGACCCACGCCACCGGTGCGCTTGCGCTTGCGACTGCGACGCGCCCGCGACTGCGAGCGTCAGCCACGGCGAGCGGACGGGACCGCGAGGTGCCGCGGCCGCGAGAGGATGGAGCCGTGCGTCGCCCGGCCGGCCTCGCCGTTCCAGATCGTCCGCCGTCGCCGTCGAGGGAGCCCACCGCCTGTGCGCAGCATCGTCCGGATCCTGTTCGTCGCGCGCGAGCTGTGGCCCTACTACATGGGCATCGTCCTGTCCTCGCTGGCCGTGGCGGTGACCGGGCTGCTGACCCCGTTCATCGTCAAGGCGGCGACCGACTACGTCGTCGCGGCGCATGCCGGGCAGGTCTCGGGGATCTCGACGGTGATCTGGCTGGCCGCCGCTCTGCTCGCCGCTGACCTGGCGAACACGGTGCTCACCAACATCGGTGGCTACCTGGGCGACACGATGGCGTCGAGGCTGCGCGCGCGGCTGTCCGGCGCCTACTTCGCCAAGCTGCTCTCGTTGCCGCAGCGGTACTTCGACAACGAGCTCACGGGGACGGTGATCAACCGGCTGTCGCGGTCCATCACCGAGACCACCGGGTTCCTCAACATGTTCGCCAACTCGTTCTTCCAGATGGTCCTGACCGTGGTCGCGGTCCTGGCGATCACGGCGTTCTACTCGTGGCCCCTGGCGTTGCTGCTCGCGGTCATCTACCCGGTCTTCGCCTGGCTCACGACCATCACGAGCGCGCGGTGGCAGGTGCTCGAGGGGGAGAAGAACCGCACGTTCGACGTGGCGGGCGGCCGGTTCGCGGAGGTTGTCGGCCAGATCCGGGTGGTCAAGAGCTTCGTGCAGGAGCGGCGCGAGCTGACGAGCTTCAACGACCACTACGACCGGACGATCCAGACGACACGGCGGCAGTCGCGGTACTGGCACACCATGGACACCTCTCGGCGGGGCGCCCTGAACCTGATCTTCTTCGGGGTGTTCGCGATCATCTTCGTCCAGACCGTCCAGGGGTCCTTCACGATCGGTGTGATGGTCCTGCTGATCCAGCTCGTGAACATGGCCCGCCAGCCGGTGTTCTCGATGAGCTTCCTCGTCGACTCGTCGCAGCGGGCCGTCGCGGGGAGCCGGGACTACTTCGCGGTCATGGAGGAGCTGGCTGAGGCCGAGGTGCTGCCCACGGTCCACGCGCACCCGGTGGCGCACGGCCAAGCTCCTGCCGCGATCGAGTTCGACGCGGTCGACTTCGGCTACCAGGGCGGAGAGGTCGTGCTGAGCGGCGTGAGCTTCACGATCCACCGCGGCGAGCATGTCGCGTTCGTCGGCGAGAGCGGTGGCGGCAAGACGACGCTGGTCAGCCTCCTGCTGCGGCTCTACACGCCAACGGCTGGCACGATCCGGATCGGGGGGACCGACGTCCGATCGCTCGCACTGCAGGACCTGCGGGCGGACATCGGTGTCGTCTTCCAGGACCCGTCGCTGTTCTCCGGGACCATCCGGGAGAACATCGCCTATGCGCGTCCGGACGCCTCGGACGACGACGTCGTGGCCGCCTCGCGGTCTGCCAACGCACATGAGTTCATCGCGCGGTTCGCCCAGGGCTACGACTCCCAGATCGGCGAGCGGGGCATCAAGCTCTCGGGCGGCCAGAAGCAGCGGATCGCCGTGGCCCGCGCGATCCTCAAGGATGCGCCCATCCTCATCCTCGACGAGGCGACGAGCTCGCTGGACTCGAAGTCCGAACGGCTCGTCCAGGAGGGCCTCGAGCACCTGATGGCCGGTCGGACGACGCTGATCATCGCCCACCGGCTCTCGACGATCTCGTCCGTCGACCGCATCATCACCCTCAAGGACGGGCACGTCGACGAGATCGGGACGCCTGCTGAGCTGGCCGCGACGGGCGGCATCTACGCCGAGCTGCTGGCCCTGCAGGCCTCGGCCTCCAAGAAGGACCGCAGGCGTCTCCAGGAGTTCGACATCCGCGCGTAGGCGCAGGCGCGGAGGAGACCGCCGGTCAGCGCTCGAGCGTCGTCGACCCGCGGATGACGACGCGGCAGGGCATCCGCTCGACCCCGACGGTCGACCGCCCGTCGATCGCGTCGGACATGCGCTGGGCGGCGCGGCGACCGAGCATCTCGAAGTTCATGTCGACGCTGGTCAGCTGGGGACGGGCACCCGACGTCATCACTTCCCAGTTGTCGAAGCCCATCACGGCGATCCGCTCCGGCACGTCGACGCTGTAGTCGCGCAGGGCGTCAAGGACGCCGCGCGCGATCTGGTCGCTCCCGCAGAGGATGGCGTCGAGCTCGACCTCCTCCGTGAGGAGCGTCCGTGCGGCGGCCCGTCCCCACGCCTCGGTCCACGCCCCGTACCGCACGGTCCCGCCGGCGAGCTCCAGGCCGGCTGACGCCAGGGCGGCCAGCGCCCCGGTCGCACGGTCGCGGGCGGCAGTGAAGTGGGCTTCGCCTGAGATGTGCGCGATCTTGCGCCGACCGGTGCTCACGAGGTGCTCGATGGCCAGCGTTCCGGCATTGACGTTGTCGGGGACGACCGAGAAGTCGTCCTGGTCCGTCGACGGCGCATAGGCGTAGACGACCGGGACGGGCAGCCCGCGCCCGAGGGACGGGCGCGGGTCCGTGTTGCTGCCGACCACGATGAGGCCGTCGATGCGGCGTCCGAGCAGCGCCCTGAGGTGGTACTGCTCGCGGATCGCGTCGTCGCGCGCGTCGCAGAGGAACACCGAGATCCTGCCGGCCCCGAACGCGTCCTCGGCGCCCATGAGGATCGGGAGGCTGAACCGTCCCTCGAGGTCGTTCGTCAGCAGGCCGACGGTGCCGGTCTGACCGGCCAGGATCGCCTGGGCGAGCGTGTTCGGCGTGAAGGAGATGC
>NZ_DASUIR010000111.1:0-2732 GCF_036279715.1 Cellulomonas sp. | reverse complement strand
GACGCATCGTGATCTCGTTGCGGCTCATCTCGAGCGAGAAGACAACAGAAGTCTTCCCGTGCTTGATTGACGCAGAACGGACAATATCGATTCCTAGGGTCGATTTTCCAATTGCAGGCCTCGCGGCAATAACAATCATTTGTCCGGGGTGCAATCCATTGGTCAAACGGTCCAGGTCCGCGAACCCCGTCGGCACCCCGACCATGCCCACGCCGCGGTGCCCCGCCGCCTCGATCTCGTCGACCGCTCCGCCGATGACGTCGCCGAGCCGGTGGTAGTCCTCGGACGCGCGTCGCTCGGTGACCGCGTACACCTCGGCCTGCGCGTTGTTGACGATGTCGTCGACGTCGCCGCCGTCGGTCGCGTAGCCGAGCTGGACGATGCGCGTTCCGGCCTCGACGAGGCGGCGCAGGACGGCTCGCTCCCGCACGATCCGCGCGTAGTACCCGGCGTTGGCCGCGGTCGGCACCATCGAGATCAGGGTGTGGAGGTAGGGCGCCCCGCCGATGCGGGTCATCTCGCCGCGCTTGGTCAGCTCGTCGGACACCGTGACCGCGTCGGCCGGCTCGCCCCGGCCGTACAGGTCGAGGATCGCGTCGTAGACCGCCTCGTGCGCCGGGCGGTAGAAGTCGTTGCCGCGCAGCTGCTCGACGACGTCGGCGATCGCGTCCTTCGAGATCATCATGCCGCCGAGGACGCTCTGCTCGGCCGCGATGTCCTGCGGAGGGGTGCGGTCGAACTCGCGGGTGCGGCCCGACCCCGACGGCATGCCGTACTCGAGCTCTTCGATCGTCACAGACCCATCCCCGCCTCGACCTCAACCTACCGAACACACGTTCTACCGGGAGGGTCCGACACCCCTGCACGACCGCGCTCCCAGCGAGGTCCGACGCCCTGCGTACGCCGACGTCGAGAATGGCCTCGACGCACCGTCGACCACTCCGACGCGAACGCCTACGCGAGGCTAGAGCCGATTGGCCCGCAGGGAAAACGTTGCCGTCCACAGGGCCTGGGGACGACGGTCGATCCCCTGTGGACGGTGTCCGATTTCGCTGTGCACAGGGTGTGGGCGCGCCTGTGGATAATCATCTCCGGCAGGTCCGAGCGGGCGGCTCGACCGGCCCAGACGCTGTGCACCGCCTGTGGACGGGAGACTTGTGGCCAAGATTTCATCTGCTGGACAGATTCCGTCCACCATCGACCGGCAGATCGCCACCCTCGCCGTTCCTGCTCTCGGTGCCCTCGTCGCGGAGCCGCTGTTCGTTCTCGTCGACTCCGCAGTCGTCGGCCATCTGGGCACCGCGCAGCTGGCCGGGCTGTCGCTCGCCTCGACCGTCCTGGTGACCGTCGTCGGCCTGTGCGTCTTCCTCGCGTACGCCACCACGGCGAGCGTCGCGCGCCGACTGGGCGCCGGCGATCGCAGTGGAGCGCTGCAGGTCGGCATGGACGGGCTGTGGCTCGCCCTCGCGCTCGGCGTCGTCCTTGCGGTTGCGGCGTGGCTGGGCGCGCCGGCGGCGGTCGCGGCCCTGGGAGCCGACGGCGCGGTCGCCACGCACGCTGTGACGTACCTGCGCTGGTCGGCGCCCGGGCTGCCCGGCATGCTGCTCGTCCTGGCGGCCACCGGGGCGCTCAGGGGCCTCCTCGACACGCGCACCCCCCTCGTGGTGGCCGGCGTCGGAGCCGTCGCCAATGCCGTCCTCAACATCACGCTCGTGTACGGGTTCGGTCTCGGCATCGCGGGGTCCGGGCTCGGCACCGCGATCGTCCAGGTGGCGATGGGCGCGGTCCTCGTCGCCGTCGTCGTCCGCGGTGCCCGCGCGCTCGGAGCCTCGGTCGCGCCCGCTGCGGGCGGCATCCTGGCCAACGCGCGCTCGGGTGCCCCCCTCCTCGTGCGGACCGCATCCCTGCGCCTCGCGATCCTCGCGACGGTCTGGGTCGCGACCGCGCTCGGCGACGTGACGCTCGCCGGCCACCAGGTCGTCAGCGCTCTGTGGAGCCTCGCGGCCTTTGCGCTCGACGCGCTTGCCATCGCCGCTCAGGCCCTCGTCGGGCACGCCCTCGGGGCCGACGACGTCCCTCGCGCCCGCGCGGTCCTGCGCCGGACCCTGACGTGGGGCGTCGGCGCCGGCGCGGTGCTCGGGCTGGTCCTCGGAGCGAGCGGCTGGCTCCTCGCGCGCCTGTTCACCTCCGACCCGGACGTGCGCCGGGCCGTCACGACGGCGCTCGTCGTCCTCGCGCTCGCCATGCCCGTGGCCGGCTGGGTCTTCGTGCTCGACGGCGTCCTCATCGGGGCGGGTGACGGCCGCTACCTCGCCTGGGCTGGCATCGCGACCCTGCTGGCGTACATGCCCTGCCTGCTCGCCGTGCGGGCCTGGGCGCCGGGCGGAGCCGTGGGACTCACCTGGCTGTGGGTCGCGTTCGCGGGCGCGTTCATGCTCGCGCGCGCGCTCACGACGGGGCTGCGCGCCCGCGGCGACGCCTGGACTGCCGTCGGCGCCTGACGCGCCGAATCGCTGCGGCGGCACGTGGAGCCTGGCGCCCTGGGCGCGCAACGGTCTGGCCGCGGCCGCCGACGACACCCCCGGCAACGGCAGGAGGCCGGCACCCCGAAGGGTGCCGGCGTCCTGGACGTCCTGGTCGAGCCGGTGAGGGTGAGCTCAGCCGGCGACGACGTTGACCGTGATGGTCGCGGAGACCTCCGGGTGCATCCGAAGCTGCACCTTGTACTCCCC
>NZ_DASUIR010000110.1:0-20064 GCF_036279715.1 Cellulomonas sp. | reverse complement strand
CAGCCGAGCCCGCCCTACCTCGTGGACGTCGCGCACTTCGCCTCCGAGTGGCCCTGGCTGCCGCTCGCGGCCGCCGATCTCACGTCGGCGCTCGCGGCCGACGGCACTACGGTGGAGACCCGGATCAGCACCCAGCGCACCGATCCGTGGACAGCGCGGGTGCCGAGCCCTCAGATGCAGTCGGAAGGAAACCCCCTGTGACCACAGCACCCCCCGAGGCCCAGCACCGGCTCCTGGAGGTCCAGGCCCTCGACACGCGCCTCGACCAGATCGCGCACCGCCGCGCGAACGTGCCTGCGCTCGCGCGGCTCATCGAGCTCGACAGCCAGCTCGCCGACCTCGAGACGGCGCTCGTGACCTCGAGGACCGCCGCGAACGACCTGCGCCGTGCTGTCGCGAAGGCCGAGTCCGACGTCGAGCAGGTCCGCACCCGCGCCACGCGCGACCAGACCCGCCTCGACTCGGGCAGTGGCAGCCCGAAGGACCTGCAGGCGCTGCAGAGCGAGCTCGCGTCGCTCGGTCGGCGCCAGGGCGAGCTCGAGGAGGTCGAGCTCGAGGTCATGGAACGGCTTGAGGCCCACGAGTCCGTGCTGAACGAGCTGACGACCGCGCACGACGCCCTGGTCGCGCAGCGCGACGAGGTCGTGGCGGAGCGGGATGCGGCGTTCGCCGAGCTCGACGCCGACGCGGACCGCGTGAGCGCGCAGCGGGCCGAGATGGCCGCGCCGCTCGACGAGAAGCTCCTGGCCCTCTACGAGAAGATGCGCGCCCGCCTCGGCGGCGTGGCGGTCGCGGCCCTGCGCCACGGGCGCTCCGAGGGCAGCGGGCTCATGGTCCCGGGCACCGAGCTCGCGCGCATCAAGGCCCTGCCGCCCGAGGAGATCGTGTTCTGCGAGGACTCCGGACGGATCCTCGTGCGCGGTGAGGACGCCTTCTGATGGCGGACGCCGGGGTCTCCCCGGCAGCGGGTGGCACCCCTCGGCGCGCGGCCCGACCATCAGGCGCCGCGGTGCGGTTCGACGCGGCCGAGCCTGTCACCGTCGTCCTGGTGCGGCACGGGTCGACCACGATGACGTCGTCGCGCGGGTACTCAGGCTCGTCCGTGCCCGGACCGCCCCTCAACGACGAGGGTCGGCTGCAGGCGGCGGCTGCGGCGGTGCTCGTCGACCGGGTCGGGCGCGACCTGTGGGGTGACATCCCCTACCCGAGCGAGCTCATCGCCTCGCCGATGGTCCGCACGCAGCAGACGGCCGCTGTCGTCGGCGCTCGGCTCGGTCTCGAGGTGCGGACGGTGCCGGACTTCAAGGAGGCGGACTTCGGGGCGTGGGAGGGTCTGACCGCGGAGGAGATCGAGGAGCGCTGGCCGGGCACCCTGCAGCCGTGGCACCTCGAGGCGACCGTGCGACCGCCGGGCGGGGAGTCGATCACCGACGTCGGCGTGCGCATCCGCGGCGCGCTCGGCGCACTGCTGGCCGGCGGCGTCGACCGCACGGTCGTGGTCATCAGCCACGCTGTCTCGATCCGTGCCGCGCTCGGGCTCGCGATGGGCGCGCAGCCGTCGTCGTGGAGCCAGCTGCGGGTCGCGCCCGCGTCGTTGAGCATCGTCCGGCTGTTCGAGGACGGCCGCAGCGAGGTCGCCGTCGCGGGAGCGCCGAGCGAGGGCTGGGCAGCACGCGCCTGAGGCGTCTCGCACGGGCTCAGTGCACGGCTCAGTGCACGACGAGGGTGAGCACGCGCGCGCCGTGGCCCGCCGGACCGAGCTCGACCGCAGCCCACTGCTCGCCGATGAGCTCGCTCGCGGCCGTCGCGAGGCCATCGGCGTCGACCGGGGCGTTCCGACGTCGCGCGAGCAGGTGCCGGGTGAGCACCCCCCGGGCGTGCTTCGCGTTGTGCGAGACGACGGCCCTGATCCCGGCGAGCTCGCGCACGACGCGGACCTGGACCCATGCTGCGCCGCGTGGTGGACGCCAAGCCGAGAGGTACGTGGCCGAGCGGCAGTCGACGACGAGGTCGCCGTCGGCCCTGGGGTCGAGGACGGCAGCCAGCTCGTCGCGCCAGGCCGCCGCGAGCGGTCCGATGCCGGGCAGGTCGGTCGCCATCGACAGCCGGTAGGCGGGGATGCGGTCGCCGGGTGACGTGACGCCCCACAGGCCCGAGAAGATCCGCACCGACTCCTGTGCCCGGGCGCGAGCCACCGGCGTGAGCCCTGACAGGCCCGCGGCAGCGAACAGGACTCCCGAGTACACCCGGTCGGCGCGGGCCGCCGGAGCGCTGCACAGGTCCACGTTGCGGGCGACCTCCCCGGCGATGCTCGCACCGACACCGAGGGTCGTGACCGCCTCGGGCCGTGCGCTGACCTGGATGAGCGCGTCGAGCACCTTCGCGCGCATCGGGCCGAGCTCCGGCGCTGACAGGGCGGCGAGGTCGAGCGCCGGTCCGCTCGCCGGTGCGGTCTTGCCCTCCGAGGGCGGCAGGAGAACAAGCACGTGCTGACTCTAGGCTGCACGTTCGAGGGCGAGCGACGCAGCCGCCCACCGGACAGGGGCAGCACATGGCACACGTGAAGATCTACGGACGACGGGACGTCTGGGCCTCGCGGCGGACCGAGGTGTCCGACGCGGTCCACGCGGCGCTCGTCGGCGCGTGGGCGCTGCCCGAGCACAAGCGCTTCCACCGGTTCCTGCTCCTCGACCCCGAGGACCTCATCGCCCCGCGCTCGCCGGCGTACCTCGTCGTCGAGATCGTGTGCTTCGCGGGCCGCAGCCGCGCGGCGCGCCGGGCGCTCGTCCGGGCGTTCTTCGACGACGTCGCGCCGACGCTCGGGCTCGACCCCAACGACCTCGAACTCGTCATCCTCGAGAGTCCGGCCGAGAACTGGGGCATCCGCGGGGTCGCGGGGGACGAGCTCGAGCTGGACTACCGCGTGGACGTCTGACACACCGGCCCGCCCGACCCGTGCGCGCGGGGCGTCACGTAGCTACGCCGCTCGCCAGCACGGCCGACGTGGGCAGGTGCAGCAGGCCATCCGTACCGAGGTAGCGGCGGCTGAGCAGGTCGTAGTGCTCCTTGAGGTCAGCGCGGGTCGCGGGGGACTGGGAAGCGACGATCTCGCCGATCGTCGCGATGCCGCTCGCCGGGCCGCTCCACCAGACCTCGGGGTCCACGCAGTGCGTGAAGGTCACGGTCTGGGCCACGACGTCGTCCAGGCCCCCGCATGTGAGCAGTCCGTCGAGCCCGGACGGAGTGCGTGCGAAGTCCAGCGACGCGGGGACGGACGCCTGCGCGGAGCGATCCACCCCCGCCGCGTCGAGCACCTCCTCCCAGAGCAGGTGGAGAGGCGTGAGCGGTCGTGGCCAGATGGTGACTCCGACGCGTGCTCCCGGAACCGTCACGCGCCGCAGCTCGGCGATCGCCGCGCGCGGGTCGCCGACATGGTTGAGCACGAAGTTGGCCGTCACTGCATCGAAGGTCCTGTCCCCGAACGGCAGGTGCGGGAGCGCGCCCCCAATGACGTGTGCACGGTCCGCCGTGCGCCGCGCGATCCGGCGCATGCCGGGGTCGGGGTCGATCGCCGTGACGCGTGCGCCGCGTCCGAGGCCCAAGGCCGCAACCGTTCCGGTCCCCGTCCCGACGTCGAGCAGGCTGCTCTCGGGGCCGACGCCAGCGGCGTCGAGCAGCGCCTCACCCATGTGCGCGCACAGGAGTGCGAACGTTCGCTCATACGTGCTCGCGTGACCGGCCCACGCCCGTCGCTTGCTCTCGTCGTATGCGCTCATGCGCGGCATCTTCCACCCGGGGGCAGGGGGCAATGCGGGACGTCTGGTCCGGGAGGGGCCTACGGCTGGCCGGCTGTAGGCTTGCACCGCGGATGAGCTGGCCAGACGGCCGCGTCGAGCTTTCGGGCTCGCCGAGGAACGTCCGGGCTCCACAGGGCAGGGTGGTGGGTAACACCCACCCGGGGTGACCCGCGGGACAGTGCCACAGAGAGAAGACCGCCTCGCCCGCCCTTCGGGGTGAGCGGGGTAAGGGTGAAACGGTGGTGTAAGAGACCACCAGCGTGCCGGGCGACCGGTGCGGCTAGGTAAACCCCACCCGGAGCAAGGCCAGACAGGGAGCGTTCGAGGGCTGCTCGCCCGAGCTCCCGGGTAGGCCGCTGGAGGCGTGCGGCAACGTACGTCGTAGATGGATGGCCGTCACCCGCGCGGGGGCAACCGCGCGCGGGCACAGAACCCGGCGTATCGGCCAGCTCATCCGCACATGAGCCGATGACCTGCGGTGATGCTAGATCTGACCATCCCCGGTCCGCGGGGAGTCCGCAGGAGGTGCAAGCGCGAGGACGGAATCGACCGCCTCACGGGTGCGGTCGTCGGAGTCCGGCCACAGGTGGCTGTAGGTGTCGAGGGTCTCGACCGCCGAGGAGTGTCCTAGCCGCTCCTGCACCGTCTTGACCGATTCCCCGTGCCGGATCAGCAGCGACTCGTAGTAGTGGCGCAGCCCGTGGAACACGAACCCCGGCATCGACGGTCGCCGTGCGCCACGCATTGCCGAACCCCGAGCGTCGCAACGGTCCGCCGGCCTCGGTGGTGAACACCAGCCCGTCGGGGCCGGCCGGGAACGCGGCGAGGTGCGCGGCGAGCGCATCGACGACAACCTGGGGCAGCGGGATCACGCGCACGCTCGGCGCGGAGCGCGTCCCGCAGACGAGCTGAAAGGAATCGCTGCGCATCCATGAAGCCTGGCCGGGCGTCGCGGACGCCATGGCCTGCGCCCAAACATGAAGGGCCTCTGAATCGGAGCTTCGGTGCTGAGGTCACGTCGTGGGCCTACCGCAAAGGCCGGACACGACGTGCGTCTGCACCAGACCGGCGTCAAGCACTTCCACCACCCAGTCGTCGGGGACCTGCACCGCGACTACGAGGCGATGGAGCTGCCCGCCCAGCCCGGGCTCACCCTGATCGCCTTCACCGCCAGCGCGGGCTCACCTGACGAGGACGCCATCCGCCTGCTGTCGCTCTGGGCCGCGACCCACGCCCCGGTCCAGGGGGTCGGCACGGCCAGTCGCCGGAACTGATCCGGTGAGCGCCGCTGCAACGTGGGCACTGCGAGCGCTCGCTGCGCGCTCCCGGTCCCGGTGGCGGCTCGCCGCCACGAGTCGGCTCCTCTCGGAGCTTCGGATCAGCCGACTTCAGCAATCGGACAGGTGTGCGCTGCGCTGGCGAGCCCACCGAGCTGACGGCGGTCTGCCCCTGTAGGCGAGGGGGTGTGAACGGGCATCGGAGCCCTTCATCACGCGCTCCGGCGCGGTGGTTCAGCTCTGGCCGCGGATTTCGACGCCCCGCGCCGGGGTCTTGCCAGCCCGCCCGGGCGAGTGGCTCGACGAGGCCGGGGGTGCGACGGGGACCCGGATCACCGGAACCGGGAAGCGTGCGGCCCGAATCGGATCCAGCGTCTGGTCCGTGATCCCGGCGGTGAAGTCTTCGAATCCGAACACCTTGAACAGCGCCTCGTGGCCGAACTTCGAGCTGTCGGCGACGAAGAACGCTTCGCTCGCGATGGAACGCATCTTGCGCTTGAGCTCGATCTCATAGCTCGAGGTGGCGTAGATGCCGTCCTCCATGACCGTGCCGGCCCCGAAGATCGCCACGTGGACACGCAGGGTGTCAAGCTGCTGGATCGACGTCGGTCCCCACATGGCGAAGCCGTTGGGAAGCAGCTCGCCACCGATGAAGACGAGGTTGATCATGGGCCGCTTGGCGACCTCGAGCCCGATCCGCAGGTCGTGCGTGACGACGGTCAGCCGGGAGTGGTCCAGGTGCCGGGCGACCTCGAGCGTCGTCGTCCCGCCGTCGAGCAGGACCGTCTGACCCTCGAGCACACGCTCCGCCATGGCGGCCCCGATGGCCTGCTTCTCGGGCATGTGCACGCCGTGCGTGTTTCGCGCAGGCGACTCGTTCATGTGCACCGGTACCGCGCCGCCGTGCGTGCGCTGAACGACGCCATCTTCCTCGAGCCGGTCGAGGTCGCGGCGGATGGTGGACGTGTCCACCTGGAAGGCCTCCGCCAGTGCATTCACACTGTGGAAGCCGCGCTCCTGCAGCAGGACGGCGATGTCCTCGCGACGCGACATGGGTTGACCTCTCTGGGCGCTTACCGAACTCTAGCAGCCCAGTATGCACGTTTTCGTGCAGTCGCGTCAGACATGCTGCGCGATAAACGGCGAGACGTGCTCGACATGTGCGCGGATCGCGGCTACTGTCCTGCAGAGCGGGGGCACGAGTCCGCGGCGTGGACGTCGAAGTCCACCGGGCGATCGATCACAAGGGAGTGGACGGATGACGCAACGAAGGCTGGCTGTCCTGGCGATCTCAGGCATCACTGCAGCTCTGCTCGCAGGCTGCGGATCGGTGGGCGGCGGTGCTGCGAGCGGCGCGACGGCTGCAGGCGCAGGTACGGGCGCAACGCTCGCCCCGAAGGACATGACCATGGTCACCGTGGTCAAGCTCAAGGGCATCGCGTGGTTCGACCGCATGGAGGTCGGGGTCAAGAACTTCGCAACCCGCACGGGCGTCGATGCCCGTGAGGAAGGATCGAACGACGTCAGCCCGGAGAAGCAGATCGCGATCATCCAGGATCTGATCCCGCAGAAGCCCACGGCGATCACCGTGGTGCCGAACTCGCCCGAGGCGCTCTCGAACGTGCTCAAGCAGGCGCGCGACCAGGGCATCATCGTCGTCTCGCACGAGGCGACAGGCATCAAGAACGTCGACATCGACATCGAGGCGTTCGACAACGCCGTCTACGGCGCCAAGATCATGGACAGCCTCGGCAAGTGCATGGGCGGCGAGGGCAAGTACGTGCAGTTCGTCGGCGGGCTCACCGCCAAGACCCACATGGAGTGGGTCGGCGCGGCGCTCGACGAGCAGAAGGCCAAGTTCCCGGGCATGACGCGGGTCGAGGACCCGATCGAGAGCACGGACAACGAGAACGCCGCCTATGACAAGGCCAAGGAGATTCTCGCGAAGTACCCCGACATCAAGGGCTTCGAGGGATCTGCGGGTAACGACGTCCCCGGCATTGCCCGGGCCGTCGAGGAGGCTGGTCTTCAGGACAGCGTGTGCGTCATGGGCACGTCGATCCCGTCGGCCGCCGCGAAGTACCTCGCCAACGGCTCGATCGACAAGATCTTCTTCTGGGACCCCGCGCTCGCCGGTGAGGCCCAGCTGCAGATCGCGATGATCCTCGCGCAGGGCGGCAAGATCGAAGAGGGAACCGACCTCGGGATCGAGGGCTACCACTCGCTCAAGAAGACGGCCGGCTACGACAACGTCTTCGTCGGGGACGCGTCGGTCGAAGCGGACGCCCAGACGGCCGCCAGCTTCAAGTTCTGAGCTCGGCCCTCGACAGGCCTGCACCCTGGGGTTGACCGTCCACGGACGGTCAGCCCCAGGGGTGGCCGGAAAGCACCCACCATGACAGCACCCAGCTCAACGGGCGCACCTGTGCCAGTTCTGCAGGTACGCCACCTCGTCAAGACCTACGGCGGCGTGGTCGCCCTCGACGACGTCTCGCTCGATCTCCTCCCGGGTGAGGTGCACTGCCTCGCCGGCGAGAACGGCAGCGGCAAGTCGACCCTCATCAAGATCATCTCCGGTGCCGAGAAGCCTGACTCCGGCGAGATCATCGTTGACGGCGTCGCGCACCACGCGATGAACTCCACCGAGGCGATCAAGACCGGGATCCAGGTCATCTACCAGGACTTCTCGCTCTTCCCCAACCTCACGGTCGCGGAGAACATCACGCTGACCGCGGCGGTCGCCGACCGCCGACGGCTCTACTCGCAGCGTGCCGCGCGGCCCGCCGCGCAGGCGATCGTCGACGAGCTTGCCCTCGACCTCGACCTGGACGCAGACGTCGAGAACCTCTCGGTCGCCGACAAGCAGCTCACCGCGATCTGCCGAGCTCTCGTGCACGACGCCCGGGTGATCGTCATGGACGAGCCCACGACCGCCCTGACCCACACCGAGGTCGCGCGCCTGTTCAGCCTGGTCGAGACGCTCCGTGAGCGCGGGGTGGCGCTGATGTTCGTCTCGCACAAGCTCGACGAGGTCCTCGCGGTCTCCCAGCGGGTGACGATCCTCCGCTCGGGTGTCCACGTGCTGACGGCACCGGCCGCTGACCTCGACCCGCGCGCCATCGCCAGGCACATGACCGGCCGCGACGTGAAGGACGAGCGCACCGTGAGCGAGCTCGCCGCTGATGCCGCGCCCGTGCTCGAGGTCGACGGGCTGACCCTCCCTGGCGCTTACCACGACATCTCCTTCACTCTGCGTCGGGGCGAGATCCTGGGGGTGACCGGGCTGCTCGGCTCGGGTCGATCCGAGATCGCCGAGTCGTTGTTCGGGGTCCTGCCGGCTGAGCGTGGCACGGTCCGCATCGACGGACGTGCCGTGCGGCTGAGGTCCATCGACGACGCGATCGCGGCCGGCATCGGGTACGTCCCGGAGGACAGGCTCTCCCAGGGGCTGTTCCTGGAGAAGTCGATCGCCGACAACATGATCGCCGGATCGCTCGACGCCCATCGCACGCGCTGGCACACGCTCGACGGCGGCCGTGTGCGGACCACCATCCAGCAGCTCTTCGAGCGGCTGCGGGTCAAGGCACCGAACGTCTCGGCCACGGTCCGCTCGCTCTCGGGCGGCAACGCCCAGCGGGTGGTCATCGCCAAGTGGCTCGCGAACCGGCCCCGGGTGCTCATGCTCAACGGCCCGACTGTAGGTGTCGACGTGGGCTCCAAGGAGGAGATCCTCGCGATCCTGCGTGCCGAGGCCGCACAGGGGATGTCCGTCATCGTCATCTCCGACGACGCGCCCGAGCTGGTCGCGTGCTGCCACCGCGTGCTCGTGATCCGCCAGGGCCGCCTGGTCCACACCCTTGAGGACGGGGACATCGACGTGAACACCATTCTCGAACGGATGGCGGCATGAGCGCCCCAGCTGCCCCGGCCCTCGCTGCGGTCCAGCGGCTCCGTGGGCCCAACAACGAAGGCGTCCTCGCGCTGATCCTCGTCGGTCTCGTCGTCGTGATGTCGATCGCCAGCCCGGCGTTCTTCACCCTCTCGACGATGTTCGCGATCGTGCGCAGCTCGATCGTGCCGCTCATCTTCGCGCTCGGCGTCCTCATCGTGATCATCTCGGGCGGCATCGACGTCTCGTTCGCCGCCATCGCGATCTTCGCGGCCTACACGACGGTGCGGATCGCCGGCGCCGGTCTGGACCTTGGGCTCGCCGGCGTCTTCGTCGTCGCGCTCGCCCTGGGTGCTGTCCTGGGTCTGGCCAACGGGGCCGTCATCGCGCGGTTCCGGCTACCCACGCTGATCGTGACGCTCGGGACGCAGGGCATCTTCAAGGGCGCCCTGCTCACCTACGTCGGGTCGCGGTACATCGCGGACCTCCCCGCGTCGATGGCCTCGGTCTCGACGACCAACGTCGTGGAGATCTCCTCCGGCGGACGCGGGGCCTACCTCCACGTCATGGCGGTGCCGGCGATCCTGCTGTGCTTCGCGGTGGCGTGGATGCTTCGGCGGACGATGTTCGGGCGTGGCATCTATGCCATCGGTGGCGATGCGGAGGCGGCCCGCCGCGCGGGCTTCCGGGTCGTGCGGACCCAGCGGTGGATCTACGTCCTCGTCGGGATGATGGCGGCGGTCGGCGGCATGATCTACATGATCATGGGGCGCAGCGCCAACCCCCAGGACCTCGTCGGCGGAGAGATGGACATCATCGCGGCGGTCGTCCTCGGCGGTGCATCGATCTTCGGCGGCCGTGGCTCAGTCCTCGGGACCGCACTCGGCGTGCTCCTGGTCCAGGTGATCAACAACAGCCTGATCCTCGCGGGGGTGCCCAGCGCGTGGCAGCGCACGGCTGTCGGCCTGCTGCTCATCATCGGTGTCGGCGTCCAGGCGGTCTCTGCGAAGCGCTCGGTGCGACGAGTGCGCGCCAACGACGAGGAAGGAGTGGCCGCGTGAACGACAGCTCGACGTCCAGCAACCCCCTCAAGCGGATCAACGCGCAGGTCGGGGACCGGTACGCGGAGATGGTGAGCCGCGTGCACGTGAACCGCGGCTCGGGGCGCATGATGCTCCTCGTCGTCGTGGCGTTCGCGGTCTTCGCCGCCCTCAAGCCGCAGGTGTTCCTCAACCCGTTGAACATGCAGAACATCGCCATCGCCTCGCCCGAGATCGGCGTGATTGCGATCGCGATGATGCTCGCGATGCTGACCGGCGGCATCGACCTCTCGCTCGTGTCGATCGCGAACCTCTCCGCGATCACGATCTCGACGCTCTACACGAGCATCGCGGCCGGCGACCCGACGCGCGCCGAGCAGCTCATGCCTGTGCTGATCCTGATCGGGCTCGTCGTCGGCCTCGTGGGCGGTGCGATCAACGGTCTGCTCGTCTCGCGGGTCGGCATCACCCCGATCCTCGCGACTCTCGGCACGATGCAGATCTACAACGGCATCGCAGTCGCCTGGACCGGCGGCCGCACGTTGTACGGGTCACCTGACTCGCTCACCGCGATCGGCCACGCGACGGTGGGCGGTGTCCCCATGCTGTTCGTCGTCTTCGTCGTGATCGCGATCGCCGTCGGAGTGCTCGTGAGCCGCACCCCACTGGGGCTCAAGATCCAGCTCCAGGGCGCCAACCCGGTGGCCGCCCGCTACTCCGGCATCAACAGTCGGCGGGTCCTCATGAGCACGTACCTCGTCGCGGGCCTGCTCGGTGGCGTCGCAGGGATCCTGTTCATCGCCCGCAACCCGACCGCGTCGGCGGACTACGGAGCGTCCTACGTCCTGCTCGTGATCGTGATCGCCGTCCTCGGCGGGACCAACCCGGCCGGCGGCTTCGCCACCGTCTTCGGCGTCGTCCTTGCGACCCTCACACTGCAGATCGTGGCCAGCGGCTTCACTGCCGTCCGACTGTCCTCGTACCAGTACGCGATGGCCCAGGGCGTGATCCTCATCTTGGTCATGGTCGCCGACCAGGTCACCTGGCGGCGCAGACGCATTGCACGACGCCCGGCCAGCACCGCTGCCGTTCAGGCCTGAACCGCCCCGTCCCGCACGAACTCCACCCACGGACAGATCCAGAGGAAGACATGAAGAAGATCATCAACGAGCCAGGACGCTTCGTCGACGAGATGATCGAGGGCATCCTGCTCGCGCACCCGGGCCAGGTGAAGACGCCCGGCAGCGACCCCCGCATCATGGTGCGTGCGGACGCCCCGGTCGCCGGCAGGGTCGGCATCGTCACCGGCGGCGGCTCGGGCCACCTGCCCCTGTTCAAGGGCTACGTCGGTGTCGGGCTGTGCTCCGGCGTCGCCATCGGCAACGTGTTCAGCTCGCCGAGCTCGCAGCAGGTCTTCGAGGCGACCAAGGCCGTCGACGGCGGCGTCGGCGTGCTGTACCTGTACGGAAACTACGGCGGCGACGTCTTCAACTTCGACCTCGCTGCGGACCTCTCGGAGCTTGAGGACATCGAGACAACCACCGTGGTCGGCCGCGACGACGTCGCCAGCCAGCCCAAGGAGCGCAAGCACGACCGCCGCGGTGTCGCGGGCATCATCTTCGCCTACAAGGCGGCGGGCGCGGCGGCCGAGCGCGGCGACTCCCTCGCGGAGGTGGCCGCGATCGCCGAGGACGTGATCGAGCACACCGCGACGATGGGCATCGGCCTCTCGCCGACGATCCTGCCGACGACCGCACAGCCGAGCTTCGACCTGCCCGACGGCGAGATGGAGGTCGGCATCGGCATCCACGGCGAGCCCGGCTTCCACCGCGGACCGCTCGAGACTGCCGACAAGATCGCCGACCGCCTCGTCGCCGCCCTCGTCCAGGACCTCGAGCTCGCGTCCGGAGACCGCGTCGCCGTGCTCGTCAACGGGATGGGCGCCACGCCGCTCGAGGAGCTCTACGTCCTGTACCGCCGGGTCTACCAGATCCTCGCGGGCCTCGGCGTGGAGGTGGCCAAGAACTACATCGGGGAGTACGCGACCAGCCTGGAGATGGCTGGCGCGTCCATCTCGCTGCTCAAGCTCGACGACGCACGGCTGAGCCTCCTCCAGGCACCAGCCAGCTCACCGTTCTTCAAGGAGGCGTGACCGATGAAGTCCACAGCGCTCAACGAGTCCATCCGGCGCAGCCTCACGGAGCTCGTCAGCTACGCCGACGAGCTGCGCGACCTGGACCAGGCGCTCGGCGACGGGGATCTCGGCATCACCGTCTCGCTCGGTGCCGGTGCGGTGATCGAAGCGCTGGAGACGCTGTCCGAAGACGCCACCCCGGCCGAGATCGCCAAGACGTGCGCCAAGGCGTTCGCCAACGCGAACCCGTCGACGATGGCCGCGCTCGTCGCCGGCGGTCTGCTGGCAGGGTCCAAGACCTGGGCGGGCCTCGACGACGTCGATGTCGCAGCCGCGGCGCAGTTCGTCCGGGCCGGGGGCGAGAACATCGCCGCGCGCGGCAAGACGCAGGTCGGGGACAAGACGATCCTCGACGCGATCATGCCCGCCGCCGACGCCCTCGCCGCAGCCCAGGACGCCACCGCTGGTCTCGCGAGCGCCATCGCCGGGGCCGAGCGCGCCGTGATCGAGACCACCGGCCTGCAGTCGCGCCGGGGGCGGGCGTCCTGGCTCCAGGAACGCAGCATCGGCCTGCAGGACCCGGGAGCGACCGCCTTCTTGCGGTTCCTCGAGTCCTGGCGTGTGGGTCAAGCCGCGGTCACCCAGCCTGTCACCCAGAACTGAGGAGCAGTCATGTCATCGATCGCCTATCTGGGCCTGGGCACGATGGGGCGCGGCATGGCCGCGAACCTCGTGCGTGCGGGCCATGACGTCACCGTCTGGAACCGCAACCCCGCACGGGCCGAGGGCCTCGAGGGTGTGCGCGTGGCGTCGAGCATCGCCGAGGCCGTCGAGGGTCGCGAGATGGTCCTGTACTGCCTGTCCGACGATGCCGCCGTACGCGCTGTCGTTTTTGGCCAGGACGGCCTGCTCGCCTCCGTCGGACCCGAGACCATCGTGGTGGACATGTCCACCATCAGCCCCGCGCTCTCCGACGAGGAGGCCTTGGCGTTCGCCGAGCGTGGCGTGCCGTTCCTCGACGCACCGGTGTTCGGGTCGAAGGGTGAGGCGATCGGCGGTGGCCTCTGGGTCGTCGTCGGCGGCGCCGCCGAGGTGTTCGAGCGCGTGCGGCCCGTCCTGGACGCTGTCAGCGAGACGGTGCACCACATGGGCCCGCAGGGTTCCGGCGCGCGCATGAAGCTCGTCGGCAACCTCGTGGTGGCCGCACAGCTCGAGGCCCTGGGTGAGGCCCTTTCGCTCGGCCGGGCGGCCGGACTGGACCTGCACCGGGTGCTCGACGTCCTGCACGTGACCGACTTCAAGTCGCCGATCTTCGACGGCGTCGGGCCGGGCGTGCTCGCCGGGGACTACTCGCCCTCGTTCGCTCTTGACCTCATGCTCAAGGACGCGCGGCTCATCCAGTCGTTCGCTGGAACCCTGAACGTGCCGGTGCCCGGCACAGACGAGGTCGAGGGCGTGCTTCAGGAGGCGGTCGAGCGGGGCTACGGCTCGGAGAACGCATCGGCGCTCATCAAGGTGGTCGCCGCCCGCGCGGGCGTCGATCTCACGGACGCACGGGCGCGCCTCTAGTCCGACGATGCTGAGGCCGTCCCAGTGTGGCTCAGCCACGTGGGACGGCCCCTGCATCGTCGTCGGCTCGTGCCTTGCATCGGCGCCCGCCATGGGTTCCGACGTCGCACTGGAGACCGCGGACGTCGCTCCGATGAGCACGGGCCTTCGCGCCCTGCACCATCGCCGCGACACGGTGCACCCGGTGAGAGACACCTGGAGCGGGCTGGTGACGTGCGCGCGGGTGCGACCGTCACTCGAGTGGGGGACCAAGGGGGACGCGCTACTGCCATGGCGTTTCCGCAGGTGAGCTTGGGTGCGCGGCGAGAGGGACGGCGCCGGAGCCGAAGTGAATCGGTGGTGCGGGGCCGATCGGGGGACGAGTCAGGGGACGAAAATGCGTGACCGTTCACGCCGTATCCCTACGGCGGAAGGACCTCGCGATGAGCGTCGCGGCGCAGCTCGGACTCGACGACCCGGCCGAGGGCTTGCTGGCTCGGGCCCGCACGAATCGGCCCGTTTGGCGCGGACAAGATCCACGGCTGGGCGCAGCGGACGACCTGCTCGACCTGCCCGGGTGGATCCGCTCGGCTGACCGCGACGACGTCGACGACCTCCTGCACGAGCTCGCCCGCCTCGGCAGCCCGACCGGTGGCGACGATGTCGCGGCGGCTGGCGCACTCGCCTGGCTGCTGCTCCCCGGGGCGATCCAGGTGGCGCACCCGCTGCGGGACATGACACCTCGGATCGACGAGTGCGTCGCTGCGCAGCTGTGGATCGAGGTGCGCAGCTTCGCCTGGGAGCGACGTCGGAAGGTGGCGGCCAACATCGTCATGAACCTGCGCCGCGGTGTGCTGCGCGAGCTCGGCGCCGTAGAGCACGTGCGGGCGGTCGACCTGGCATGGGCGCATGCGATGCCCCTGGCGCCCGAGGCCGACCTGTGGCGGGTCATCGACGCCAGGGCCGCAGAACCCGATGGGGTCGAGCCAGAGGAGGAGCTGGCTGAGCTGCTCTCGTGGGCGACGTCGCACCGCGTGATCGACGAGCACGATCGAGAGCTGCTCATCGGCCTGGCCGAAGCCGCCTGCCAGATGCAGGTTGCCCGCAGCCGCGAAGGGCGCGGTGGGTTGTGCTCCCGGTCCGGGTCGAGCGTCGTCGCGGCGCGGGATCTCCGAGGCGACTGTCCGCCGCCGAGCCAGGCGCAGCATCCGGGCGCTGGCCGATGCGTACGCACGTCAGCTCTCGGCGTGATGCCGTGAGCACCCGGCCGCTGTGGTGTGCCTTCGGTGGCGAGGTGATGACCGTGACCGACGACCTGGAGCTGCAGCGGCTGCAGCGCGAGGCCCATGACGAGGCCGCTGCCGTGGCCGGCCTCGAGGACAGCCTGGAGCGTCCGCGCCGGGCCCGTGCAGCGCAGACCGCGCTGGCTGGTCTGCCCGCCGAGCAGCTGCGCCAGGCGCTGCGGATGCGACGCGCCGCTCTGGCCGGTGGTCGACGATGACGATCGCGACCCGACCGGCATGGCGATCTCGCAGGTACGAGCGGTGCACGAGCAGTGGTCCGCGCCCGACGCGCCGGAGGTCGGCGAGTGGGCCCTGATGGCCGCGGTCCAGGCGTTCCTGGCGAGCGCTGCAGGTCGGCACATCGACGAGCCCGGCACCTCAGTGGTCACCATCTCTGTGGCCGCGCAGATCAAGGGAAGTGACGGGGATGGCCAGGGACCGGCGCGCATGGGCCGCCGCGACGAACCGGAACAGCAACTGGGTGCCGGTGTCGTCGAGCGAGGCGAAGCCCACGCTGGAAGCCCCAGGGGCAGCCGGGCTGTCACAGGGGGCCCGCATCGCCCGTTACATCCTTCGGGTGAGCGCGGTCCTTGAGGGGGCTTGACCTCACCTCGGCAAGGTTCTAGTCTCCAGTGATTGGTACGTATCAATGATGATGCGCAACGTCGTCCGGAGTATCGGGTCGACCACGATGGTGGGTGGCAGTGCGTTTCGTTCAGCGAGCGGTGGCCGCGGCGATTTGGTGGACGCGGTCTGCACCCAGAACCGACGCCCCTCTACCGGCCTGATGTCGATGCGACTGACGGAGGACGTCGGCGCCAGCGCGACCGACCAGGAATGGACTCGAGACCCGATGAACCTGTATCTCGACGTGGATTTCGCCGCCAAGTTCAAGAAGGATCACTTCTTCTTCGGTGTCGCCAACGCGCCATACCTCTGCGAGGGCGGATACAACACGCCAGAGGGACCCAAGAACAGCTATGGGTACTTCGAAGCAGACGGGTCCGTCCCTGTGTCGGGTGAGGCCACCCGATTCTGGGACAACTTCACGCAGCACGTCGACCTAGCGGCCAGTCTCGGGTTGACCGCGTTTCGCATGGGCGTGGACTGGTCGAGGGTCCAGCCCACCCTGGATCTCAAGCCGGGCGCGGCACCTGCGTGGGACCCAGCTGCGCTCGACCGCTACGCCGCGATCATTTCGCGGGTTCAGGACAAGGGCATGGAGCCCATCATCACCCTGCACCACTTCGCGCATCCCGCATGGCTCGGGAAGACACTCTGGCTCCGCGATGAAGCGGCCGACCTTGTCACGGCCTACGAGTTAAGGATCGTCGACGAGCTCGGCAGCCGGCTGGTTGCGGATGGAAAGGTCCCGATCGGGCACTTCATCACGTTCAACGAGCTCAACCTCGTGCCGCTGATCTACTTCGGTCGCATGATGGGCTTCTCCGATGTCGACGCGGGCCCAGGCTCGTACCAGGCCGCGTACGACAATGTCGTCTCGGCACATGTCAGAATCTACGACGGCATCAAGGACCTCTACGAAGAGCGCGGATGGCCGGAGCCGCAGGTGGGTTTCGGCACGGCCAGCAAGAGTGCCTACGAGCTGGACAAGCTGTTCCTCGACATGGTCCGATTGCGTTCCTGGGGAATCGCGCAGGACGACGTCGCCGCATTCCTCGAGGAACGTCGGACAGCATGGGATGAGCGCTTGTCGGGGCTGGCTCGCCGGCAGTTGCCTGATGACCAGTTCGCGTACTACCAAAATGATGTTGGCGCGATCCGTCAGTACGTGGACGGCGCGACGTTGGCCAAGACGTTGGCCGCGTTATACACCTCCAAGCGCCTGAAGAAGCTCGACTACATCTCCGCCAACGTGTACGAGCCGTTCGGTGAGGCCCGATGCCTCGGGAACCAGCTCGAGGGTCCCAAGTGGTGGGAGTTCACGGTGGACGGCGACATCTACCGGACGATGATCTGGGCTTACAACGAGGCGAACACGGACCTCCCCATGTACATGGGTGAGAACAGCATTGCGTACGAGCAGCCGCGCTCGGGCCGTGCGGTCGAGCGCCCTGATGGTTGGACGCGCGAGCGGTACCTCAAGACATATCTGATGGAGATGGTGAGGTGTGTCGCTGAGGGCGTGCCGATCCGCGGATACCTCTACTGGTCGCTGGTCGACGATTTCGAGTGGCAGGCCGGGTTCCCGCCTCGACTCGGTCTCTACAACTACGACTACGTGTCGCACCAGATCCAGGAGACAGACGGTCGGGGCGAGCCCGCGGGTGAGATCTACGCCAGTCTCATCTCCGCGCTTCAGAGTGGTGACAAGCAGACCGTTCGAGACGCATTCGTTATTTCATATGCCGCTAGGAGGCGCTGAGTTTCGTGGGCCACCGTCCTCGCAGACGGAACGCGCACTCGTCCACACTCGGAGGTTTGGTCTCAGAGGCCTGGGTAGTCCATTTCTGCAATCACACCGAACACTGGAGATCCAATGAAGAATCTTCGCATATCGACTGTTGCGGTCAGCGCCGCGGCAGTGCTCGCCCTCACCGCATGCTCAGGTGGCGTCAAAGCCAGCGAATCCACCGGGCCCGTGGTCCTCAACTACTGGAGCGAGGATGACTCCGGCCCGCCGCTGGCGACCGACACGGCTCTGGTCGACGAGTTCAACAAGACCCACACTGACATCCAGATCAAGTTCAGGAGCGTCTCGAACGAGTCGTTCTTCACCGTGATGAGGAACGCGTTCACCGCGAACAACCCGCCGGAGATCTTCCAGCACGAGGGTGACAACAACCTCTTCCAGTTCGTGCGCGAGGACCAGGTGCTGCCGATCACCGACTGGTGGGGCAAGCCCGGGAACGGCGACCGCTTCACGCCAGGCGCTCCGGCGGCTTCCGTCACCTATGACGGCCAGGTCTACGGAGTCCCTCTGCGGATCGACACCACCAACGAGATCTACTACAACCGAGTCATCCTGAAGGACGCGGGCATTGACCCCACCGCCTTCACGACGTGGGGGGACTTCCTCGGCGCCTTCGCCCAACTGAAGGCGCAGGGCATCACACCCATCGCCTTCGGGAACAGCGAGGGCTGGCCGGGCTCCCAATGGTTCTACGACTTCCTGGCGAAGACGGCCGGCGCTGACAAGGTCAACCAACTGGTGGCGCGCAACTGCGGGTACGCATGGACCGACCCCGACGTGGTGGCCGCTGCTCAGCTCTACACGGACCTGTCTGACCAGGGCTACTTCAGCGCCGGCAAGTCGAGCGACGACTCCAACACTGCGCAGTCGACCTTCCTGAGCGGCAAGGCGGCCTTCTTCGGCTTCGGCAGCTGGTTCATTCCGTCGATCAGCGAGGCGCCCAACCCGGGCGACTACGGGATGGTTGCCTTCCCTGCGGTGGCCGGTGGTCGCGGCAGTGCCACCGACGGCCTTATCAATGCCGGTGGCCTGGCGGTGTCCAAGGCCGCTGACACCCCCGCGAAGCTCGCCGCTGCGCTCACGTTCTTGGACTGGGTCTCCCAGCCGAAGCAGCAGGAGGAGTACGTGAAGATCGGCGCCATCAGCGCCACAAGTGAGGCCAACGACCCGGCGCTCCAGGATCCGTTGACCAGCCAGGTCATCGCGGAGCAGATCAAGCCCTCGACAGGCAGCTTCCCGTTCATCGAGCACGTCACCCCGAAGGCGGTCGGCGAAGATGCGATCTGGCAGGGCAGCGTCGCGGTGCTGACCGGCCAGGCCACTGCCCAGTCCTGGATGCAGAGCGTCGAGGACGCAGCAGCGGCTGAGCACCCGACGGTCACCCTCAAGGAGAACTGCTCCTAGTACTCCAGCGGCCCCGTTCGCGCGCGGCGACGCGCGCAAACGGGGCCGCCCGACTTCCACGAAGCACTCCGGAGGGCTCATGACCACCCAAGCGAGGTTATCCGCTGCACCGATGCGAACCGAGCGCAGGACGATGGACCGGCGGCGTCGTGATCATCGAGAAGAGACGATCGCGTACATCTTCATCGCCCCTGCGCTCATCACCTTCGTGCTGTTCATGGCTGTCCCTATGCTGCTCACGCTCGTCATCAGCCTGTTCAACTGGTCTGGTATCTCTCTGGGCAGCCTCTCCTTCATCGGGATCGGCAACTATGAGCGGCTGGTACACGACCCGATCTTCTGGGGAGCGCTGCGCAACAACATGATGTTCATCGTCCTGGGCATGAGTGCGAGTGTCGCCCTGGGCCTCTTCCTTGCGGTTCGCCTGGAGCGGAACCTTCCCGGATCCAACTTCTTCCGGGGAGTATTCTTCCTGCCGACCGTCCTCTCGACAGTCGTCATCGGGATCGTCTTCACGTTCTTGCTCAGCCCGGTGTTCGGTGTGCTCAAACCGCTGTTCGCGCTCGTCGGAGTCACCTTCGACCAGGGCCTGCTCGGACAACCTGCCACAGCTCTGTACACAATCATCGGTGTCGAGACGTGGCGGGCGTTCGGTTTTGCGATGTTCCTGTTCGTCGCGGGCCTGAAGAGTCTCGACGCCAGCCTCCATGAGGCGGCGCGGCTTGACGGAGCCAATGATCGTCAGGTCTTCTGGATGGTCACGTTCCCCCAGCTGCGACCAGTTACGCTCCTGGTCGCCACGTTGGTGGGTATCCAGACGCTTAAGCTCTTTGACCTGGTCTACGTCATGACAGGTGGCGGGCCGCGGAACGCGAGCGAGGTGCTGACGACCTTCTCGTACACGCAGGCGTTCAACTACAACGAGGTCGGCTACGGATCGGCCATCGCCGTCATGCTCCTGGTCGTCACATTCATCCTGACCATAGTCCGCTTCAAGCTCCTTCCGGACAGCACCGACAAGGACAGCGGGGTCATGGGATGAACCGAGACAAGCTCGGGCGGGCCGGCTCGGCGGCGGGCACGTACACGGTCTTCATGATTCTGCTGATCGCCGTTCTGTACCCGCTGCTATGGATGGTGATGTCGTCCCTCAAGACCCGATTCACAATCTTCGCGAACCCCTTTTCCCTACCCAGGGACCCGACCTTCGCGAACTATGCCCGTGCCCTGAGTCAAGGCAAGTTCGGCCTCAACCTCA
>NZ_DASUIR010000109.1:0-10256 GCF_036279715.1 Cellulomonas sp. | reverse complement strand
TGCCGGTGGCGGTGGAGATCTTGGCCAGGATCTCCTTGACCGAGAGCCCCTCCTGGATCGTCACCTTGAACGAGACCCGGCTCGTCGGGTTGAGCAGTGCCGAGACGGCGTCCGACGCCTTCATCTGCGTGAAGAGCCGATACGTCCCCGGCTGGATCCCGGCCGCCGCCGGGTTGGCGTTGAACGCCTTCGTGAACGCGCCCGCGGTCGCGACGACGTCGGCCTTCGCGAGGGTCGCGCCGATCGCGGCGCCGCTGTCCCCCGTCGCGATGACGATGTCGACTGAGCCCTGCCCCGGCCCCGGGTAGTCGCTGACGGTCTTCTGGGAGCTCGTCGGGGAGAAGTCGATCCCGAGCACGCTGATCACCACGTACGCCGCCCCACCCACGAGCGCGAGAGCCATGAGCAGAACCACCAGGCTCCGGCGGCGGCGGCTGCGGCGCTCCTTGAGCTTGCGTGCCTTGCCCCGCTGGTGGGCCCTGCGGGACGGCAGGGGCTCCTCCTGGTGGTGAGCCGGGGCCCCGAGGAAGAGATCACTCATCGGGTCGTCCCTCCGTTCCGTCGTGCAGGTCATGGGCGATGCGGCCCTGGGTCGTCGAGTCGTCGTCCCCACAGCCCCCCTCGCGCTGGTCCGGAGTGCCCGGGTCGACCTCGACCCATTCACCGGACCTCTGCCCGGTTGCACGTTCCGCATCCAGCGCGGCCTGCAGGATCACCACCGCGGCCGCCTGATCGATGACCTGCCGGTGGTGGCGCCCGGACCTGCCGGACGCATGCAGCGCTTGATGGGCGGTCACCGTGCTCATCCGCTCATCGACGAGCCACACCCCCACGGGTGCGACCGCCTGCGCCAACGCCACAGCGTACCCACGTGCCGCCACCGATGACGCCCCTTCGTTGCCGGAAAGATGACGAGGGAGCCCGACGTACACAGCAGCTGCACCCCTCTCACGCACCTCGGCCACGATCCGCGCCAGGTCGGTCGGGAGCCGCCCGGGGGCGGGTCGCGCCGTGTCCCGGGCGAGGGTGTCGACAGGCGTCGCGATCAGGCCGTCGGGATCGCTCGTCGCCAGCCCGACGCGGACGCTGCCCACGTCGACGGCGAGTCGAGGTCCTCGCGTGACCGTCACCATCGGCACCTCAGGCTGCCGCGCCGATCGCTGTGCGGATGCCGTCGAGCGCCTCACCGAGACGGGTCGCGTCGGTGCCACCACCCTGGGCGAGGTCGTCCTTGCCGCCGCCGCCGCCGCCGAGCACGCCCGAGGCGACCTTGACGAGCGATCCGGCGCGGACGCCGCGCTCACGTGCCGCGGCGTTCGTCGCGACGACCACGAGCGGACGGCCCTTGTGCACGCCTCCGATCGCGACGACGACCGGCGCCGACTCACCGAGGCGCGCGCGGACATCGAGGACGACCGTGCGCAGGTCGTCGGCCGAGCCGATGTCCCCCGCGTCGTGCGTCACGACCTTGACCCCGCCTGCGTCCACGGCGCCGTCGGCCAGCGCTCCGGCCCCGGCGAGCGCCTGCGCCTGCCGGAGCGCGCCGAGCTCCTTCTCCGAGTCCTTGAGGCGCGTCAGCAGGGTCGAGACGCGGTCGCTCAGCTCGTCGGGACGCGCGCCGAGAAGGCCGGACAGCTGCCCGACGAGCGCGTGCTCCTTCGCCTGGAACCCGTACGCGCCGTCGCCGACGAGGGCGTCGACGCGTCGCACACCCGACCCGATCGAGGACTCGCCGAGCAGCGTCACGAGACCGAGCTGGCCCGAACGCCGCACGTGGGTCCCGGCACACAGCTCACGCGACCAGTCGCCACCGATCGACACGACCCGCACGCGGTCGCCGTACTTCTCGCCGAACAGCGCCATCGCGCCGAGCGCGCGGGCCTCGGTGATCGGCATGATCTCGTCCGTGACGTCGAGGTTCTCCGCGAGCTGGGTGTTGACCCGCTCCTCGATCTCGGACAGGACGCCACCCGGCACCGCGGAGCCCGACCGGAAGTCGAAGCGGATCCGGCTGGGTGCGTTCTCCGAACCGGCCTGGGTCGCGGTCTCGCCGAGCGACTCGTGCAGAGCCTTGTGGATCATGTGCGTGGCCGTGTGGGCGCGGCTGATCGCCTTGCGCCGGAAGACGTCGATCGTCGCGGTGCCCGACTCGCCGAAGGTCACCGTGCCGTCGACCAGTCGGCCGTGGTGCACGGACAGCCCCTTGACGGGCGCCTGGACGTCGTCGACCTCGATCCGCGCGCCGCCGTCGAGCAGGATCGTGCCCTGGTCGGCGAGCTGACCGCCGCCCTCGGCGTAGAACGGCGTGCGGTCGAGCACGATCTCGACGTCCGCGGGCGCCGTCGCGGCCGGAGCCGGGACTCCGTCGACGAGGAGACCCACGACGCGCGATCGCGAGGTCGACTCGGTGTACCCGAGGAACTCGACCGGGCCGGCCGTGTCGGTGCTGAGGGCCGCCTTGAGCTGCTGGTAGGCCGTCGTGTCCGCGCGACCTGCGCGCTTCGCGAGCGTGTCGGACCGTGCGCGGTCGCGCTGCGCCTGCATGAGCGAGCGGAACGCCGTCTCGTCGACCTCGACTCCCTGCTCCGCCGCCATCTCGAGGGTCAGGTCGATCGGGAAGCCGTAGGTGTCGTGGAGCTGGAACGCCTTCTCACCGGACAGGACCGGGGCGGACGTGGATGCGGTCGGAGCCGCCTTGACCGCCTGGACGGCCGTGTCGAGGATCGTCGTGCCCGCGACGAGGGTGCGCCGGAACGCGTCCTCCTCGTTGTACGCGATCGCGCTCAGCCGCTCGAAGTTCGCTGCGAGCTCGGGGTAGGACGGGCTCATGGCGTCGCGGCTCGCGGGCAGGAGCGACGGAAGGGCCAGGTCCTCGACGCCGAGCAGCCGCATCGCGCGCACCGAGCGGCGCAGGAGGCGGCGCAGGACGTAGCCGCGGCCCTCGTTCGACGGGGTCACACCGTCGCTCATGAGCATCAGGCCGCTGCGCACGTGGTCCGCCACGACGCGCATGCGGACGTCATCGGCGTGGTCGGCGCCGTACCGGCGACCCGAGAGCTCCTGCGCGGCCTGGATGACCGGGAACACCTGGTCGATCTCGTACATGTTGTCGACGCCCTGCAGCAGGTACGCGACGCGCTCGAGGCCCATGCCCGTGTCGATGTTGCGCTGCTTGAGGTCACCCAGGATCGGGAAGTCCTCCTTGCCACCGCCGTCGCCGCGCTCGTACTGCATGAAGACGAGGTTCCAGATCTCGATGTACCGGTCCTCGTCGACGATCGGCCCGCCCTCGAGGCCGTACGCCGGGCCGCGGTCCACGTAGATCTCGGAGCACGGGCCGGCGGGGCCGCGCGCACCCGTGGACCAGAAGTTGTCCTTCATGCCGCGCCGCTGGATGCGCTCGTCGGGCAGCCCGGCGATCTTCTTCCAGAGGCGCGCGGCCTCGTCGTCGTCGTGGAACACGGTGACCCAGATCGTGTCGGGGTCGAACCCGTACCCACCGTCCGCCTGCGAGCCCGTGATGAGCTCCCAGGCGTAGGTGATGGCGCCTTCCTTGAAGTAGTCCCCGAAGGAGAAGTTGCCGTTCATCTGGAAGAACGTGCCGTGCCGGGTCGTCTTGCCGACCTCCTCGATGTCGAGGGTGCGCACGCACTTCTGCACGCTCGTCGCGCGCGGCCACGGCGCCGTCTGCTCGCCGAGCATGTACGGGATGAACGGCACCATGCCCGCGATGACGAACAGCGTCGAGGGGTCGGGCGAGATGAGCGGGGCCGACGGGACGACGGTGTGCCCGTGGCCCTCGAAGTAGTCGAGCCAACGCTGGCGGATCTCGGCGGTAAGCATGATGTCCTCGGTGTTCGTCTGTGCTGGGGTGACCGGGCGACGTCCGCCGGTCGTGCAAGGTCTGCGTTCTGGTGCTGGTGGAGCCGAGGCTCAGAAGAACGAGTACGGGAGGCCGTCGTCTCCGTCGTCCTCGGGGTCCTCGGTCGGTCCGTCCGCCCACCCGCGGCCCGTGCGCGCGGTACGT
This sequence comes from Cellulomonas sp., assembly GCF_036279715.1. Taxonomy (GTDB): domain Bacteria; phylum Actinomycetota; class Actinomycetes; order Actinomycetales; family Cellulomonadaceae; genus Cellulomonas_A. The sequence continues at coordinate 6,229 of NZ_DASUIR010000109.1, read as the reverse complement.
CCATCGTGCGCGCGGTCCGCACGGTCTCGCGCGCGCTCGGAGCGGAGGGCCTCGACGTCGACGTCGCCGATCAGGTCGTGACGCAGCTCGGCCTCGCGCTCGGCCAGACCGGCGAGGAACTCCGTCTTGGCGGTCCGTGCGGCGCTGGTGACCCGACCGAGGGTCCCGACGGCATCGCGCGCCCCCGCGGGCAGGTAGCGCTCGTTCAGCTCGGCACCCTTGCGGATCACGACGACGGTGACCGCAGCCCCGATCGCGATCCACACGAGGCGCTTCACCGCTTGCTCCTCGATGCGCGGGCGCTCGCACCCAGTCCGGCCAGGGCCCGACGCACGCCGTAGGAGAACGCGGCGACCTTGATCATGGGCCCCCCGACCGTGGCCGCGAAGAGGGACGTGAGCGCGGAGACGTTCTCGGAGACCTGCGCGGCCGACGACGTGATGGCGTCTACACGCTCGATCTGCACGTTGGTCGAGGCGACCGCCGAGGCGGCCTCGTCGAGCACAGGCACCGTGTGGTCGGTCAGCTCCTTGACCGAGACGCGCGCCTCGTCCAGAACGCGGCCCAGCTTGACCAAGGGCAGCGCGAGGAAGCCGACGAGCAGCACGAATGCGATCGCCGCGATGAGTCCCGCGACGTCTCCGACCGACATGTCCCGTCCTTCCCCGATCCGTGGCCACGAATCACCTCTCCCGACACTACCTGGACAGCGCAACGCCCCGTGCCCGCCGCAGGCGGCGCACACGGGGCGTTGCGGTAGCTCCAGCTGCTCGCGTCAGCGGGCGTAGTACTCGACGACGAGCTGGACCTCGCAGGTCACGGGGACCTCGGCGCGCTTCGGGTGACGCACCAGGACCGAGCTGAGCTTCTCGAGCTTGACCTCGAGGTAGCCCGGGACGGCCGGGAGCACGTCGCGGTGGGCGCCAGCGGCGGCGACCTGGAACGGCACGGTCGCCTGGCTCTTCGGCTTGACCTGGATGGTCTGGCCCGGCTTCACGCGGAACGACGGACGGTCCACGATCTTGCCGTCGACCAGCATGTGGCGGTGCACGACGACCTGGCGGGCCTGGAGGATCGTGCGGGCGAAGCCGGAGCGCAGCACGAGCGCGTCGAGACGCGTCTCGAGGTTCTCGACGAGCGCCTCACCGGTCAGCCCCGGGGCCTTGCGGGCGTCCTCGAACGCACGGGCGAGCTGCTTCTCACGGATGCCGTACTGGGCGCGCAGACGCTGCTTCTCCCGCAGGCGGACCGCGTAGTCCGACTCGGTGCGGCGACGCGCGCGGCCGTGCTCGCCGGGCGGGTAGGGACGCTTCTCGAAGTGCTTGACGGCCTTGGGCGTCAGCGCGAGGCCGAGGGCGCGCGAAAGACGCACCTGGCGACGTGCACGGGTCACACTGCTCACAGACGAACTTCCTGTCGTTGTAGACGTCACACCCGGACGCGGAGGTCTCCGGCGGGCGTGGGGCCGACCATGGTGCGATCCCGTCGTGCGGATCGCGGCGGCTGAGGCCCCAGGTGGTCACCCGACCGGCATGTCCGTGCTCGCGCACGCCCAACACCCGCCAGGCAACTTCCCGATCATACCGTCTCGGGGCCGTCGCCCGAACCCCGGCGGTGCGAACCCCCTGGGCGCCGCCTGCGCGCTCAGCGATCCGGGGCGCTGGCCTCGCCGGAGGACAGGATCGCGCGGATGCGGTCGAGCCGCTCCCCGACCGACCGTTCGTAGCCGCGGTCCGACGGCGTGTAGTACCGCGTGCCGACAAGCTCGTCGGGCAGGTACTGCTGCGCGGCAACGGCATGGGGCTCGTCGTGCGCGTACCGGTAGTCCTGACCGTGCCCGAGCGGGCGGGCACCGGCGTAGTGGGCGTCACGCAGGTGCATCGGGACGGTGCCGATGCGCCCGGCGCGCACGTCGGCCAGCGCGGCGTCGATCCCCTGGTACGACGCGTTCGACTTGGGCGCTGTCGTCACGTGCACGACGGCCTCCGCCAGGATGATCCGCGCCTCCGGCATGCCGATGAGCGCCACCGCCTGGGCGGCCGCGACCGCGGTCTGCAGCGCGCTCGGGTCGGCCATGCCGACCTCCTCGGCCGCGGCGATGACGATGCGGCGCGCGATGAACCGGGGGTCCTCCCCCGCCGCGACCATCCGCGCGAGGTAGTGCAGCGCAGCGTCGACGTCGGAGCCGCGCATCGACTTGATGAACGCGCTGATCACGTCGTAGTGCTGGTCCCCGTCGCGGTCGTACCGCACCGCCGCCACGTCGATCGCGCGCTCGACCGTTGCCAGGTCGATGACGACCGGCGTCGTGCCCGACGCGTCGTCGACCGGTCCGGTCAGCGCGGCGCCCGTGGCGGCCTCGAGGATCGTCAGCGCCTTGCGCGCATCTCCCCCTGCGAGCCGCAGGAGGTGGTTCTCCGCGTCGTCGGTCAGTGAGACAGTGCCGCCGAACCCCCGCTCGTCCTCGATCGCCCGCCGCACGAGCAGTCGCACGTCCTCGACGTCGAGCGGCTGGAGCGTCAGCAGCAGCGACCGCGACAGGAGAGGCGAGTTCACCGAGAAGCTCGGGTTCTCGGTGGTCGCAGCCACGAGCGTCACCCACCGGTTCTCGACGCTCGGCAGCAGCGCGTCCTGCTGGGCCTTGGTGAACCGGTGGACCTCGTCGATGAACAGGACGGTCTCGCCGCCGTCGGTCGCGAGCCTGCGACGGGCGTCCTCGATCACGGCGCGGACGTCCTTGACCCCCGCGGTGACGGCCGACAGCTCGACGAACCGGCGGCCCGACGTCGCGGCGATGAGGTACGCGAGGGTTGTCTTGCCCGTCCCCGGCGGGCCCCACAGGACCACCGACGTGGGCGCGGCGCGGCGCGCGTTGGCATCGCCGGGCTCGACGAGACGCCGCAGCGGGGAGCCCGGCACCAGGAGGTGCGCCTGCCCAGCGACCTCCTCGACAGTCCGGGGTCGCATCCGGACCGCGAGCGGCGAGCCCGCCGACGCGACAGGGAGCCCCTGCGTCGTCGAGCTCACGGTGTCGAACAGGTCCATGCGTCGAGCCTACGCACCGCGGAGGAGGACTCTTCGCCCTCGTTGGGTGTGCGCGGCGACCCGGAGTGCTGGGATGCTGGTCAGCGTGTTCGAGAGCCTAGGTCGCGCAGTCGCCCACCATCCCCGTCGCGCCCTTCTTGCGTGGCTCGTCATCACCGTTCTGGGGTTCGGTCTCGCGCTGTTCGGGGTCAGCGGGGAGAACCTGTTCGACCGCTTGACCACCGGTGAGCCATCGGTTCCGGGCTCGCAGAGCTCGACCGCCAATGGCATCCTGCGCGACGCGAGCACGAGCGGCGCATCGCTGACGCTCGCGGTGCAGAACGTCGACCCCTCGACGGCCGGCCTGGGCGACGCCCTGACCTCGGCGCGGTCCGACCTCATGGCCATCGGCGGGGTCGCGTCCGTCATCGACCCACTCGTCCTTCCCGGCGGAGCGGCCAACCCGGCGGCCGCACCTCTGATCGCCCAGGACAAGCACGGCTTCCTCCTCGTCGTCGAGCTGACGCCCGGACTCTCCTCGTCCGCCGAGTCCACCGCGCTGCGCGCCGTCGAGCGGCGGCTCGACCAGGTGCCGGCCGACCTGCGAGCCGTCGCACCCGACGCGACCGGGCAGGTCGGCGGTGCGACGCTCATCTTCGACGCCATCACGTCCCAGGTGGAGAAGGACCTGCTCACCGGCGAGACGATCGCCCTGCCAGCGGCGCTCCTCGTGATGATCATGGTGTTCGGCGGCTTCCTGGCCGCCTCGATGCCGATGGTCGGCGCGATCGCGTCGATCGCCGGCGGGCTCGGTGCCCTGCTCGGGCTGTCCTACGTCATCGACCTCGACTCGTCGGTCGTCAATGTCGTGACGATCCTCGGCCTCGGCCTCTCGATCGACTACGGGCTGCTCATCGTGTCCCGGTTCCGCGAGGAGCTGCATCACCTCACCGACGGGGACGGCGGCCTCGCGGCGAGGCGTCGGCGCGGCGACGGCGCTGTGGTGACCGCCCTCGTCCGCACCATGTCGACGGCGGGGCGCACCGTCACGTTCTCCGCCCTGACGGTCGCGATCTCGATCGCGGGCCTGCTCGTCTTCCGTCCTCAGATCCTGCGTGCCGTCAGCGCAGCGGGCGTCGCGGTGATCGTCGTGGCTGTGGCCACAGCGCTCACGCTCGTGCCCGCGATGCTCGTCCTGTTCGGCCGCCGGCTCGTGCGACCGGGGCTCATCTCACGCGTGCCCGTCCTCCGCACGCTGCTGGCCCGCACCGCCGACGTGCAGTCCGAGGAGGGCATCTTCTCCCGGCTCACCGGTCGCGTGCAGCGCCACCCGTGGTGGGTCATGCTCGGTGCGCTCGCGCTGCTGGGCGCCCTTGCCGTGCCCTTGACCCACCTCGAGCTGCGCAACTCGACGACGCAGCTGCTGCCGCTCGGCAGCGACCAGCGCGACTACGTGCAGCTCCTGGCCCGTGAATACCCCGCGGCCACGACCGCCCCCGTCATGGTCGTCGCCCAGACCTCGCTCGAGGCGGCGACCACCTGGGCTGCGCAGCTCGGCGGTCTTGCCGATGTCGCGTCGGTCGATCCCCCGTCGCCGACCGGCTCGCACGTCGTCATCGGGGTGCGGCCTGACGCCACCGACCCTGGCGGCGCTGTCGCGGAGCGAGTCGTCAGGGAGGTGCGCGCCCTCGACGCGCCGTTCCCCGTGTGGGTGACCGGGCAGGCGGCCGGGCAGCTGGACTTCACGGCGTCGTTGATGTCCCGGGTTCCCTGGGCCGTCGCGATCGTCGCGCTGGCCACCCTCGTCCTGCTGTTCCTCATGACCGGGTCCGTCGTCATCCCCATCAAGGCGCTGCTGACGAACGCGATCTCCATCGCCGCCTCGCTCGGCGTCCTGGTCTGGGTGTTCCAGGACGCGCACCTGTCCGGTCTGCTCGGCTTCGTGTCGACGGGTGGCATCGAGACCTACGTCCTCGTCCTCGTCATCGCCTTCGCCTTCGGGCTGGCGATGGACTACGAGGTGTTCCTGCTGTCGCGGATCAAGGAGCTGCACGACTCGGGCCTCTCCAACGACGACGCGGTGCGGCTCGGCCTGCAGCGCTCGGGACGGATCATCACGTCCGCGGCGGCGATCATCATCGTGGTGTTCGCGGGCTTCGTCGCGGGCAAGCTGCTGGTCATCAAGGAGGTCGGCTTCGCGCTGGCGGTCGCTGTCCTCATCGACGCGACGGTCGTGCGGCTGCTGCTCGTCCCCGCGACGATGACGGTGCTCGGGCGGGGCAACTGGTGGTCGCCGCCGTTCCTGCGCCGGCTCTACGCGCGCCTCGCGATCACGCACTGACGGCATCCGCACCGTGGTCTCGCCACCGCCGATCGACCGCGTCGCCTACCTGCGCCTGCGTCGGCGGGCCCGCGTCGCGTCAGGTTCGTTCCTGCTCGTGGGCGCGCGGCTGCTCTACGTGATGGGACGGCTCGCCGGCGGTCCTGTGCGCCCGCTCGCGGTGATCCCGTTCCTCGCCCTGGTCGCTCTCGCCGCGCTGGCCTGGCCGCTGCTACGCGGCATGTGGGCTCGCTCGTTCGCGGCGCGCCCCGTCACGCTGCGGCTCGATCCCGAGTCCGGCGCGCTCGTGGACCCCGCGGCCGCCACCCAGGACGAGCCACGGCGGCACCAGGCGTTCACCGGCGAGGTGCGGCCTCCCCGACGATGGTGAGGCCGCCCGCGCCGACGAGCGCGCGCTACTCCGCTGCGACAGCGACGACCTTCGGCTTGGCGTCCACACCGGCGTCGCGGCGCTGCTCGGGCGTGATCGGCGCCGGGGCGCCGGTCAGCGGGTCGTAGCCGCCGCCCGACTTCGGGAACGCGATGACGTCGCGGATCGACTCCGACCCCGTGAGCAGAGCCACGACGCGGTCCCAGCCGAGTGCGATCCCGCCGTGCGGCGGCGCGCCGAACTGGAAGGCGTCGAGCAGGAAGCCGAACTTCTCCTGCGCCTCGGCCTCGTCGATGCCCATGACCCCGAAGACGCGCTCCTGGACGTCGCGGCGGTGGATACGGATCGAGCCACCACCGATCTCGTTGCCGTTGCAGACGATGTCGTAGGCGTAGGCGAGCGCTGCCCCGGGGTTCTGCTCGAACGTGTCGATCCACTCCGGGGTGGGCGACGTGAACGCGTGGTGCACGGCCGTCCAGGCGCTGGTGCCGAGT
>NZ_DASUIR010000108.1:0-29343 GCF_036279715.1 Cellulomonas sp. | reverse complement strand
GAGCTCGGGCAGTGGGCCGGCGAGGTGCTGAAGGGCGTGTCAGCGGCCGCCACGGGGTCCGGCTATGGGCTACTCGTGTTCTCCGCCGCGGGCGACGGCTCGGCGGCCGGCTGGGAGCGCCGGGCCCTGGTCAGGTTGGGCGGCACGTTGATCGACGGTGCGATCCTCATCGCTCCCTCCCGCGAGGTGAGATGCGTCAACCTGCCCGTGGTCGAGGTTGCCGCACAGGCATCAGCGCAGCACCACGTCGGGGAGTCGGACGGTGCCCCGTGCGACCCGGAAGGGGTGGCAGGTCGGGCTGTGCCGCGCGAGCTCGGCGGTGCGGCCTTCCGGATGCTCCTGGCGCTCATCGGGTCCGAGTCGGACGGCCCAGGGGCCCCGGCGGGGCCCTCCGCTACAATGAAGGTCGCATAGCGGCCCGGTCTGTCAGACCGGGGTCTGCGTCCGACTCTCCAGATCGGCATCCTCAGGTTCACCGGGGCCCCGTGGTCTCGCGGTGGCAGGCGTGTGCGGCAACTGGCCGAGATGTCGCTCGGTGCCTGGATGAGAGGGCCATCACCCCATGACTACGACGCTCACCACCCCCGACCTGGTCTCGACGTCGGATGACCGCGTGATCGTCTCGACGGCGGACGACGGCTTCATCCTCTCGGCGAGCGAGGACGACGCTCCCGCCGCGGTGATCTCGACCGCGGGCGCGACGCTCGATCCCGTCAAGGACTACCTCAAGGCGATCGGCCGCGTCCGGCTTCTCACGGCCGAAGAGGAGGTGACGATCGCCCTGCGGATCGAGGCCGGGCTCTTCGCCGACCACCTCCTCCAGGGTTCGGCGGTCCACAAGGGCGCATCGAAGCGGGAGCTCGAGCTGATCGCTGCCGACGGTCGCCGAGCCAAGGACCACCTCCTCGAGGCGAACCTCCGGCTGGTCGTCTCGATCGCCAAGAAGTACACCGGGCGAGGCATGCTGTTCCTCGACCTCATCCAGGAGGGCAACGCCGGTCTGATCCGCGCGGTCGAGAAGTTCGACTACTCCAAGGGCTTCAAGTTCTCGACGTACGCCACCTGGTGGATCCGGCAGGCGATCACCCGGGGGATGGCCGACCAGTCGCGCACCATCCGCATCCCGGTGCACATGGTCGAGATCATCAACAAGCTCGCCCGCGTGCAGCGGCACCTGTTCCAGACGCTGGGTCGTGAGCCCACGCCGGAGGAGCTGGCCAAGGATCTCGACATGACCCCGGAGAAGGTCGTGGAGGTCCAGAAGTACGGCCGCGAGCCCATCTCGCTCCAGACCCCGCTCGGCGAGGAGGGCGACAGCCAGTTCGGCGACCTCATCGAGGACTCCGAGGCGATGGTCGCGATCGACGCGGTCAGCTTCACGCTGCTCCGTGAGCAGCTGGGACGAGTCCTCGACACGTTGTCCGAGCGCGAGGCCGGCGTCGTGACGATGCGGTTCGGCCTGACGGACGGGCAGCCCAAGACGCTCGACGAGATCGGCAAGGTCTACGGGGTCACGCGCGAGCGGATCCGGCAGATCGAGGCGAAGACGATGTCGAAGCTTCGTCACCCCTCGCGGTCCCAGACGCTGCGCGACTACCTCGACTGAGTGCAGCCGGCCGACGGCGGCCGGGTCGGTCAGCTCGTGACGAGCGCGCCGCCGTTGGCCTGCCAGTCGGCGACCCCGCCGGTGAGGTTGTAGATCGTCGTGAAGCCCAGCTTGGCCATGCGGGCGGTCGCCGCGGCGGAGCGGTTGCCGCTGTGGCAGTAGACGAAGTACGCGCCGTCCTTCGGCAGCTGCCCGACCTGGCTGTCGAACGTGTCGCTGTTGACGTCGATGTTGACCGCGTCTGCGAGGTGTCCGGACGCGTACTCGGTCGGGGTCCGCACGTCGATGAGGGTGATGCCGGGCTGAGCGAGGACGGAAGCCGAGCTGGCGACGCTGACATCGGTCACCGCGTCAGGGCCGCTGGAGCACGCGCTGAGCCCGGCGACGGAGAGGACGGCGGCGAGCGCGACGGCGACTGCGCGAGAGGTGAGAGACATACCCCCCAGGGTATCACGGAGCCGCCCGCTCGTCCTCGCTCATGACCTGTCTGGGGCTCGCCATCCGATGGATGGCGAGCCCCAGACGTCGGGCGCGCGCCGGCTGGCCGCTGTCGGTCAGCCGCCGAACGCCACGAGGTGGCGCTCGGACCCCGCGAGCAGGTTGGTGTACACCTGCAGCGCATCCGGGGCGGTGACGCCGATGACGGCGGACTTGAGGTCCGTGATGTCGGTCGACTCGACCGTGCGAGCTGCCGCGTAGGCGGCATCGACGCTGACCGAGCCGTCGGCGAGCAGCGTGTTGTACAGGTCCTGGGTCGCTGCTGTCGCGAACGTCCCCGCTGCGCGGTCTGCGGTCGGGTCGGTGATCGAGTACCGGTCGAGGATGACGCGGACCTCCGTCAGGTGCTGGGTCTCGGCATTCGCGATCCGGGTGAACGCTCGCGTGCCGTACTGGTCGGCGAAGGCGACGTACAGGTCGTGGGCGAGCTTCTCCTCCTCGGCGAGCGCAGCGATCGCTGACTTCTGCGTGTCGGTCAACGTGCCGCTCGCCACGCCGGTGAGGTCCGCGCGGGCTCCCGTGCCCATCCCGGCACCGCGGGCCTGGCCACCGTTGCCCTGAAGGCTCTGGCCCCCGCGGGGACCCGCCGCGACGCCGGTGCCGTCACAGGCGCCGACCTGCTGCATGGTCTGCTGGTTGGTGCGGGTCTGGTCAGGCCCGATGCCGCCGTCCTGCGCGCGGGCCAGCGCGGGTGAGGCGAGAAGTGCGGTCGCGACGACACCGGTGGTGATCGCCGTGGTGATGCGGGTCCTGGTACGCATGAGGTGCTCCTTCGTTGGTGTCTTCCTGGGGACGACCTCACGGTGCCGCGCGAGTCTGCAGGACCCTCGGGATCCCTGTGGAGACGGTGTGGAGTTTGCGGCCGGAGATGCGAACCACCGCCGATCGGCGCTCCCGACCGTGCGCGGCACGCCAAGATGGGGCATGCCCACCGTGCTGGTCGTCGAGGATGAGCGCGACATCCGCGAGGTGCTGCGCCGCTACCTCGAGCGCGCCGGCCTCTCCGTGCTCACCACAGGGACCGGCGCTGAGGCGATCCGGTTGCTCACCTCGGCTCCGCCGGACCTGGTGGTGCTCGACCTCGGCCTTCCTGATCTCGACGGGACCGAGGTGCTCCGCGAGATCAGCGCGGCGGGGCACCCACCGGTCATCGTCCTGACCGCTCGCAGCGGCGTCGACGACCGCATCCGCGGCCTGCAGCTCGGCGCGGACGACTACGTCACCAAGCCGTTCAGTCCCGCCGAGGTCGTCCTGCGCGTCCAGGCGGTCCTGCACCGTGTCGGCGGGCCGACCGGCGCGTCCGGCGCTGCGACCTATGGCGAGGGCAGGCTGCGGATCGACGAGCTGCGGCACGAGGCATGGCTGGACGGCCGCGAGCTTGATCTGACCCCGACCGAGTGGGGGCTGCTCACGGCCGTCGCCGCGGCTCCGGAGCGGGTGTTCTCACGCTACGAGCTGGTCAACCGCGTGCGGGGGTACGAGTACGCCGGCTACGAGCGGACCATCGACTCGCACGTCAAGAACCTGCGGCACAAGCTCGGGCCGGACGGGTCCGACCTGGTGGAGACCGTGCTCGGTGTCGGCTACCGGCTGCGACTGCGTCGAGACGATCCGCGATGAACCCCGGGCGGTTCGGTCTCGGTCCGCTCGGCCGGCGGATGCTGCTCGCGTTCGTGCTGGTCGCGGTGTCCTCGGTCGCCCTCCTGACGGCTGCGGCGCTGGTCGGTGTCGGGCGCGGCATGGAGGTCTCCCAGAAGGCCGACCGTCAGCAGGCGACAGAGGCTGCGTCGAACGCGGCGGGGGCCGCGTACGAGCGGATCGACGGCTGGGCGGGGGCCGACCTCAGCCGTGCCGGTGCGATCGCCGAGGCTGCGGGGGCGCGCCTGTTCGTGGTCGACGCGGCCGGGGCCTCGGTGGGCGGCGGCTCCGGCGCTCCGGGTGGACAGGGCAAGGGTGGCCTCGGGCCGGCCGGCGGCGCGGGTGTCTTCGAGGCAGCCGTGACGGCGAACGGTGTCGTCGTCGGCGCAGTGCGTCTCGTCTACCTGACGGCGGCCGGGACAGGAGCCCGCGACGTGGCCTGGTCGTGGATCGCCGTGGCCGCTGTGGTCGCACTCCTGGTCGCGGTGCTCGCGAGCTGGGCGGTGACCCGGCGGCTCACGCGTCCGATCGCAGCCATGACGAGCGCCGCACGGGCATTCACCGCGGGGGACCGCAGTGCACGCGCGGGCGTGACGGGGCCGGGCGAGATCGGCGAGCTGGCGCATGCCTTCGACTCGATGGCGGAGACGGTCGCTCGCTCGGAGCAGGAGCGGCGCAACGTCACGGCCGACGTCGCCCACGAGCTGCGCACGCCCCTCGCGGCTCTCCAGGCGGGGCTCGAGGAGCTCCGTGACGGGCTGGTCGAGCCGAGCCCGCACGGGCTCGCGGGTCTGCATGACCAGTCGTTGCGGCTGGGGCGCGTGGTCAGCGATCTCGCCGAGCTGTCGGCAGCCGAGGCGAGCCGGGTGTCGGTCGCGCGGGCCGAGGTCGACCTGTCACGGGTCGCGCGCGACGAGCTGGCCGTGCGGGAGCCCCAGCTGCGGGCGGCGGGGCTCGTGGTGGACGGCCGGTTCGACGAACCTGTGCCGGTCCGGGCGGACTCCGACCGTCTGCACCAGGCGGTGGGCAACCTGCTGGCCAACGCCGCGCGCTACTGCCGCCCGGGTGACCGCGTGACTGTCGTGGTGCGGTCGGAGGGCGACCAGGCCGTCGTGGAGGTGGTCGACTCGGGTCCGGGGATCGCCGCCGACGAGCTGCCCCATGTCTTCGACCGGCTCTGGCGGGGCCGAGCGGCACGCCAGGTCGCGGGGTCGGGCATCGGACTGGCCGTCGCGCGCGAGATCGTCATGGCGCACGGCGGAGCGATCGAGGCAGCCTCGCGTGAGGGTGCCGGGACGACGATCACGATCCGCCTTCCCCGCAGCCCGGCGTCGCCGCGGGAGCCCTGACGGCATCGGGGCCCCACGCCGACCTCGACCAACCTCCGCCAGACCCGCAGGCCCTCACGGCCGCAGGTAGGCCCAGCCCTCGAGCTGTCGAGCGACGAGGTGCGCGACGCCCGACGGCACGACGACCGCCCCGTGCACGAGGTCGCGATCCGTCAGGTCCTGCGACCGCAGCGAGTTGCGGCACACGACGATGGTGATGCCGGCGTCCTGCGCTTCCGCGAGGGCGTCCGCCGTGGCCTGACCGGGGCGTGCCAGGGTGATCGCCTCGCCGTGCACCACGACCTCGATGGGCGTGCCGACCTCCACCTCCGGAAGCAGGTTCAGCGCGTTACGGAGGACGGCGCGCTGCTTGCCCGCGGCGGCCTCGGTCAGGTGCAGGACGACGCCGGCGGTCACCGACCGGCTCCCGTCGTGGGGGTGACCGGCTGGCGGCGACGGCTGATCCGCGGCGTCGAGCACAGGATCTGCCCACGCAGGCGCACCAGCAGCGCGCCCGCGGTCATGAGGAGCGCCGCGGCCGCGAGGTAGGGCTGGACGGGGGCGAACCACGTGATGGCCCCCGAGTATCCGAGGGCCAGCAGGGCGAGCTTGTTGCACACCGGGCAGCCGACCGCGAACCAGGCCAGGACGCCGCCGACCATCCCGAACCTGCTCGGCGCGTCGACCGTGTCGGCCGGTTCGTCGGCGGCCGTCGCACCGTCCTGGTCGCGTGCGCTGCGGACGTAGGTCGCGGCGAGCATCCCGGCGAGGATCGACGAGGCGATCCAGACGGGGTAGTTCCAGGCCTGGACCGGTACCTCGCGGCCGAAGACCGGGTTGGGGATGAGCACCGTCGGGATGCCGATCAGGAGCGCGAAGGCGACGGCGAAGACGCCCGACGCCAGGCGCTGCCGAGGCGTCCAGCTGCGCAGCGCGAGGGCAGCCGCTTCGAGGGTGCGACGCGGCTCCGTCGGGGTGGTGATGACCGGGGACATGCTCCTCCAGCGGGCGTGAGACGAGGCGATGGCACTCAAGGGGTGTGGCTCTGGAGGTCGGAATGCGGGGACGAGCCCTCCGGTTGTAGGGTCAACATACCCCGAGGGGTATCGATCTGCATGAGCTGACGCCTCTCCTGGAAAGGCCCGCGTGACATGACCACGACGATCGTCGCCATCGACACCCCGTCGCTCGGCGACCGCAGCTACCTCGTTCATGACGGGCGCGTGGCGCTCGTCGTCGACCCTCAGCGCGACATCGACCGGGTGCTCGCCGCCGCAGCCGAGGCCGGTGTGCGCGTCACGCACGTCTTCGAGACCCACATCCACAACGACTACGTCACCGGGGGCTTCGCGCTCGCGCAGCAGACCGGCGCGGCGTACCTCGTCAATGCCGACGACGTGGTCTCGTTCGATCGAGTGCCGATCCGTGGCGGCGACCTCATCGAGGTGAGCGCTGAGCTGCGGGTCCGTGTCGTGCCGACACCGGGGCACACCTTCACCCACCTGTCCTACGTGCTCGAGGGGGAGCATCCCGCGGTCTTCTCGGGTGGGTCGTTGCTGTTCGGCTCGACCGGCCGCCCTGATCTCCTGGGCCCGGAGCACACCCGCACCCTCGCCCACCACCAGTTCGCCTCGGCGCGTGCCCTCGCCCGCGAGCTGCCCGACGACACGGCCGTCATGCCCACGCACGGATTCGGCAGCTTCTGCTCGGCCACGGCCACGACGTCCGGGGCCACGGGGTCGACCATAGGGACGGAGCGGCTCAGCAACCCCGCCTTGACCAAGGGCGAGGAGGCGTACGTCGCGGAGATCATCGGCGGTCTCGATGCGCACCCCGCCTACTACGTCCACATGGGCCCTGCGAACTCGCGCGGGCCGTCGGGCGCGGACCTCAGCGCGCCGCGGCGTGCCGACAAGGCGGAGCTGGCCCGTCGCCTGAACGCCGGGGAGTGGCTGGTCGATCTGCGCACGCGCTCGGCGTTCGCGGTGGGTCATGTCCCTGGCACGTTCAACTTCGGGCTCGACGGGCAGTTCGCGACGTACCTCGGGTGGCTCATCCCGTGGGGGACCCCTGTCACCCTGCTGGGAGAGAGCCCGTCGCAGGTCGCTGAGGCCCAGCGGGAGCTCGTCCGGATCGGCATCGACGCTCCGTCGGCAGCGGCCACCGGCGGACCACGGGACTGGACCGACGGTCCGCTCGGCCATCTCGAGCGCGCCACGTTCGCCGATCTCGCCCAGGTCCGCCACCACCGTCGGGTCACGGTTCTCGACGTCCGGCGCGTGAGCGAGTGGCGAGAGTCCCACATCGACGGCGCCGTGCACGTCCCGCTGCACTCCCTCCTCGAACGTCTCGGGGACGTGCCGACCGGCGAGGTGTGGGTCCACTGCGCCGCCGGCTACCGCGCGTCGATCGCGGCGTCCTTCCTCATAGCCAACGGACACCAGCGGGTGGTGGCGGTCGACGACACGTTCAGCGAGCATGCGGCCGACTCAGGACTCGCCCTGGTCGCGGAGAGCAGCGCGACAGGCTGACCCGGGCTCGTCAGGTTCTGACCCCCGGAGAAGAAGGACATCACATGCTCGCGCTGGTCATCCCCGTCGGTCTGCTGATCGGGCTCAGCCTCGGTGCACTCGGGGGTGGCGGCTCGATCCTCACCGTCCCGGCTCTCGTCTACGTGTTCGGCCAGGACTCACGCGCAGCGACCACGGGATCGCTCCTCATCGTCGGCGTCACGTCCGTCATCGGGATGATCCCGCACCGGCGTGCCGCGCGCGTCAGCGTGGCCCAGGGAATCGTGTTCGGCATCCTCGGGGTCGCCGGCTCGTACCTCGGCTCCCAGCTCTCGGCGGCCGTGCGCCAGGATGTCCTCCTGGCTGGCTTCTCGGTGCTGATGCTGGCGGTGGCAGCCCTGATGACCCGACGCCGCCGTGCCCAGGCCCGTCTCGCCTCTGCCGGCGCGGTGGCCGTCGCCATGGCCGCCCGGCCCATCCTGACGGTGCGACCAGCCGTCACGTGTGACTGCCGGCGTGCCGTCACGGTCGTGCTCACGGCGTCTGGAGTCGGTCTGCTCACGGGGTTCTTCGGTGTGGGTGGCGGGTTCGTGGTCGTGCCGGCCCTGGTCCTGGCGCTGGGCGTGTCGATGCCCGTGGCCGTGGGGACGTCGTTGCTGGTGATCGCGATCAACAGCTTCAGCGCGCTGCTGTTCCGGCTGGGCCACGGCGTGACGCTCGACTGGTGGGTGATCGGCGGCTTCACGATGGCGGGCGTGGTGGGAAGCCTCCTGGGCAGCCGCGTCGTCTCGCGAGTCGGACCTGCGCGCCTGAACCTTGCGTTCACCCTGCTTCTCGTCGTCGTGGCGCTCTACACCGCGGCCCGGAGCATCCCTGGGCTGTTCTGACGCTCAGGCGACGGGATGCTGGCCGGCTGAGGGAAGCAGTCGCGCGGAGATCAGAGCGACGAGCGCGGCGGCGCCGAGCACGACGAGGGCGGTCCGGGGCCCATCGAACAGGTGCGCGCCGCCCGGGCGCAGGTGTAGCGCGAGCGTCACGGCAGCGACGCCGAGCGCGGTGCCGAGGCTACGGGTCATGTTGAGCAGTCCTCCGCCCGTCCCGGCGGCATGGCTCGGGACGGCGCGCATGACGAGGCTGTTGTTCGCGGGGGTGAACAGACCCAGGGCCACGCCGAGGGTGCCCAGCAGAGGGAGAAGCCACGGCGCCGTCAGGGGTGCGGCGATCAGCGCAGCCACGACGACGAGGCCGAGCGCCGCACCGAGGGTGGCGCGGCCGCGGTCGCTCCATGAGCTCGGGAGCATGCGTTCGCCCAGCGTCACCGCGAGGGCGAACCCGGCGGGCAGTGCCGTGAGGACGAGCCCGGCCTGCAGCTCGGACGAGCCGGCGTCGGTGAGGACGATCGGGACGAGGACCAGCGGACCGAACAGCACCAGGTAGCCGCACAGGGCACCGACGAGCCCGGCGCTGACCGTGCGGTCGCCGAAGAGGGTCGGGTCGAGCAGCGGGGCGGCTGCACGGCGCTCGCGCAGCAGGAACGCGGCTACGCACGCCGCGGCCAGGACCAGGAGAACGGTCGGTGCCCAGCCTGGCAGCCCGAGCCCCGACGCCGCCGACACCCCGAGAAGCCCGGCTGTGGTCGCGGCCGCGAGCAGCGCGACCCCGGACCGGTCCCACACCCGGGCGGGGGTGAGCGACCGGCTGCGGGGGAGGAGGTACACGCCGGCGACCACCGCCACGACGCCGACGGGGACGTTGATGCCGAACACCCACCGCCACCCGAGCGTCGAGACGAGCAGACCACCGACGGTGGGTCCGAGGGCGAGGCCGATCGCCTGGGCCGCGGCCTGGACGCCGAGAGCGGTGCGCATCCGATCGCGGGGGGCGCTGGCGAGGACGAGCGCGATGCTGTTGGCCTGGAGCATCGCGGCGCCGACGCCCTGGATCGCGCGGAAGGCGATCAGCGCGCCGAGGGACGGTGCGAGCCCGCAGGCCGCCGACGCGGCGGAGAAGACGACGAACCCGTACAGGTACACGAGCTTGCGACCGTGGGCGTCGGCCAGGCGACCAACCGGGATGAGCAGCGCGGCAAGGACGAGCAGGTAGGACAGGGAGACCCACTGCACGGCGGCCAGCGACGCGCCGAACTCGCTGCGCAACGGGCGGTAGGCCAGGGTCACGATGCTCGCGTCGAGCTGACCCATGAAGGCCCCGAAGCACACCGTCGCCACCGCGAGCCACCACGCGTGAGGCCAGTCGCGTACCCGTGCCGGTCTGGCGTGCTCCCTGGTCAGCGCGCTCAGCATCGTGGTCGGGCTCCGATCAGGCCGCAGCGATCGTGGCGGGAACGGGCTCGGCTGCACGGTGGCGACCACGGACGACGAAGAACGCCACGGCGACCGCGAACACGATCACACTGGTCCAGTCGTTGAGCCGCAGGCCGAGCACGTGGTTGGCGTGGTCGACGCGCAGCGCCTCGATCCAGGCGCGCCCGACCGTGTACGCGGCGACGTACAGCGCGAACAGCCGCCCGTTGCGCAACCCGAACCTGCGCCCGGCCCACACCAGGAGCACGGCTACGCCGATGTCCCAGATCGACTCGTACAGGAAGGTCGGGTGGTAGAGCCCGATGCTCGGCGTGTCTGCGGGCCGGTGCGCCGGGTCGATCTGCAGCGCCCACGGCAGGGTGGTCGGGCCGCCATACAGCTCCTGGTTGAAGTAGTTGCCCCACCTGCCGATCGCCTGAGCCACCACGAGCCCGGGCGCCACGACGTCGGCGAAGTCGGCGAGTCGGATGCCGTGCCGTCGACAGCCGATCCAGGCCCCGACCGCGCCAAGTGCGACCGCTCCCCAGATGCCCAGGCCGCCGTCCCAGATGTACAGCGCCCGGATGGGCTGCTTGCCCGCGGTGAAGTAGAGCTCGGGGTCGGTGATCACGTGGTAGAGCCGGCCGCCGATGATCCCGAAGGGCACCGCCCACATCACGACGTCGAGGACGTCGTCGGCCGTCCCGCCGTGAGCGACCCATCGGCGCCGAGTCCACCAGGTCGCCACGACGATCCCGGCCAGGATGCACAGCGCGTAGGCGCGGATGGGGACCGGACCCAGGTGCCACACCCCCTGGGACGGGCTCGGGAGGTATGCCAGCATCATCGGATCTCGTTCCCTCGGGCCGTCGCTCAGGTATGTCGCTAACCGACATAGTCGCATACCGACGTGGTCACGGCTACGATGCGCGTATGGCATCCGGTGCGGTCGAGAGTGCCGCCACGCGCGCGATGTCGGTCGAGGCGAAGACGCTCACGGCGGTCGTGACCCGGCTTCGGCGGGCGCTGCGCACGTCCATCCGCACCGACTACCCCTGGGAGTCGCTTCCCATGGCGCAGGTCGAGCTGCTGCTCGCCCTGGACGAGCACGGTTCGGTCCGGGTGGGCGAGCTGGCAACCTTGTTACGGCTCGCGCCCAACACCGTCAGCGGTCTTGTTCAGGTTCTCGTCGAGAACGGGCTCGTCACGCGGGTCCCGGACGCATCCGACCGGCGGGTGGCCGTCGTCGCGCTGACCGCGGCCGGCCACCTCAAGCTCGACGACTGGGCCCGGGCGCACGAGCAGCGGATCGGCAACGCGCTGGACCGCCTCGCCCCGGATGATCGTGTGACGGTCCGTGCCGCGCTGCCGGCTCTTGCGCGGCTCGTCGACCACCTGGCGACTCCAGACCTCGAGGCGGCCGGGGGAGACGGTCCCACCATCTGACCGTCGGTTCGGCCTGCGCCGGGTCCGTCTCGCGGGCGAGGTGGGGTCTGGGCCGTCAGGTGCGCGCGAGCATCTCAGAGATGCGCTCCGCCAACGGCGCAGGCACGACGGTGTCGGCGTCACGCAGGGAGCCGAGTGCGTCGCGCGCCCCGACGAGTCCGGCGTACAGCGGGGGGCACGTGGGGCACCCCTCGAGGTGACGTTCGACGAGAACCCGGTCGGACACCGTGAGCTCGCCGTCCAGGTAGTCCGAGACCCTGCGACGGGCGTCCCAGCACCGCAGCGGCACCCCGTGGGTGCCGGCTCGCCGCTCCGGCCCCCGTGCCAGCGCGCTCACGAGCATCATGCGACCTCGCCGCAGGCGTTGCTTCGCCGCGGGCAGACCGATGCACTGGACGTCGGCGATCCCAGCGACGGTCATCCCCTCCACGTCGTGCAGCACCACGGCCGTGCGGTAGATGACGGGCAGCCGAAGCAGCGCGTCCAGGAGCTCGTCTCGCAGCTCGGCCCGCTCGACCACGACCGCCGCGTCGACCGTGTACGAGTCGTCGTGCCACTGCTCCTCCAGCTCACGCTCGACATCCCCGGTGGCATCCTCGCGGTCCTGGCGAAGACGGTCGACGGCAAGGTTGTGCAGGATCCGGTGCAGCCAGGTGCGCAGCGACGACTCACCCCGGAACGTGTCGGCGCGTTGCAGCGCTCGCAGCAGAGTCTCCTGAACGAGGTCCTCGGCCGACTCCCGGCTGCGCGCGATCGTCCGGGCGTACCTGAGCAGGCTGGGGACCTCGGGGACGAGGAGTTCGCGCACGTCCGGGCTGATCACACCAGGGAGGCTAGCGTCCGACGGCGCTCCGCGGCCGGGTGCTCAGCCCGAAGGGCATGTAGATGGGGCACGTGCTGACGGCCGCAGTCGCCAGCAGCACTGCCGCGAGGGCGTAGAGGACGACCGCGAGCGAGCCGCCCGGGCCGACGAGCACGCCGATGACGACAAGTACCGGGGCCAGGATGATGCGGATCGTGCGGTCGACGGATCCGATGTTCTTCTTCACTGTGTCCTCCTCGTGGTGATGTGGTGCCTCATTGACGGTCCGACTCGCGAAAGGGATACCAGGCCCCCGGCCGCGCTGAACCACGGAAGCAGCGTAGACTCATACCCCCGAGGGTATTCGAGAACCGCTGAGGAGCAGCCATGTCCGTCGTCAACCTGACCGTCGACACGTTTGAGCAGACCGTCAAGGACAACGATCTCGTCCTGGTCGACTTCTGGGCTGCCTGGTGCGGGCCGTGCCGCATGTTCGCGCCCGTCTTCGAGGCGGCCTCGGCGAAGTACCCCGACGTCGTGTTCGGCAAGGTGGACACGGAGGCCGAGCAGGTCCTGGCGGCTCAGGCGGGCATCACCTCCATCCCGACGTTGATGATCTTCCGCGAGAACGTCCTCGTGTACGCCGAGCCCGGTGCGCTCCCGGGGCCGGCGCTCGAGGAGCTCATCGGCGCGGCGTTGGCTCTCGACATGGACGACGTCCGTTCGCAGATGGCCGCCCACCAGACCGCGTCATGAGGTGGTGAGATGACAACTCCAGCAGCGCAGGGGCCGGTCGAGGGTGCGCCGGCCGAGGGTGCGCCGGTCGAGCCCGGCAGCGGGCCGAGCGGACGGGCGCCCGGGGCGTCGTGGTTCCGGAGCGAGGCAGACGGGTCGGCGATGGAGCTCGACGCGTCGGACATGGGCAAGGTCGTCAATCGCCTGAAGCGGGCCCAGGGCCAGCTCGCTGGTGTCGTGCGGATGCTCGAAGAGGGTCGTGGCTGCGAGGACATCGTCACCCAGATCTCAGCCGTCAGCAGCGCGCTGGACCGGGCGGGGTTCGCCATCGTGGCCTCGGGCCTGCGGCAGTGCCTGATCGAGTCCGACGGCAAGGAGACTCTGCACGTGCAGAAGCTCGAGAAGATCTTCCTCTCCCTCGCCTGAGCAAATACCCCAGAGGGTATGCTCGACACACCCCGCCCACAGCAAGGAGAGCCCTATGTGTAGCCCTGCCCGTTGCGCACGCTGCGGAAAGATCACCTGGAGCGGTTGCGGCATGCACGTCGACGCCGTGATGGCGAGCGTCCAGCCGGACCAGCGGTGCACCTGCCGCTGATCGGTCGACGGCACCCGCCGCTGGCCCCGATCGGACGCAGCACGTCTCCGACGGACTCGATGGCGCCTCACGAGGCGCTCGTCGAGTCCGTCCGCGTCCGGGAGCGGGCTGCTCTGGCCAGGCTTGACGCCGCCGCGGGCGGCGCGTCGCTCTGCTCGATGTCTCATGCGGGCGCCTCGGTCCCGGCCGTGAAGTACCACGAGGGCGCGTCCTCCGCCCTGGCCGAGGCTCGACGCGCCGTCAAGGGAGTCGCGCAAGGCCCCGGAGCAGCCCTCGAGGCGCGCACGGTGCTGCTCGAGATCCGTGATCGATGGCGGGCGCAGTGCGGCACGCCCGGGCGAACGGGCGGGAGCTGGGCCGGCTACCTCACGGGGGGACTGGACGCGCTGGATGAGCTTCTCGACGACGAAGGACACGGTGCGCAGGATGCCCGGAACTGAGCAAGGAGCGGACCCGCTCGCTCGCAGCGCGCCTGTCGCGATCACGGCGACCCGTCGACGGTGGCCGAAAGCCAGAGGGGCGTGGCCGAGGCGGCGGCTCGTGGTCGTCGCAGTCGTGACGCCCGCGTTGATGGCGCTGTTCATCGTCGGCGCGAGGGAACCCGTGAGCCCACCCGGGTGGACGACGCTCGCCGGGCTCGTCGCTCTGATGGCGGCAGCAACGGTGGCGACGTACCTGCCGCGTCCGGGGACCGGCTCCCGGCTCGACATCGGCTGCACGCCGTGTGCGTCCGTCGCGGCCATCACCGTACCGATTGCCGTCGTCCTGCTGACCACGTCACCGCATGCGGTGCCGTCGGCTCTCCTCGCCCTCGGTGTCGCGATCTTCGGGCTGCGGCAGCGGCTCACAGATCCGAGCACCTGCCCCGCGTGACCTGCCCTGCCGCTCTGCCCCGCACGACCCACGACGACCTCGGGTGAGCACACCGCCACGGTGTGCTCAGCCGAGGTCGTCGTCGATCGCGACCGAGCGGTCAGACCTCCGGACGGACAGCCTTGAGGGTGATCCAGCCGCCGGACAGGTTGCGCGCGTCGAACCCTTCGCTCAGCAGGACGCGCGTGGCGAGGTAGGAGCGCACGCCGCTCGCGCAGTGCACGCTGATCTCTCGTCCCGCTGCCGCCTCCCGGACCTCGTCGAGGCGTTCGCGAAGCTCGAGGTGCGGGATGTTCAGGGCGACGTCGAGGTGACCTGCGGCGAACTCGGAGCGCGAGCGGACGTCGAGCACGAGGGTCGTCGCCACCGCCTTGTCGAGGTCCTGCGCCTGCCACTGCGGCATCGTCCCGTCCAGGACGTTCTGGGCCACGAACCCCAGCATGTTGACCGCGTCCTTGGCCGAGCCGTAGGGCGGGGCGTAGGCGAGCTCGAGCTCGGCGAGGTCGTCCGCGGTCATGCCGGCGCGGATGGCTGTGGCCAGGACGTCGATGCGCTTGTCCACGCCCGCGCGGCCGACGCCCTGGGCGCCGAGCAGGGTGCCGTCGGGGGCGAAGCTGGCGACGAGGTGCATCGTCTCGGAGCCGGGGTAGTAGCCCGCGTGGTCTCCGGGGTGGATGTGCACGACCTCATGGGCGATACCCGCGCGCTGCAGCGTCGCCTGGTTCGCGCCGGTCGTGGCCGCCGTGAGGTCGAAGACGCGCACGATCGCTGTGCCGAGGACCGAGGCCTGCGGCGTCGTGCGGTGCCCGCAGATCGAGTCGGCGGCACGGCGCCCTTGGCGGTTGGCGGGCCCCGCGAGCGGCACGGGACCGGAGGTGCCCGTCACGGCGTGGACGACCTCGACGGCGTCGCCGACCGCCCAGATGGCGGGGTCGGAGGTGCGCTGGTCGGCGTCGACGCGGATGGCCCCGGTCGGGCCGAGGTCCAGCCCGGCCTCGCGGGCGAGGGCGCTCGCGGGGCGAACGCCCACGTTGACGATGACGAGGTCGGCGGCGAGACGGGAGCCGTCGGACAGAGTGACGGTGACGGCACCGGTCGAGCCGGTCTCGCCCGACTCCTCGATCACGGGACCGTCGTCGGGTTCGACGGGCTCGACGGCCTGCGCCGAGACAGCCAGCCGCAGGTCGACGCCGTGAGCAGCGAGCTCGTCGGCGAGCAGCGGGGCGAGCTCGGCGTCGATCGGCGGGAGCACGTGGTCGGCGAGCTCGACGAGGTGGACCTGGAGGCCGCGTGAGGCGAGCGCCTCGACGGCCTCGAGCCCGATGAATCCGGCGCCGATGACGACAGCTCGTGGCGCGGGTGAGCCAGCCGGGCGGTCGGCGAGCAGCCCGTCGAGGCTGTCCCGCAGGGCGTCGACGTCGGGAACCGTGCGCAGGGTGTGCACCGCGGGGTGGTCCAGGCCGGCAATCGGGGGGCGGACGGCGACGGCGCCGGGGGAGAGCAGCAACGCGTCGTAGGGCTGGCGGAACGTGCGGTCCTCGGTCTGGACCGTCACCTCCCGAGCTGCGCGGTCGATGCCCGTGACCCGGTGGCCGGTGCGGACGTCCAGGTGGAGCGACGACGCCAGCGATGCCGGCGTGTGCAGCAGCAGCGACTCGCGCCGGGCGATCTCGCCGGACAGGTGGTACGGCAGGCCGCAGTTGGCGAACGACACGTAGTCGCCCTGCTCGAACACGATGATCTCGGCGTGCTCGTCGAGGCGTCGGGCGCGGGCAGCGGCGCTCATGCCGCCGGCGACCCCGCCGACGACCACGATGGTGCGTGGCTCGCTCATCGGCGGACCTCCCCACCGGCACGCTGCCAGGCGGCCATCCCGCCGGAGACGCTCGTCGCCTCGTATCCGAGGGTCCGCAGCTGCTTGGCCGCGGTGCGCGAGCGCATGCCGCTCGCGCAGACCACGACGACGGGGCGGCCCTTGTGCAGCCGACGCGCGCCCTGGTCGATCTGGCCCAACGGGATGTGCACGGCCCGCGGCGCGTGCCCGGACTTCCACTCGCTGCTCTCGCGGACGTCGACGAGCGTCGCGCCGTCCTTGACGAGCTCAAGAGCGTGTGCGGCGTTCACGGTCGGGCGGATGCGGCCGTCGTCGGGTGCCCCGCCGAACAGGCGCCGGACGCGCTCGAGGAGGGTCGGTGTCGTGGCGGGAGGGGGTGAGGTGGTCAAGGTGAGCTCCATTCGTCTCCTGAAGGATACCCCAGGGGGTATCGAATCGGAAGTCCGGCGCGGTCTGGCGTCAGGCGTCGAGGGCGGCGTCCCCGACATTGGCGGCGCACGCAGGCTCCTTCTGACACGGTAGCGCGCATACCCCCTGGGGTACGCGACCTTCGTCCCGCCGGGTGCCCCGGCGCGGCTCCTAGCGTTGTCGCCGTCACCTCACGGATCGGATCGCCCCCATGAAGATCGTCGTTGTCGGCGGAGTCGCCGCCGGAATGTCCGCCGCTGCCCGTGCGCGTCGCCTGGA
The DNA here is from genome assembly GCF_036279715.1 of Cellulomonas sp. Lineage (GTDB taxonomy): Bacteria > Actinomycetota > Actinomycetes > Actinomycetales > Cellulomonadaceae > Cellulomonas_A. The sequence continues at coordinate 12,485 of NZ_DASUIR010000108.1, read as the reverse complement.
CGAGTTCGCCGAGATCGTCGTGCTCGAGCGCGGTCACCACGTGTCGTTCGCCAACTGCGGGCTGCCGTACCACATCGGCGAGGTCATCACGGATCGCAGCCGGCTGCTGGTCCAGACGCCGGCGAGCCTGCGTGAGCAGCTCGACATCGACGTGCGGGTCGGAGTCGAAGCCGTCAGCATCGATCGGGCCGCGAAGTCGGTGCGTGCCCGCGACGTCGACTCCGGCGTCGAGTACGACGAACCGTACGACAAGCTGATCCTCACCCCGGGCGCCGAGCCCGTCCGGCCCCAGCTGCCCGGGATCGATCTCCCGGCGATCCAGGTGCTGCGACGGATCGGTGACATGGACGTCATCAAGGCGACGATTGACGGCGCGGGCGGCAAGGACCGGAAGGGCGGCGTGACGCACGCCGTCGTGATCGGCGCCGGCTACATCGGCCTCGAGATGGCCGAGAACCTGCACGAGCGCGGCGTCAGTGTCGAGGTCGTCGAGATGGCCGACCAGATCATGCCTCCGCTCGATCGCGAGCTCACGACGACGGTCGAGAACTACCTGCGAGCCCACGACATCGCGCTGCACCTGAACACCGCCGCTGCTGCCTTCGCCGAGCGTCCCGACGGCCGGGTCCGGGTCGAGCTGAAGGACAACACGTTCATCGACACCGACCTCGTCATCATGGCCGCGGGCGTGCGCCCGAACACCGGCCTGGCTGTCGCGGCCGGCCTCGAGCTCGGCCCGCGCGGGGGCATCAAGGTCGACCGCCACATGCAGACCTCCGACCCGGACATCTACGCGGCCGGCGACGCCGTCGAGGTCGAGCACGCGGTGCTCCCCGGCACCTGGCTCATCCCGTTGGCCGGACCCGCCAACCGCCAGGGCCGCGTCGCCGCGGAGAACATCTGCGGTCGCGACACCGTCTTCGAGTCCACCCAGGGCACGTCGATCGTCAAGGTGTTCGACATGGTCGCCGGCGGGACCGGGGCCTCGGAGAAGCAGCTCGTCGCGGCCGGAGTGCCGTTCGACGCCGTGCAGACTCACCCGCACGGGCACGCCGGGTACTACCCGGGAACCGCGATGATGCACGTGAAGGTGCTCTTCGCCCCGGACACCGGCAGGATCCTCGGCGCTCAGATCGCCGGGTTCGACGGCGTCGACAAGCGACTCGACGTGCTCGCGACCGCCCTGCGCGCCGGGATGACGGTGTACGACCTCGAGACCCTCGAGCTGTCCTACGCGCCGCCGTTCGGATCGGCCAAGGACCCCGTCAACATGGTCGGGTTCGTCGCCTCCAACACGCTCCGTGGGGACCTGTCGCTGTGGCACGCGGGCGACTACCCGCAGGCGACCGACGGCGCCCGGATCATCGACGTCCGGGGGCCCGACGAGTTCGCGCTGTGGCACCTTGCGGGTGCGGAGAACGTCCCGCTCGAGACGCTGCGTCGCGAGCAGGCGGACTGGGACCGCACCACCCCGATCCGGTTGTACTGCGCCGTCGGCTTCCGCAGCTACCTCGCCTACCGCGTGCTCGTCCAGCGCGGCTTCACCGACGTCAAGACCTTGTCGGGCGGGATGGCCACGTTCCGGGCGTACCACGACGTCGCGCCGACCGAGATCGACGCCCCCGTCCCCGTCATCTCCTATGCGGAGACCTCGACCGTGCCGGCCGGCGCGCCGTCGGCGTCGACCGGTGTGCTGGTGGACCTCGACTGCACGGGCCTCGCGTGCCCGGGCCCGATCATGAAGCTGCAGGAGGCCGTCAAGGGCCTTGCACCCGGAGACGAGATCGTCGCGCACGTCTCGGACTCGGGGTTCCGCCTCGATGCCCCGGCGTGGGCCGCGCGGAACGGCCACACGATCCTGTCGCTGACCCCCGAGGGCCCCGGCTACGCCGCCCGGATCCGCAAGGGTGCGCCGGTGGGGACGGTCAAGGCCGCACTCAGCGGACCCGCGTCCCACATGAAGGACAAGAAGTCCTTCGTCGTCTTCTCCGGCGAGCTCGACAAGGTGCTGGCCGCCTTCATCCTGGCGAACGGTGCCGTGGCGATGGGCGACGAGGTCTCGATGTTCTTCACGTTCTGGGGGCTCAACGCGCTGCGGCGCGAGAACCCGCCGGCCCGCGCGCGCTCGGGCATGGATCGCATGTTCGGCGCCATGATGCCGTCGGGCGCCGAGCGCCTGAAGCTGTCCACGCTCAACATGCTGGGCGGCGGCACGATGCTGATGAAGAAGGTCATGAAGGACCACAAGGTCCCGAGCCTGCCCGAGCTCATCGCCTCTGCCCAGGAGGGCGGCGTCCGGCTGGTCGGCTGCACGATGACCATGGACCTGCTCGGCATCGCGCCCGACGACCTCATCGACGGCGTCGAGCTGGGTGGCGTCGCGACGTTCCTCGGTGAGGCGAACGAGTCGAACGGCGCGTTCTTCATCTGACGCGCAGGCGGTTCACCAGGGCATGCGCACGAACGGTGAGGCGGCGTCGGGGTCGGTCTGCAGCACCGTCGCGGCGTCGTCCAGCGACATCCTCTCGCGCTCGGCGCGCAAGATCATGCCCAGCAGCCGGACGTCGCCCGCGGTCGCGAGCCCGGTGATCTCGGGGTGCGCCAGGACCCACGACACCGCCGCGCGGATCCGCTCCTGGTCGTCGTACGGCTCGTACCAGGTCGTGTAGGTCGGGCCGGATCCCGACTCGGCCGAAGCCGCCTCCGGCCAGTTGCGTCGCGCGACGGCCTTGATGGTCAACAACCCGGCGTCCTGCCGGCGGACCTCCTGGGCGAGCTGCTCGTAGTCGCGACGGAACGCCTCGTCCTGGAGGAGGACATGGTTGAGCGGGGTCAGGACGGTGGCGAACGGGAAGCGTCCTAGAGCTGCGAGGTGCGTCGCCGGCGCCTGCGGACCGTGGCCGGTGATGCCCACGGCGGCGACCAGTCCCTCCTCCTGGGCACGGATCGCGGCCTCGAGCGCCCCACCCGGGCCGGTGGCTCGGTCGAGATCCTCGAGGTCGCCGACGCCGTGCAGCTGGAGCAGGTCGAGGTGATCGGTCTGGAGCCGCTCGAGCGAGGCGTTGATCTGGGCCCACGCCGCGTCGCGCCCGCGCTCCCCGGTCTTGCTCGCCAGGAAGACCTGGTCGCGCACCTGCGGCATCCACGGACCGAGGCGCAGTTCGGCGTCCCCGTAGCTCGCCGCGACGTCAAGGTGGTTGATCCCGCCGTCCAGGGCCTCCTGGATCGAGCGGTCAGCCGTGTCCTGGTCGACCTCCGAGAGGGCGGCTGCGCCGTAGATCAGGACCGAGCTCCGGTGCTCCAACCGGCCGAGCCGACGGTATTCCATCGACGGACCTCCCTTCGTGGTCGATCGCTCCACCCTACGACCGGTTCGGTGCGGAGGGATGGCGAGCGCTACCCGAAGACCGCGGTGATGATCAGCAGGACCGGCACCGCGAGGAGCGTCGTGATGAGGCCCGCGTCTCGGGCCAGCGCCTGACCACGTCGGTACTGGAGGGCGTAGACGAGCACGTTCTGCGCCGTGGGCAGAGCGGAGATCGCAACCACGGCGAGCAGCGACCGACCGGACAGCCCGAGCGCCGAGCCGACGGCAGCCGCGAGGGCCGGGTGCACGGCGCTGCGGAGCACCACGACGAGCACCAGGTCGCTGCGGGGTGCGCGCTCGGCGCTCGACCGCGGAACGGCCAGCGACAGGCCGAAGGTCAGCAGCGCCATCGGTGCCGCGGCCGCGCCGAGCAGTCGGAACGGCTCGAAGACGACCTCGGGAAGGTGCCACGGCAGGGCCGCGAGGACGAGGCCGGTCAGCGCTCCGACGATGATCGGGTTGGACAGGGTCCGCAGGATGACGGACATGCCGGAGGGGGAACGGCGCGGTGTCGATGTCCCTCGACCCGGACGGTCCGCGACTGGCGTGCCGCTGACCTCGCGGGGCTGCGACCGCCGGTCGAGCACGGTGAAGGCGATCGGCGCCAGGACGAGCAGCTGGAAGAGCAGCGGTGGCACGATCGCCACGGGGCTGCCCAGCAGGTAGACGGCGAGCGGAAGCCCGAGGTTGCCGGCATTGACGTACGAGGACGCCAGCGTCCCGATGACGACGTCGTCCACCGATCGGTGCCACACCCAGCGCAGTGCCGCGATGGTCGTGATCGCGACGATGGCGGTGCTGATCGCGGTGACCATGGCCGCCCGCGAGAGCACGAGGTGCAGGTCGGCGTGCGCGACGGTCACGAGCAGCAGGCATGGCGTCGCGACAGCGAACACGACCCGTGCGAGCACGGCCGGCCCACGCTCGCCGAGCGTCCCGCGGCGGCCGAGCACCCAGCCTGCCGCGACGACTGCCGCCATCGTGCCCAGTGCGGTGAGGACGGCATCCATCAGCGGCTCCTGGGCGGCGCGCGGTGGACTGGGCGCCGCACCGTTGACCCGGTCAGTCTGGCAGGGCGGTGCTCATACCCTCGACGAGCCTCGTCCGGATCGCGCTGCGACGGCTCGGCTCAGCCGGCCATGCGCCACGCGAGCAGCCCGAAGAGGACACCGAGGCTGTTGGTGGCCCAGTGCATGCCGGCGCTCGCCAGCACGCTGCCGCTGCGACGGCGCAGCTCGCCGGCGACGACCCCGCCCAGCGCCGTGAAGGCCACGATGCCGACGACGACGAGCGCACTCGCGGCCGGACCGGCGCCGCGCACCGCATCGCCGACACCGTGGTTCGCGGCGGCGAGGTGCAACGACGGCAGGATGTGCCAGAGCCCGAACAAGGCCGACGACGTCAGCAGCACCCGCCAGGTCGTGACATGTCGCGCGAGCATGCCCCAGAGGACGGAGCGGAACGCGACCTCTTCGAGCAGGATCGTGCTCACCGGGATGATGACGAACGCCGAGACGAGCGCGCCATGCAGGTTGAGGTGGTAGCGAGCGTCCAGGAACGCGGTGCGGGTCAGCGGGATGAACACGCCGACGAGGTACACGGCGGCCACCAGGGCGACGGCGCCGAGCCCCCAGCGCAACCCCGACCGGAGCCGGTTGCGGTGCAGGCCGAGCTGCGACCAGCTGAGGCCGGTCCACCGGGCGAACGCGAGCAACGCCACGGCCGCGACCGGCCCGAGCCACCCGGCGCCCCGCAGCACGTGCTGGGCGAAGTTCACCGACACCAGAGCGGCCACCACGATGGCGGTGGCGACGACAGCGGGAACCCGAGGCCGGGGCGTGACCTCGCGGTGCTGGGGCGTGACCTCACAGAGAGCGAGGGTCATCCGATACCGAGGTGCATCTCTGAGGCGCGCATCTTCTCAGTGTCTCAGGCGGCCGTGGGCGAGTCGGTGGCAGCCTATGGCGATCTTGTGAAAGGCCGGCGGGCACCGGGGCAACCGGCCGAACCGGTCGCCCGACTCCACCATCACGGGCACGATGGCCTCATGGAGACACCGCAGCCGAGCCCGTCGAGGATGACGCCCTTCAGCGGGCATCCGATCGTGGTGGCAGTCGTCCCGCACGAGCCGGAGCTGGTGGCGCTCACCGCCGCGTCCTGGTCCCAGGCTGCGGGCGGCGTGCCCGTCTACTTCGCCTACGTGGACCCCACCCGGTTCACCGTCGAGGAGCATGCCGACGGCACAGTGCGGCACGCCGACATCGACCCCGATGCCGTCGACGACTCGTGGCTCGAGAGGCAGGAGCAGATCGAGGCGTCGCTGACGCATGTGCTGGGGGACTCCGGCATCTCGTGGGAGTTCCGCTACCTGGCCGGGCGACCTGACCGCGCGCTCACCCATCTGGCGCGAGCCGTCGATGCCGCCGCGATCGTCGTGGGCACCCGCGCGCCCGGTCCGGGTGCCCGGCTCCGCGAGGTCGTCGAGGGCTCGATCGCGGTGCAGCTGTCCCACCACCAGCACCGACCCGTTCTCGTCGTCCCGCTCAGCGTCGTGGACTGGCAGACGCCGCTGTGGCGATGACCCCGCCGGCCCGATCGGCTCGGCGATCGACTCAGTCGTCGTCGTCGTCCGCGTCCTCGACGAGCTCGCCCGCCCATGCCTCCCGGCCCTCGCGCACCGCGAACGCGGCGATGACGAATCCCGCGACGGGGTCGAGCCAGCCTGCGCCGGTCAGCTGGTAGAGGCCGACGCCCGTCAGGGTGGAGATGCTCAGGAGGATGCAGATCCGCGTCTCGGCAGCGTCGGCGAGGATCAGGTTGTCGCCCAGGCGGTCTCCGACGCGGCGCTTGGCCGCAGCCAGGACCGGCATGACGACGAGCGACGCGACGAGGACGCCGATGCTGAGTGGGGAGCTCGCCGGTGCTTCGCCCACGACGAGGCCGCGGACCCCTTCGATGATCACGTAGGCGGCCAGCACGAAGAACGTCACCGCGACGGCCTTGAGCGCGATCCGCTCCTTGCGCTCGTCGGCCTCCCCGTGGCGCAGGCGAGCTGCCAGGCGTGCACCCACCAGCACAGCCGCGGCCGACTCGATGCCGGAGTCGATGCCGAAGCCGACGACCGAGACCAGACCTGCGCTGAGACCGGCGGTGATCGCGACGGCGCCCTCGAGGACGTTGTAGGCGACGGTGAACCGTGCCAGGTGCAGGCCGCGTCGAGTCAGGCGTTCGACCTCGGCGCCGCTCAGCAGGGCCTCGGTCATCGGCGCGGGGAGGTCGTCGCGCCGCCGTCAGCGGCGCCGTGCGTCGTGGAGGTCGCCATGCGGCGATGGTAGCCGTCGGGCAGGGGGCGGGGCGGTGGGGCCGCCCGAGGGTAGACTGGCTGCCAGATGACCTGAACGGCTCGCGACGATCCGACATCGGCCAGGAGGCTGAGTGCAGCACGGCGCCCTGAGCGACGTCCGCCCTGACACCGACATCGTGTCCGAGACGGCGCGGCGCCGCTCCTTCGCGGTCATCAGCCATCCCGATGCCGGCAAGTCGACCCTCACCGAGGCGCTCGCGCTGCACGCCCACGCGATCACCGAGGCCGGACACATCAACGGCAAGAGCGGTCGCCGGCACACTGTCTCGGACTGGATGGAGATGGAGCAGGCCCGCGGCATCTCGATCACGTCTGCTTCGCTGCAGTTCGAGTACCGCGACGCCGTGATCAACCTTCTGGACACCCCCGGTCACGCCGACTTCTCGGAGGACACCTACCGGGTGCTCTCCGCGGTCGATGCCGCGGTGATGCTCATCGACGCCGCCAAGGGCCTCGAGGCCCAGACGATGAAGCTGTTCGCGGTGTGCAAGCAGCGGGGGATCCCCTTGATCACGGTGATCAACAAGTGGGACCGGCCCGGCCTCGACCCGCTGGCCCTCATGGACGAGATCCTCGAGCGCACCGGGCTCACCCCGACGCCCCTGACGTGGCCCGTCGGCGTCGCGGGTGACTTCCGGGGCGTCCTGGACCGCGCGACCGGCGAGTACGTGCGTTTCACCGGGACCGCCGGTGGGGCGCACATCGCGCCGCAGGAGATCCTCGACGACGCCAGCGCCTTCGCTCGCGAGGGCTCTGCATGGTCCACGGCGGTCGAGGAGAGCGAGCTGCTCGGGGCCTCGGGTGCCGATCACTCGCAGGAGTCGTTTCTTGCCGGGGTCTCAACGCCCGTCCTGTTCGCCTCCGCGGTGCGCAACTTCGGCGTGCACGCCCTGCTCGACGTGCTCGTGGAGCTCGCGCCGTCGCCCGGTGCGCGCGCTGCGGCCGACGGGACGCCGCGTGCGGTCGACGCACCCTTCAGTGCGTTCGTCTTCAAGATGCAGGCGGGGATGGACACCGCGCACCGCGACCGGCTCGCGTTCGTCCGGGTGTGCTCCGGGCTGTTCGAACGCGGGATGGTCCTCACGCTCGCCCGTACCGGACGGACCTTCGCGACGAAGTACGCCCAGCAGGCGTTCGGCCGCGAACGCACGGTGATCGACTCGGCCTACCCCGGCGACGTCGTCGGCCTCGTCAACGGCTCGGACCTCCGCGTGGGGGACACCCTGTACCTGAGCAAGCACGTCGAGTTCCCGCCGCTGCCCACATTCGCCCCCGAGCACTTCGCCGTCGTGCGGGCGCGGGACGCCGGTCGCTACAAGCAGTTCCGCCGCGGCATCGACCAGCTCGAGGCCGAGGGTGTCGTGCAGGTCCTGCGCTCCGAGCTGCGCGGCGACCAGGCCCCCGTCCTCGCCGCGGTCGGACCGATGCAGTTCGAGGTCGCCGAGCACCGGATGGCCCACGACTTCAGCTCGCCCGTGCGGCTCGAGCGGCTCAGCTACACCCGGGCGATGACGACGACCCGCGACTGGGTCGCCGCGCTCGACGCCGAGCACGGCGTGGAGGTCCTGCACCGCCACGACGGCGCTCTGCTCGCACTCTTCTCCGACATCTGGCGCGTCTCGGCGGTGCGACGCGCGCACCCCGACGTCGTCCTCGCCGACCCGGCCGCCTGAGCCGCGCGGCAGGCACCACCACGACCTGAACGATCCGAGGGCTCCCGGCCCTCCGCCCTGGAGGCACGAACATGCAGAACGCCCACGCCATGAAGCTGACAGCTCCGCCCGCCCTGCAGCGCGGAGCGATGCGCATCACCCTCCTCGGAGGCGTCGGAGAGATCGGCCGCAACATGACGGTCTTCGAGTACGACGGCAAGCTGCTCGTCGTCGACTGCGGGGTGCTGTTCCCCGAGGAGACCCAGCCCGGGATCGACGTGATCCTGCCTGACTTCACCTCGATCCGGCACCGCCTCGGGGACATCGTGGCGATCGTGCTGACGCACGGGCACGAGGACCACATCGGGGGAGTGCCGTACCTGCTGCGCGAGCGGGCCGACATCCCCATCATCGGCTCGGAGCTGACGTTGGCGTTCATCACGTCCAAGCTCAAGGAGCACCGCATCCACCCGACGACGGTCCAGGTCGAGGCCGGGGGCACGCACAAGACTGGTCCGTTCGACCTCGAGTTCGCCGCCGTCAACCACTCCATCCCCGACGGGCTCGCGGTGGTCATCCGCACGGGCGCCGGGCTGGTGCTGAACACGGGCGACTTCAAGATGGACCAGTTCCCGCTTGACGACCGCATCACCGACCTGCGGGCGTTCGGCCGGTTCGGCCAGGAGGGTGTCGACCTGTTCATGGTCGACTCGACCAACGCCGAGGTCCCCGGGTTCACGACCTCCGAGCGCGACCTGACGCCGGCGATCGACACCGTGTTCGCGACCGCGCCCAAGCGCGTGATCGTCTCGAGCTTCGCCAGCCACGTGCACCGCATCCAGCAGATCCTCGACGCGTCCCACCGCCACGGCCGCAAGGTCGCGTTCGTCGGGCGCTCGATGGTGCGCAACATGGGCATCGCGCACGACCTCGGCTACCTACAGATCCCGCGGGGGCTCGTCGTGGACTTCAAGAAGCTCGGGTCCATGCCCGACGACAAGGTCACGATCGTCTGCACCGGGTCCCAGGGCGAGCCGATGGCGGCCCTGTCGCGTATCGCCAACGGGGAGCACCAGATCCGGTTGAACGTCGGGGACACCGTCCTGCTCGCCAGCTCGTTGATCCCCGGCAACGAGAACGCGATCTACGGGATCATCAACAAGCTCACCGACCTCGGCGCGAACGTCGTGCACAAGGGCAACGCGAAGGTGCACGTGTCTGGGCACGCGAGCGCAGGCGAGCTCGTCTACTGCTACAACATCCTCAAACCCAGGAACGTGCTGCCCATCCACGGCGAGGCGAAGCACCTGCACGCCAACGCCGCCCTCGCGGTCAGGACGGGCGTGGACCCCGACCGGGTCATCATCGCGCGCGACGGCTCGACCATCGACCTCGTCAACGGCATCGCCAAGCTGTCCGGGCAGGTCGTCGCAGATCTGGTCTTCGTCGACGGCGACACCGTCGGGCACGCCACGGAGGACACCCTGGCGGACCGGCGCCGGCTGAGCGAGAGCGGGATCGTCACGGTCATCGCCATCCTCGAGCCCGGCACGAACGCGCTCGCCGAACCGCTGGAGTACGTCACGCGCGGGTTCGTCACTGCGGACCTGGCACTGACCGGCGCGACCGATGCCGTGGAGCGGGCCCTGAGCAAGGCGGCGTCGCAAGGCGTCGACGAGGTCGGCAAGCTCGAGTCCGTCATTGCCGGCGCCGTGAGCTCCTACATCACGCGCACCCACCGTCGTGAGCCCGTCGTGATCGCGATCGTCATCGACGCCTGACGAGGACGCGCGCGTGCCCGCACCCAGGCTGACCTGGCGCTGGACGTGCCGGCCTTCCTCGGAGCAGCGACCCGACGAACCGGTCGCCGCGTGCGCTCAGGGCAGGGCGGCGTCCGACGAGTGCGCCACCGCGACGTCGAGGCGCTGGACGTCCACCGACTCGATGTGAGCCATGCGGTCGGCCAGGAAGACCGTCATGTGCGGGTACTGCTCATGCGCGGTGAACGCGGCCATGTCCCGGTACAGCTCGTAGAAGACGCGCTGGAGCGGGCGGTCCGCGACGGTATGCGTCGCGTACACGATCGTGCCGGGCTCGAGCGTCCTGATGCTCGCGACGGTGCGTTGCACCAGCGCGTCGAAGGCGTCCTCGTGTCCGGGGAGCAGCGTGTGAGTCACCACGAGGGCCAGGCCCGTCATCGGTCGCGCCAGGAGTGCTCGGGCTCGAAGCCCAGGACGCGACGGGCCTTGTCGATCGACAGCAGGGTCTCGTGCTCGCCGAGCACCTTGCGGACCTCGACACCGGGGTACACCTCGGCGACCAGCTCGGCGCTCGACCGGCTCATCACGGTGTCGGCATTGGCGACGATGAACACGTCGAGACCGGTCGCGTCATGATCGAGGGCGCGGCGCACAGCCTGGGCACCGTCGCGCGCGTCGATGTAGCCCCACAAGTTCCACCGGCGCAGCAGCGGATCGGTGTCGTAGGACTCGAATGCGTCGTAGTCGGCCGGCTCCATGACGTTCGAGAAGCGCAGCCCGATCATCTTGAGCTGCGGGTCCCACCGGCACAGGTGGTGCGCCATCTCCTCCTCGAGCGCCTTCACGAGCGAGTACGTCGACTCGGGTCGGACCCGGTAGTCCTCGTCGACCGGGACGTACGGGGGTGGCGTCTCGAACGGGAGACCCAGGACGGTCTCGCTCGAGGCCCACACGACGTTGCGGATGCTCGCCGCACGCGCGGCGTTGAAGACGTTCCAGGACGCGGTCGCGTTGTTGGCGAAGGTCGCCGAGTTCGTGACGATCCCCGGTGCGGGGATCGCTGCGAGGTGGACGACCGCGTCGATCGGCCCGACGTGCTCGTCGACCCGACCGGTCAGCAGCTCGAGCACCTGCCCGTAGTCGGTCAGGTCGGTCGCGACGAACTCGCCGACAGGGTGGGCCGGGCGCACGCGGTCGATCGACACGACGTCCCAACCGTGCTGAGCGAGGTCGAGGACGACGGCGCGCCCGAGCTTGCCGGCAGCGCCTGTGACGACGACGCGGCCCGTCACCGCAGTGCCAGTCGGGCGTGCGCGGGGGCAGTCGGTGTGGTTGCCGGGAGCGATGCTGACGGTGCGGCGATGTGGGTCAGACGTGATGGCCGGGTCATGGCTTCCTCGCTGTCGAGTGGGGCGCGGTCGTGCTCAGGGGAGGGTGGGAGGCCGGGGTGGCGGGGGAGGTGCGCGGTCAGGCGCCGACGGCTGTCGAGCCGCGCACGACGAGGCGGCAGGGCATCGTCTCGATGCCACTGACAGTCGTGCCGTCGATGGCGTCGAACACCCGCTGGGCGGCCCGGCGACCGAGCATCTCGAAGTTCATGTCGACGCTGGTCAGCTGGGGGCGTGCGCCCGACGTCAGCACGTGCCAGTTGTCGAAGCCCATCACGGCGACCTGCGTGGGGACGTCGATGCCGCGATCCCGCAGCACGTCGAGTGCGCCGCGGGCGATCTGGTCGCTGCCGCACAGGATCGCGTCGACGTCAGGTTGCTGGTCCAGCACCGAGTGGGTCGCCGCCCGGCCCCAGGCTTCGGTCCACTCGCCGAACCGCACGTGCCCACCGACCAGCTGCAGTCCGGCGGTCTCGAGCGCGGCCTGCGCCCCTGCGGCGCGGTCGCGTGCGGCGGCGTAACGCACATCGCCCGAGATGTGCGCGATCCTGCGCCGTCCCGTGGCTACGAGGTGCTCGATCGCGATGGACCCGGCGTTGACGTTGTCGGGCACGACCGAGCAGTCTCGCTCGTCGGCGGACGGCGCGTAGGCGTAGACGGCGGGGACCGGGAGATCGCGGCCCAGGGACGGGCGCGGGTCGGTGTTGCTGCCGACCACGATGAGGCCGTCGATGCGGCGTCCGAGCAGCGCCTTGAGGTGGTACTGCTCGCGGATCGTGTCACCGCGCGCGTCGCAGAGGAACACCGACATCTTGCCGGCCCCGAACGCGTCCTCGGCGCCCATGAGGATCGGGAGGCTGAACCGTCCCTCGAGGTCGTTCGTCAGCAGGCCGACGGTGCCGGTCTGACCGGCCAGGATCGCCTGGGCGAGCGTGTTCGGCGTGAAGGAGATGC
>NZ_DASUIR010000107.1:0-2366 GCF_036279715.1 Cellulomonas sp. | reverse complement strand
GACACCGTGGGTCGGATCGTCGGGGTCGACACCGTGCTGGCCGACTGCGACCCGGTCGACAAGCTCGCCGCCATCCGGACCGAGGGTGAGCACGCCGCGACGATCATGGTCGGCGACGGCGTGAACGACGCCCCCGCGCTCGCCGCTGCCGGGGTCGGGGTGGCCCTGGCCGCGCGCGGTGCGACGGCGTCGTCGGAGGCGGCCGACGTGGTCCTGACCGTCGACCGCATCGACGCCCTCGCCGACGCGATCCTGATCGCCCGCCGGTCCAGGCAGATCGCTCTGCAGGCGGTCGTCGTCGGCATGGGGCTGTCGCTCGTGGCCATGGTCGCGGCCGCTGTCGGGCTGCTGCCGCCCGCGGCCGGCGCGGTCCTGCAGGAGGTCATCGACGTGCTGGCGATGGGCATCGCCCTGCGTGCGGTGCTCCCGGGCGCGGTCCACACGATCGCGATGCCCCAGTCCGACGTCGCCACTGCGCACGTCCTGAAGGCGGAGCACGACGCGATGCATGCCGTCGTCGAGCAGATCCGCGCCGTGGCGGACGCGCTCTCGACCCGGGACAGCGACCTCGTCCCGGCGCACGCGCTGCTCGACCGCCTCGAGCGAGAGCTGATCCCGCACGAGCGTGCCGATGAGGCGTTGCTCGTTCCGCTCGTCGCCCGCGCGCTCGGCGGTTCGGATGCGACCGCATCGCTGAGCCGGACCCACGCCGAGATCGAGCACCAGGTCAGCCGGCTTCGTCGGCTCCTCCGCGACGTCGACAACGACACGGTCCAGCCGGAGGACGTCGTCGAGCTCCGCCGCCTGCTGTACGGGCTCTACGCGGTCCTGCGCCTGCACAACGCCCAAGAGGAAGAGGGCGCGTTCAGCCTCGTACCCGCACGCTGACGGACGATGACAAAGGCCGGCACGGAGTCATTCGGAGGTCCTCGGCCGGCCTTTGTCACGGCGATGTCCGGGACATTGCTTCGGTCGTTCGGACAGTCAGGCTGGCAGGGGCCCACGGGCGCTCAGCCAGCCTCTGCGGGGATGTCGCCCCAGGTGGGAGCGCTGCGCGCCGCCTCCGCGACGGCGCCCCTGGGGTGAGATGAGGCTCACCTGAATGGGCTGCGAATGTGCAGTCGAGAACTGCTCGCGACGCGTGGTGTACCGACCTCGTCGACAGTGGATGAAATTGCTCGCCCGGGAACGTGATCGGCTCAATCCCGGCCGCCGCCGCCGATGAGTGGGCTGTCAGCATCAGACCACCCGTACGGAGCCAATCTCGTGAGCAAGAGCACCGCCGAATCGGCTGCAGTCCACCGGAGCTCGCTCCTGTCGCGGGGATCGGTCCGCACGCGGATCGTCGTCCTCATCGTGATGTTCGCGACGTTCGCGACGGGTCTCGGCACCTTCGCTGTCGTCCAGATGAACGCCATGAAGGCCGAGGCGGCGAAGATGGCGCAGACCCAGACGACAGTCGCGACCGATCTAGCCGCGCTCAAGGACTCGCTGTGGACCCTTCGGATCGCGATCACCGTCCTCGGGGCCTATGAGCCTGACGGCAAGGCTGCCCAGAGCGTCAAGATCAAGGACGCGTCGGCAGCGTTCGACGCTGCAGCGACCACCTTCGCCGATGCCTACGCGGCCGAGTTCGGAGCCGTGCCGACGGTCTGGGCTGACTTCAATGCGGCGTATGCCGACTACCGGAAGGTCGTCGACGGAGACCTGATCCCGGCGGGTATGGCGGACGATCGGACGGCATTCATCGCGTCGCGCGACGGTGGCGCGGCCGCTGCGGGCGGCGACCTCATCTCGCACCTGACAGCGGTGTCGGACGAGGTCGGCACCGCGATGGCCAAGATCGCCGCTCACGTCGACAGCCAGGCGAGCCAGGCTGCCGTCACCACGGTCGTCGTCCTCGCGCTCGGCATCCTCCTCTCGACGGCTCTGGGCCTGACGATCGCGGCGGGCATACGGCGCTCCGTCGTCGAGGTCAAGCGCGCGGTGGACGCGATGGCGGGCGGCGACCTGACCGTCCGACCCGATGTCCGCAGCGACGACGAGCTCGGCCAGATGGCCCGTGGACTGATCGCCGCACAGGAGTCCATGCAGGCGCTGATCTCGGGGGTCGTGGAGACGGCCCAGACGGTGGCGGCGGCGTCCGAGGAGCTGTCTGCGGCCAACTCTCAGGTCGCTGCGGGCTCGCAGGAGACGAGTGTGCAGGCGGGGGTGGTGGCGGCTGCGGCGGAGCAGGTGTCGCGCAATGTGCAGACGGTGGCGGCGGGGGCGGAGCAGATGGGTGCCTCGATCCGGGAGATCGCGCAGAACGCGAATGAGGCGGCGAAGGTCGCGAATCAGGCGACGGGGGTGGCGGCGGCGACGAA
>NZ_DASUIR010000106.1:0-58905 GCF_036279715.1 Cellulomonas sp. | reverse complement strand
CTGCAGGTCACGGCATCGGACGCTCACGGGGCGGGCTGACCACCAAGATCCGCGCCGCGGTCGACGGGCACGGGCGCCCGCTGGCAGCGGTGGTCACCGGCGGGCACCGCAACGACGGCGCCCTGCTCGACGCGGTCCTGGTCGACATCCGCGTCCCGCGCCTGTCCGCAGGTCGCCCGCGCACGCGCCCTGACATGGTCCTGGCGGACAAGGCGTACTCCGCCGGCGTCTACCGTCGCGCCCCGCACGCCCGCGGGATCACGGTCGTGATCCCCGAGAAGTCCGACCAGATCGCCGCCCGCAAGAGACGCGGGTCCCGCGGCGGGCGACCACCCGGGCTCGACACCGCCGCCTACCGCGGCCGCAACGTCGTCGAACGCCACTTCGCCCTGACCAAGCAATGGCGCGGCCTGGCCACCCGCTACGACAAGCTCGCCATCACCTACCGCGCCGCGATCATCCTCGCCGCCTGCATCACCTGGACACGCATATGGGAGACATGACCTTGCCGGTCGGGGGCGGTTCAGCCCGTCGGGGGTCAGCCGCCAGCGAACGGTGGCAGCACGTCCACGACGTCGCTCGGCGCGATGGCGGCACAGTCGTCCGACCGCACCCCGTCCACGAGGATCGAGCACCGGTCGAGCACCTGCTCGAGCTCGTCGCCGTGCGCGGCGATCATGAGGGTCCGGAGCTCGCCGACCGTGCGGGCCACGAGCTGCTCGGCCTCGGTCCCGGCCGCCTCGGCGGCTCCTGCGAAGTAGCGCACGAGCGACATGTCACGCCTGCCCGTCGAGTCGAGCCAGGCGGTCCTGCCACTGCGCGGCGAGCGCGGTCGTGCGGTCCAGCGCGTCGCGCAGCGCCGCCGGACGTGATGCGGCGGGCCCCTGGGCCGCGGCGTACCCGACGAGGAAGGTCGTCAAAGGCCCGGCCGGCCGGCCGACACAGCCCGCCGCCGAGGCCGCTGCGTCGAGCACCGCCGGGACGTCCAGGACGTCCGACCCGACCCCGAGCTCGACCGCGAGGGCCTGGAGCCAGGTGTCGAGGGCGGACGCAGGGGTGTCGGGATGGACCGGTCCGGAATCGGTGTCGAACTCGTGGTCGGTCACGCTGCGCCTCCCGCGTCGGGCGGTGCCTGGGGCACCACATCCGGTCGTGCGTCGGTCTGTCCCGTCATCGTGCCACGCGTCGCGCTGGTAGAGGCAGGACCCGTAGAGTCGAGCGCCCGCAGGTCGCCCCAGGTGTCGACGTCGACGCCGTGGTGCTCGACGTCGACCAGGCGGACGAGGTCGAGAGCGTCGACGAGGGCGCGCACGGACGCCCCGCGCACGCCGCTACGTCCCCCGCCTGCTGCCCCGCCCGCTCCGAGCCGTGCCACCGCGGCCTCGAGCGCTGCGCGCCGGTAGAGGCCGACCAGCGGCTGGTCGCGCCCCTCATCGTCGACCAGCACGACCCCGTCGCACGCCCGGGTGGGCCCGTCGGTAGCGCCGGGGCCCGCGGCTTCGACGAGCAGCGGCACGGCACCGGCCACCCGCGGGACGTCGCACGCGAGCACGAGCACCCACGCGGGCTCCGCGCCGTCCCGCAGCGCTGCGAGACCCGCGGCGATCCCCGCCACCGGGCCGCCGTCGGGGGGGTCCTCGAGGGTCCGCGTCACGCCGGTCGGGACAGCGAGCGCGGGGGGCCCGACGACGACGACGCGCCGGATGTCGGGGCCGTCCACAGCGCCCAGGACGTGCTCGAGCAACCGACGACCGCCGACCACCACGTCGGGCTTCGAGACTCCGCCGAGCCGTCGCGCGCGACCCCCGGCGAGCACCAGGGCGTCGTACGACGGCTGCGTCACGCGGTGATCCGGACGACCGTCACCATCTCGCCGGGACTCACCCGGGTCACGTCGGCGGGCACGACCGCGAGGCCGTCCGCCGCGGCGAGGCTGGCCACGAGGTGGGAGCCCGATCCGCGCGCGGCGGCCGGCCGTGCGACGACCGTCCCGTCGGGGTCGGTCACGAGGGTCACCGGCATGTGCTGCTCGCGACCCGTGGGCGAGGACCAGCCCTCCTCGACGCGCGCGCGCAGGGTCGGCCGGAGCAGGTCCGTGCCGGACAGGCCGCGCAGCGCGAGGATCGCGGGACGCACGAACGCCTCGAACGAGACGAACGCGCTGACCGGGTTGCCCGGCAGGGCGATCACGGGGGTGCCGTCGGCGAGGCGCCCGTAGCCCTGGGGCTTGCCGGGCTGCATCGCGACCGACACGAAGAACATTCCGTGCATCGGTGCGAGCACCTCCTTGACGACGTCGTACGCGCCGACGCTGACACCGCCCGACGTGACGATGAGGTCCGCGGCCCCGGCGGACTCGAGCGCCTCCGCGAGCGCGTGCGCGTCGTCGCGGACGGCACCGAGGCGGTGCACCTGGGCGCCCGCGGCGCGGGCCGCAGCGGCGAGGAGGTAGGAGTTCGAGTCGGGGATCTGCCCCCGCCGGGTCGCGACACCGGGCGTCACGAGCTCCGAGCCGGTCGAGATGACGACGACGACCGGCCGCCGGTGCACGACGACCTCGGGGCGCCCGACCGCGGCGACGGCCGCGATCCGGTACGGGGTGAGCTCCTGGCCCGCACGGAGCACGACGTCGCCTGCTGCGACGTCCTCCGCGACACGGCGCACGTGGCGACCGGGCGGCGCAGGGGCGCGCACCTCGACCTCGTCGGTGCCGCCGTCGGTGTCCTCGATGGGCACGACGGTGTCCGCACCCGGCGGCACGGGAGCGCCCGTCATGATCCGCGCCGCGGTGCCCGCACCGATGACGGGCGCCGCGTCGGTCCCGGCGGCGAGGTCGGCGACGACGCGCAGCCGCACCGGCGCGGCCGCCGACGCACTCGCGACGTCCGCGGACTGCACGGCGTAGCCGTCCATCGCCGAGCCGTCGAAGCGCGGCAGCGCCTCGAGAGCCGTGACGTCGCCCGCGAGGACCAGGCCCGCGGCGTCCTCGAGCGCGAACGTGACAGCAGGCGTCGGCGTGATCTGGTCGAGCACAGCCTCGCGGTGCTCCGTGACCGTGCGACTCATCGAACCTCCCCGGTGCGGTAGCCACCCACGCTAACGGCCCGGGACCGGCTCCGGGGGTCATCGGTGCGACGTGGCGGGCGTGCTCACCGCGCCGCGCGTCCCCCGCTCAGTCCACCGCTGACCCGGGACGACCGCTCCGGGTCCGTCGTCGCGAGCCAGTCGAGCAGACCGCACACCACGTCGGTGCAGCCGCCGCAGCCGGTCGTGGCCCGGGTCGCGCGGGCGACCTCCTCGACGGTGTCGTGGCCCTCACGCCAGCACGCCACGACCTCGCCCTTCGTCACGCCGTTGCAGCGGCACACCGTCGTCCGGTCAGGCATCAGGGTCGGCGAGGCGGCCGGCACAGGGGCGCCGGCGACCGGGCGCACGAGGAGCTGAGCGGGGTCCGACGGGGCCGGCGTCCCGTGCGTGTAGGCCGCGGTGAGGTCCGCGGCGACCGGGCCCGCGCCGACGCAGGTCGCGCCGACGACCCGCCCGTCGGCCACGACGACCTCGACGTGCCGCCCGCCGGCAGGGTCGGACAGCAGGACCGAGCGAGAACCGGGGAGCTCGGCACGGCGCGAGCCGCTGACCCCCATCGACACGACATCGAGGCCCGCCGCCTTGAGCCGCACGACGTCGGTGCCGCCTGCACGGAGCGGCACGGCGTCCGCAGCGCCCGCGCCGCCGTGCCCGCGGGGTTCGTCGAGGCCGTCGGGTCCGGCAGTCAGCGACACCGCGAGCCGGCGCGCCTGGTCCCAGCCCTGCGCGATGAGCCCGGTGCCCCCCTCGGGCGGCTGCGCGCAGTCCCCGATCGCGAACACGCGGGGGTCGGCCGGGGTCGCGAGGTCGGGTCCGACGACGACGCCGCGGCCCACGTCGAGGCCCGCGAGCTGCGCGATCCGCGTCTCGGCGACCGTCCCCGCGGCCAGCACGAGCAGCTCGCACGCGAGCACCTCGCCGCCCTCGAGCCGGATGCCCGCGACCCGCGCGTCGTGCACGAGCGCCTCCTGCGTCCGAGCGGCGACCCGGAGCCCGATACCGAGCGACGCGAGCCCGCTCGCGACGGTCGCCGCGGCCCCGGCGTCGAGCTGCCGGTCCATCAGGTGCGCGCCACCGTGCACGACCGTCACCGCGAGGCCTCGGCGCGCAAGCCCGCAGGCGACCTCGAGCCCCAGGACTCCCGCGCCGACGACGACGGCCACGCGCGCGTTGACGGTCGCCGCGACGATCTCGCGGGCGTCGTCGAGCGTGCGCAGCGCGTGCACCCCGGCCGGCAGCTCGCCGTCCGGGCCGAAGCCGTGCAGGTCCGGGATCCGTGCGCGCGCGCCCGTCGCGAGGACGGCCACGTCGTAGGGGTGCAGCCCGCCGTCCGAGTCCACCGCGACGCGTCCCGACCGGTCGAGCGCGACGCACGCGAGGCCCGGCAGGACGCGGGTGCGCGCTCGGACCGTGCGCGGCAGGGACAGCGACGCGACGTCGATCTTCCCGGCGACGACCTCCGAGAGCAGCACCCGGTTGTACGGCTCGTACTCCTCGGCGCCCAGCACCGTCACGTCGAACCGGCCGTCGCGGTCCCGTGCGTGCAGGTCGTCGGCGAACCGTGCGCCGACCATGCCGTGCCCGATGACGACGACCCGCGTCGCGCCGGTCACGCCGCCGCCCCCGCACCCGTGGGGAGCGCACGCTCGTGCGGACCGTCGTCCGACCCGTCGTCGTACGGGCTGTCGCACGGCTCGATCGAGACCGCGCACACCTTGAGGCCGGGCATCCCCGACACCGGGTCGGTCGCGTCCGACGTCAGGTGGTTCACGCTGCCCTCCCCCGCCCAGTGGAACGCCATGAAGACCGTGTCGACGCGCACGGCGTCGGTCACCCGCACCCGAGCGACCGCCCGTCCGCGGCCCGAGTCGAGGCGGACCCACGCACCGTCCTCGATGCCGTACCGCTCGGCGAGCAGCGGGTGGATCTCCGCCAGGGGCTCCGGGGCCGCGCGCACGAGCTCGGGGACCCGGCGGGTCTGCGCCCCCGACTGGTACTGCGCGAGCACCCGCCCGGTCACGAGGTAGACGGGCGCGCCGGCGTGCACGTCGTCGGAAGTGCCGGCGTGGTCGACCGCCACGAGGCGCGCGCGGCCGTCGGCGGTCGGGAAGTCACGGGTGAACAGCCGGGGCGTGCCGGGGTGCGGGGGCTCGCCCTCGGGTGTCGCGGGGCACGGCCAGAACAGGTCCGGCTCGGCGTCGAGGCGCGCGTGGCTGAGGCCGGAGTAGTCCGCACGGCCGCCCGCGCTGGCCCGGGCGAGCTCGTCGAACACCTCGGCGGGGTCGGTCGGGAAGTGCACGGGCGAGCCGAGGCGACGGGCCAGGTCGGCGAGGATCTCGAGCTCGCTGCGGACACCTGCCGGGGCGTGGAGCGCGCGTCGGCGGCGCAGGACGCGACCCTCGAGCGAGGTCATCGTGCCCTCCTCCTCGGCCCACTGGGTCACCGGGAGGACCACGTCGGCGAGCAGCGCCGTCTCGGACGGCACGAGGTCGCACACGACGAGGAGGTCGAGGGCCGCGATCCGCTCGCGCACCCGGTCGGCGTCGGGCGCACTGACGACGATGTTCGAGCCGTGCACGAGCAGCGCGCGCGGACCGTCGGGGGTGCCGAGCCGGGCCAGCAGCTCGACGGCGGGCAGGCCGGAGCGCGGCAGGTCCGCGGGGTCGACGCCCCACACGCCCGCGACGTGCGCGCGAGCGTCGGCGTCCTCGATCGAGCGGTAGCCGGGCAGCTGGTCGGCCTTCTGGCCGTGCTCGCGACCGCCCTGGCCGTTGCCCTGACCGGTGATCGCGCCGTACCCGCTGCCCGTGCGCCCCGGCAGGCCGAGCAGCAGGGCGAGGTCGATCGCCGCGGTCACGGTCGCGGTGCCCTGCGTGCTCTGCTCGACGCCCCGGCCGGTCAGGACGTAGGCGCCCGCCCCGCCGCGCGACGGCGACGCGGACGAGAGCAGCCGGGCGACCGCGCGCAGCGTGTCGGCAGGCACCCCGCTGACCTGCTCGGCGCGTTCGGGCCACCAGGACGCGACCGCGCGACGCACGTCGTCCAGCCCTGTCGTGCGCCGCTCGACGTACGTCGCGTCGTGCAGCCCCTCCGCGAGCACGACGTGCGTGAGCGCGAGCAGGACGACGAGGTCCGTCCCCGGTACCGGCTGCACGTGGGTGCCCCGCCCGTCCGACGTCAGGTCGGCCGTCGCGGACCGCCGAGGGTCGACGACGACGAGCCCACCCGCGGCCCGCGCGCCCGCGAGGTGCTGCACCGACGGGGGCATCGTCTCGGCGAGGTTCGAGCCCAGCAGCAGCACGGCCTGCGCACCGCCGAGGTCCTCGAGCGGGAACGGCAGCCCGCGGTCGATGCCGAGCGTCCGGTTGGCGCCGGCCGCCGCGCTCGCCATGCAGAACCGACCGTTGTAGTCGATGTTCGGCGTGGCGAGCACGGCACGGGCGAACTTGCCGAGCGTGTACGCCTTCTCGTTCGTCAGGGCGCCGCCACCGAACACCGCCACCGTCGCGGGCCCGCTCTCGGCCCGCAGCTCATGAAGCCTGCGGGCCACGAACCCGAGCGCCTCGTCCCAGGTCGCGGGACGCAGCCGGCCGTCGGTCCGCAGCAGCGGCGTCGTCAGCCGGTCCGGGGTGCGCAGGAGGCTCGCGCTCGTCCAGCCCTTCTGGCACAGGCCGCCGCGGTTCGTGGGGAACTCGCGGCCCGACACCGTCACCGGGTTCGCGCCCGGGGGCGATCCGGCTGCGTCCACCGGCGTGAGCTGCATCGCGCACTGCAGCGCGCAGTACGGGCAGTGCGTGTCGGCGGCGCCCGTCATCAGACCGCCGCCGCCGCCATCGCCGCGCCACGCCGGTGGTAGACGGCCCACGCGACGACCGACATGACCACGTAGAGACCGATGAACACCCAGAGCGCCGCCTCGAGGCCACCGGTCCGCGACGTCGACACCGCGAACCCGCGCGGGATGAGGAAGCCGCCCAGCGCACCGATCGCCCCGGCGATGCCGATGCACCCCGCGGCCGCCTTGCCGGCCCGGTCGAGCGCGGCCGCTCCGACGACCCCCGCACGGAAGACCGCCGGGATCATGCGGTAGGTCGAGCCGTTGCCCACGCCGCTCGCGATGAACAGGACGAGGAACGAGGTGAGGAACAGACCGAACGTGTGCGACCGCAGCGCGGCGATGGCCCCGAGCGCCCCGAGCGCCATCGCGAGGAACGACGCGATCGTGACGCGCGTGCCGCCGAGCCGGTCCGCCAGCTTGCCGCCGAGGGGACGGGCAAGCGAGCCGACGAGCGCACCGAGGAACGCGATCGATGCCGTGACCTCGGGGAACTGACCCTTGAGGAGCGTCGGGAAGGCCCCCGAGTAGCCGATGAACGAGCCGAACGTGCCGATGTACAGGAACGAGATGATCCACGTGTGCCGCGTGCGGGTCGCCGCGGCGAACGCCCGGTAGTCGGCCTTCGCGGACGTCAGGTTGTCCATGAACCGCCACGCGATGAACGCCGCGAGCAGCACGAACGGGATGAACATCAGCCCGGCCCGCTCGAGCGAGAGACCCGCGCCCGCGACGATCACGAGCGGCACGGCGAACTGCACCGCGGCGGTCCCGAGGTTGCCGCCCGCTGCGTTGAGGCCCAGCGCCGTGCCCTTCTCGCGGGCCGGGTAGAAGAACGAGATGTTCGCCATCGAGGAGGCGAAGTTGCCGCCGCCGACGCCTGCGAGCGCCGCGATCGCGAGCATCACCCCGAACGGGGTGCCGGGTCGTTGCACGGCCCACGCGATCGCCGACGTCGGCAGGAGCAGCAGGAGCGCGGACACGATCGTCCAGTTGCGGCCGCCGAACCGCGGGACCGCGAACGTGTAGGGGATCCGCAGCGTCGCGCCGACGAGGCTCGGTACCGCGATGAGCCAGAACAGCTGGTCGACGCTGAAGGCGAAGCCCGCGGCGGGCAGCTGCGGTACGACGATGCTCCAGACCGCCCACACCGCGAAGCCGAGGAACTCGGCGAACACCGAGGCCACGAGGTTGCGCTGCGCGATGCGGCGGCCGCCGTCCGCCCAGAACGTCGGGTCCTCGGGGTCCCAGCGGTCGATCCAGCGCCCGCGCGCCGAGTGCGTCCGGCCGAGCGGGACGACGGGGTCGGTGATCGTCGTGGGTCCGGCGCCCGTGCCGACGGTGGTCACGGTGGTGGGAGTCGCCATCACTGCCTCCTGGAGGGTCGGCCCCGGTCGGGCCGTCTCCTCGACGGTAGGAAGCGGTTGTTACGCCCCACCCCCGCGCTCGTGACGCGCGTGGAAACCTCCGCGCACACCCGGCGCGGACGGGCCGTGAGATCCCGCGAGAGCACGAGGCCTCCCGCTCAGTCGACCGAGCGCCCCGCGGGGGCCTTCGACACCGCAGCAACGCGGAGTCGTCGTGTCATACCCCGTGTCGGAGCGACAGCTGCCGGTCCCGGGTCGCGTCCCCGGGTGCGAGGGCGGCGTCGACCGCGGCAAGGGCGTGCACCTGGGCGGAGTCGATCAGGGGGAGATCGGTGTCGGTAGCGCCGATGAGCAGCCCGATCTCGGTGCAGGCGAGCGCAACAGCTCCGGCGCCACGGTCGGCGAGCCGGTCGACGATCTCGAGGTACGCCCGCTTGGACGCTGGCTCGATCCGGCCCGTGGTGAGCTCGTCGAAGATCACACGGTCGACCACCCCTCGGTCATCGTCGCCGGGGACGATGACGTCGATGCCCCATCTCTCGCGCAGCCGATCGCGGTAGAAGGACTCCTCCATCACCTGCCGGGCACCGAGCACCCCGATCTGCTCGACGCCCAGCTCCTGGGCGCGGGCCCCGACCGCGTCGGCGATGTGCAACAGGGGCACGCGGGTCGCCGCCTCGATCGCGGGAGCCACCTTGTGCATCAGGTTGGTGCAGAGCACGACGACGTCCGCTCCGGCGGCCTCGAGCCGGACGGCGCCGTCCACGAGCAGCGCCGCGGCCTCGTCCCAGGCGCCACGCACCTGGAGCTCGCGGACCATCCCGAAGTCCAGCGAGACCATCACGACCTGCGCGCAGTGATGCCCGCCGAGCCGGTCACGGACCTCCTCGTTGATGATGCGGTAGTAGGTTGCGGAGGAGTCCCAGCTCATCCCGCCCAGCAAGCCGATCGTTCGCATGGGTGCCATCGTGGCCGCTCGCGGCCGCTCCCGGAAGACCGAGACGCTTGGCCGGGTCCCAAGCCATACTTGGGGCATGGACGCAAAGCGCATGCTGATCTTTGGTGCGGTGGTTCGCGCGGGCTCGCTCGCCGCAGCCGCACGGGAGCTCGGCTGGACCCAACCGGCGGTCAGCCAGCACGTCCGTGCCCTGGAACGGGAGCTGCGGGTGCCGCTGATCGTGCGCGGCGCTCGCGGCACGGTCCCGACCGAGGCGGGCCTCATCGTGCTGGCGCACGCCAACGCGGTCGCCGCACGTCTTCGAGCCGCGGACGCAGAGGTGGCCGCGATCGCGGACAGCACCGCCGGCAGCGTCCGCCTGGCCACGTTCCCGACCGCCGGGGCAACCCTCGTTCCCGCGGCGATGGAGGTCATGGTTCGCCGCGCGCCGGGCCTGGAGGTGCGCCTCACGGACGCCGAGCCTCCGCAGGCGCTCGGCCTGCTCGACTCGGGCGACGTGGACGCCGCGCTGGTCTTCCGGTACGACGACGAGCCGGCCAACAGCGACCGCTTGGTCCGCACGCTCACCGACCATCCTCTCGGCGAGGACGCGATCCGTCTCGTCCTGCCGGCCGAGCATCGGCTCGCCGGGCGACAGCGGGTCAGGCTGACCGAGCTTGCCGACGAGCGCTGGGTGGGCGGCTGCGTCCAGTGCCGAGAGCACCTCATGCGGGTGTGCGCCCGTGCCGGCTTCGCACCGGACGTCCGGCACAGCACCGACGACTACGTGATCGTCCAGTCCCTCGTCGCGCAGGGTCTGGCAGTCGCCCTGCTACCCGAGCTCGCGCTGCGCAGCGTGCGCAACAGGGGAATCGCGGTCCAGGACGTCGACGGCGTCGGCATCCGGCGCATCTCCTTGACCCATCACCCCGATGCGGCCGGCATCCCGGCGCTCCGCGCCCTGGTCTCTGCGCTCACGGAGACCCGGACGAGTCCCGTGACGGACCTTGCCGTGGGCTGACGACCGCCGACAGGTTCCGGACGCAGCGGAGTCTCCCGGGCCCGTGACCCATGAACCGATCACGAGCAGGCGGCTTCGTCCGTGGTCCTCGGCGCGCCGGGCGCACCACCTCGGGGAACTGGCTCGCGCGGGCTGGGCCGCACAACCCACGTCTGCTCCTCCGGTCACGATCACCCCACGGTCAGGCCTTGCCCACCTTCCTAGCCCCTGACGGAACGTCGCTCCAAACAGGAGCATGCGGGCATCCGTCGCTGGCACCTCGACGCAGCGCGCGCGTTCTTCAGTGTCGAGCCCCCGCACGACCTCCCAGCGCGTCTTCGGGCCGTGAGCGCGCCCGTTCTGGTCGTGGCCGGAGCTCAAGACCGTCTGAGGGGCCTGGCGCTGGGACGCTCGGCCTGCCGATCTCGGGCCGCATCTGGACGAAGACGGCCACCGCGCCGAGCACCAGCACGACCGCTGCCACCATCAGCGCGAGCTGGAGCCCATCGGTGAAGGACACTGCCATAGACCACGAGATGGCATGCGGAACGTCGCGCGACGACGCAATGCCGCCCGCGCCTCCCGCGGTCGCCGTGTCGACGACGCGCCGAGCGACATCCGCGGGGACCCCGGCGGCGGCGAGTCGTGAGGGGAGAACCGACGCGAGCCGGGCGGTGATGAGGCTGCCCATGATGGCGATGCCGGCGACGCCGCCCAGCTCGCGGGTGGCGTTCGTCGTAGCCGATGCCATTCCGGCGCGGGCGGCAGGGACACGGCCCATCACGGCGATCGTGATCGGGCTGAAGGACATCCCCATGCCGGTGCCGATCAGGGGGAGCGCCCACCAGAAGTCGGCGTAGCTCGCGGTCGCGTCGACCCTCGAGAGGATCGCTACGCCGGTCGCGCAAAGCGACAGTCCGATGACGAGGGGCAGCCGAGCGCCCCATCGGGCCGCCATCCGGCTCGCGACCGGTGCCGCGATCATGATGACGCCGGTCGAGGGGAGCGAGGCGATCCCGGCAGCCGCGGCCGACCAGCCGAGCACGGACTGCATGTACAGGCCGAGGTAGCTGAGGACGCCGAACATCCCGAAGCTCACCACGAAGCCGGCGAAGGCCGCGCCCGCGAAGATGCGGTCGCGGAACAGCCGGACGTCGAGCATCGGGCGCTCCGCCCGCAGCTCGACCGGGACGAAGAGAGCGAAGCCGACGACGGCAAGGGTCGCGCTGCCGAGGACCGTCGGCGAGCTCCAGCCGCGGCTCGGTGCCTCGATCAGCGCAAAGACCGCGCCGGCGACACCCGCCGTCCCGATGACCTGACCGAGCAGGTCGATGCGACCGTGGTGCCCGTCGTCGTGCGGCAGCACCCGCGCACCCAGGGCCAGAGCGGCGACGCCGACGGGGACGTTGATCCAGAAGGCGCTGGCCCACCCGAAGGCGGTCACGAGCGGGCCGCCGATCGCCGGACCGAGGGCGAGGCCAAGTGCCGAGACCCCGCTCCAGGTGCCGATGGCGCGGGCGCGTTCGACCTCGGAGAGGAAGGTCACGCGCAGGACCGCGAGCGACTGCGGGGTGAGGAGAGCCGCGCCGACCCCCTGGACCACGCGGCCCGTCATGAGGATCGGGAGCGTGCCGGCGAGCGCGCACACCAGCGAACCACCCGTGAACAGCGTGAGCCCGACGAGGAACAGGCGACGGCGTCCGAGGCGGTCGCCGAGGGTCCCGCCCAGCAGGAGGAGGGACGCGAACACCAGGCTGTAGCCCTCCATGACCCACTGCAGGTCGATCATCCCGGCATGGAGGTCGGTCGAGATGCTGGGCAGCGCGTTGCTGACGACGACGTTGTCCAGCATGGACATGAAGAGGGCCAGGCAGAGCGTGGAGAGGATGAGTTGGCGCCGACGGGCGTCGGGGGCAGGATGCATCGACGTGAACCTAACGGTGTTAGATCAATGGACGATGCGAGGTTCCCACTAACAGTGTTAGATTGCAAGCGGTCGACCAGAGGAGGATGCAGCGATGGCCCCCAGGCCCCGGGCGGGGATTGATCAACCCGTGCTCACTCAGGACGCTGTCGTCCAGGCCGCGCTCGTCGTTCTCGAGCGCGACGGCCTGGATGCGTTGTCCATGCGACGTGTCGCAGCCGAGCTGGGACTGCAGGCGGCCTCGCTGTACTGGCACGTCCGCAACAAGGAGGAGCTCCTCGATCTGGTGGCCGACGCCGCGCTGGCGGGGATGGACCTGTCCGTCTCCGCAGGCAGCTGGCGTGAGCGGGTGTGGGTGCTGGCCCACCGCTACCGAGTGCTCCTCAAGTCGCGGCGGGACGTCCCGCGCCTCATCGCGGGCCGCTTCGTCGTCGGGCGCCATGCCTCGACGATGATGGAGCACGTGCTCGGTGAGTTCCGCGAGGCCGGCTTCAGCCCTGGCGGTGCGGCGGCTGCGATGTACCTCCTCTCCGTCACGTACGTGCAGGGCTTCGTGCTCCAGGAGATGAACCCGATGCGTGCGGTCGAGGCGCTGGGGGGAACGCCCGCCGAAGCGATGGAGGCCGTGTCCGCCGAGCTCGCCGGCCTCCCACGGGAGTCGTTCCCGCACCTCGCCGAGGCGTCGGCCCACATGACGGCGATGGACCTCGACGAGAGGTTCGACTGGGGACTGGAGTGCCTCCTCGACGGCCTCGAGCTCCGGCTCGCCGGCTCGCTCACGTCGGCGGAGCCTGGAGATCCCACCTCTCGGTGAAGCGGCCACGTCTGGGTCTCGCGTCACTCGGCCCGACCGCCTCAGCGACCGCACCCCGCGACGACGTGCGCGGACGACCGAACCTCGATGTAGCCCATGGGTGCACGCGGTCGCGCGACGTCGACCTTCGCCGGTGCGCGGCAAGGCTTCGCCCGGCGGGGGTGTGGAGCGAGCACGTCAGTGCGCTCGTGCGGCGTCTCCAGCAGGCGGGCTCCGGTGTCGAAACCCAGACGCAAATCCCGGTGGGGAGGGCCGCCCTCGTCGAGCGTCTCGATCCACAGCGACCACGCTGCCGCCTGGATCGAGCAGCCAGCCGCCGTGCCGCGAGCTGGGTGAGGACCGTTCGCGGTCGTCGTCAGTCTCGTCGTGCGGCGGTGTCGTCGTGCGGGTTCTCGTCGCGCGCGGTCGCGTCGTGCGCCGCGAGGGCCTCGTCCAGCTCGGCCATGATGCGCCGGCACTCCTCGACGTCCCACGGCGTCCCGGACAGCTCGAACTCGAAGAGCACCGGGCGGCCGGACCGCGCCGCGACGACCCGGCACGCGCGCTGGTAGTGCACGCCGAAGTTCCGGTTGCCGCTGCCGATGACCCCGACCATGCGGCGCCGGTTGACGTCGGACGCGAGGAAGCGCAGGACGCCCTCGGGCACGGTGTCGTTGCGGTCGTTGCCGGACTTGTACGACGGCGTCAGCAGCACCCAGGGCCCGTCGGCCTCGCCCAGCCGGTGCTCCCGCTCCGCGAGGTTGAACACGGGCCGACCGAGGCGCTCGGCGAACGAGCGGACGAGGCCGCTCGACGACGAGTAGTAGTAGATCGGTGTCTGGCGCATGGCCTGCCCAGCCAACCAGGCCCGGGACCCCGCCGCGAGGACGATGGTCCCCGGCTCAGAGCCCGGCGATCAGGTCGGCGAACGACGTGGGGTTGGCGAACGGGTCGGCGACCCGGTGCGGCGACCGTGCGGCGACGAGGTCGGCGAGCTCACCGGCGGCGCGCTCGACCCGCACCTGGAGCGGCGGGACGTCGTCGGGCACCTGCTCGCCGCTCGTCGCGCCGAAGTCCTCCGTCGCGCCGAACACCGACGTGGGGACGACGACCGCGTGCAGGTACGTGAACAGCGGGCGCAGGGCGTGCTCGAGCGCGAGCGAGTGCCGGACGGTCCCGGCGGTCGCGCCGATGAGCACCGGCATGGCGGCCAACGAGCCCGGCTCGAGCACGTCGAAGAAGTTCTTGAACAGCCCGCTGTAGGAGCCCGAGAAGATCGGCGTGACGGCGATGACGCCGTCGGCCTGCGCGACCGTGTCGATCGCGCGCTTGAGGTCGGCCGACACGAGGCCGGTCAGCAGCGTGTTCGTCAGGTCGTGCGCGTGCTCGCGCAGCTCGACGAACGTCACGTCCACGTCGATCCCGCGTTCGCGCAGCGACGCGGCGGTCGCCTCGGCGAGCCGGTCGGCGAGCAGCCGGGTCGAGGACGGCTGGCGCAGCCCGCCCGCCACGACGGCGATGGTGCGGCGGTTCATCGCGACACCCCCGCGCTCTCGGGCTCGGGAGAGGCACCGGTGACGTCGTCGGGCGCGGCGTAGACCGTTGCGTCCTTCGACCCACCGGCCGCAGCCACGAGCGAGGCATGCGTCGGCGCGTCCGGCACGTGCGCCGGGCGGCCGATCGCGAGCTCCTTGCGGAGCACCGGGACGACCTCGCCGCCGAGGATGTCGAGCTGCTCGAGGACGGTCTTGAGCGGCAGTCCCGCGTGGTCCATCAGGAAGAGCTGGCGCTGGTAGTCGCCGACGTGGTCACGCATCGCGGCGTACCGGTCGATGACCTCCTGCGGGCTGCCGACCGTGAGCGGGGTCTGGGCGGTGAACTCCTCCATCGTCGGGCCGTGGCCGTAGACGGGGGCGTTGTCGAAGTACGGGCGGAACTCGCGCTGGGCGTCCTGGCTGTTCGCGCGCATGAAGACCTGACCACCGAGCCCGACGATGGCCTGGTCGGCCGAGCCGTGCCCGTAGTGCTCGAAGCGGCGGCGGTACAGAGCGACCATCTGCTGGGTGTGCTCGATGGGCCAGAAGATGTTGTTGTGGAAGAACCCGTCGCCGTAGAAGGCAGCCTGCTCTGCGATCTCGGGGCTACGGATCGAGCCGTGCCACACGAACGGCGCGACGCCGTCGAGCGGGCGCGGGGTCGCGGTGAAGGACTGCAGCGGCGTGCGGAACTTGCCCGACCAGTCGACGACCTCCTCGTCCCAGAGCCGGCGCAGCAGCGCGTAGCTCTCGATCGCGAGGTTGATCCCCTGGCGGATGTCCTTGCCGAACCACGGGTAGACCGGGCCGGTGTTGCCGCGGCCCATGATGAGGTCGACGCGACCGTCTGCGAGGTGCTGGAGCATCGCGTAGTCCTCGGCGATCTTCACCGGGTCGTTCGTCGTGATGAGCGTGGTGGACGTCGAGAGCTGCAGCGTCGTCGTCTTCGCGGCGATCCAGCCGAGCATCGTGGTCGGCGACGAGGGCACGAACGGCGGGTTGTGGTGCTCACCGGTCGCGAAGACGTCGAGCCCGACCTCCTCGGCGTGCAGGGCGATCGTCATCATCGCCTTGATGCGCTCGTTCTCGGTCGGGGTGCGACCCGACACCGGGTCGGTGGTGACATCCCCGACGGTGAAGATTCCGAACTGCATGTGACTGCTCCCGCCCTCCGATGTTGTACAACATTCAACCATCTGGACAGCAGAACCTCAACCCTTGCGGCGGTATTCCCCGCGGACCGGCCTGCGGGCCGTGTCGCGGGCTACGCGACGAGAGCGCGCAGCCGCGGCAGCACCTCGGTCGCGTACAGCTCGAGGAACCGCGGCTGGTCGGGGCCGGGCGCGTGGAACACCAGGTGCCGGAACCCGAGCTCGAGGTACTCCTGCGCACGGCGGACGTGCTCCTCAGGGTCGGTCGAGACGATCCAGCGGGACGCGACGCGCTCGATCGGCAGCGCGTCGGCCAGGCGCTGCATCTCGACCGGGTCCTCGACGCCTGTCTTCTCCTCCGGGGTCAGCGCGAGCGCGCCCCAGAACCGCGTGTCCGCGAGCGCGCGGTCAGGGTCGTCGTCGAACGACACCTTCATCTCCATGAGCGTGTCGACGTCGCCCGCGACGCGTCCGGCCTTCTCGAGCCCTTCGGCCAGGGCCGGCACGAGCGTGTCGGCGTACAGCGAGCGCGGCTTGCCCGACGTCGTGATGAAGCCGTCCGCCATCCGCCCCGCGAGCCGGGTCGCGGCCGGGCCCGACGCGCCGATGTAGATCGGCACGGGCGACTCGGGGCGGTCGTACACCGTGGCGTTCTCGGTGCGGAAGTACGTGCCCTCGAACGTCACACGGTCCTCCCGCCACAGCTGCTGGATGAGCTGCACCGACTCCTTGAGCCGCGCGAACCGCTCCTTCATGTCGGGCCACTCGATGCCCAGCGGGACCTCGTTGAGCGACTCCCCCGAACCCACGCCCAGCACGATCCGGCCGGGGAACATCACGCCGAGCGTCCCGAACGCCTGCGCGACGACCGCCGGGTGGTACCGGAAGCTCGGCGTCAGCACGGACGTGCCGAGGATGATCCGCTCGGTCCGCGCGCCGACGGCCCCGAGCCACGGGATCGCCGCGGGCGCGTGCCCGTCGTCGTGCCGCCACGGCTGGAAGTGGTCGGAGATGAACACCGAGTCGAAGCCCGCCTGCTCGGCCAGCACCGCGTAGTCGGCGAGCTGCGCCGGCCCGAACTGCTCCGCGGACGCCTTGTACCCGAACCGGACCTGACCCGTCATCGTGATCTCCCTCGTGCGTCCTGTCTGCTCCATCATCGTCGCCGACGCACGTGAACGGCGTGTTGCCCCGAGGCTCAGTGCCAGGACGTCCAGTCGGCCTTCGCGATCATGCAGTGCACGCCCTTGACCGCGTCCACCACCTGGCTGACCTCGAAGTCGCCGGCCGCGGACAGGTACGCGAGCGCGACCGACCGCGGGACACCGAACCGCCCGTGCAGGAAGTCGACGGCGTGCCGGACCGCCTTGCGCATCGCCTCGTCGAGGTCGCTGTCCATACCCGTCGGGATCCAGTGGGTCCCGGTCTCCACGACGGGGTTCGTCAGCGGCCCGAGGACGCCCGCGCGGTCGGCGGCCGAGATCACGCTGAGCCGCAGCGTCGCCCGCAGCGATGCCTCGAGCGCCGTGAGCGCGACCTCGCCGTTCCCCTGCGCGAAGTGCGGATCGCCCGCGTAGAACAGCGCGCCGTCGACCAGCACCGGCAGATAGAGGGTCGAGCCGACGCCCGTGTGCCGGATGTCGATGTTGCCGCCGTGGTCGCCCGGCGGCACGGACGGGACCGCGTCGGTCGTCGCGACGGCCGTTCCCATCAGCCCCAGGAAAGGGTGGAGCGGGAACTGGACGTGACGGCCGCCACCCGCGTCGATGCGCCCGAGGTCACGGCCGCCCACGTGCGCGACCCAGCTGAAGTGGGAGACGGTCCCGGTGCTGACGATCCGGTCGATGTGCCGCGTCGGCGACGAGTCGTGGTCCTCGGGGAACTCGCCGGCCAGCGCGCCGAAGCCGTGCCGGTTGCTGACGAACCCGTAGGGGACCCGGTACGCGAGGTCCAGGACGTCGACCTTGAGCACGTCGCCGGCGCGGGCACTCGGGACTCGGATCGGCCCGGTGACGACGTGCGGACCGTCGTCGAGCGTGTTGCTCAGGGTGCTCGCCGCGATCTCGACGACGTCGTCGAGCACCTCGTCGACCCCGAACTGCGCGAGATAGGCGCGAGGGTCGCGCCCCTGATCCTCGAGCAACCCCTCGTGGCTGACGGTGTCGATCGTGACGGTCTCACCTGCACCGACCTCGAGGACCGCCTCGGCGGCTGCGTTCGGCAGCCAGCCCCAGCGGACCTCGTCGACGCGCGAGGGCAGGTAGTGCCGGCCGAGGACGACTCCGCGGCCCGGCTGGAGTGCGGCGGTCATGCCGCACCGGCCGGCGCACGGCCCGCGCCGTGGGCCAGCCCGACGACGAGGTCGATCTCGACTGCCGCCCCGACGGCGAGACCGGTGACTCCCACGCAGGTCCGGCTGGGCAGCGGGCCCGAGAACCACCGGACGTACTCGGCGTTGAACGCGTCGAAGTCTGCGAAGTCCGTGAGGTAGACCCGCACCATCAGCGCGTCGTCAAGGCTCGCACCGACGCCCGCGACCACGGCTCGCAGGTTGGCAAGAACCTGTCGCGCCTGCTCGACGGTCCCGCCGTCGACGAGCTCGCCCGTCGACGGGTCGGTGGGCATCTGTCCGGTCACGAAGAGCAGGTCGCCCCACTGCACCGCATGGGCGAAGGGGCCGACCTGGGCCGGGACGCCTGCGCCGGGCTCGAAGACGTACGTCTGCTTCTTGGGCATGGTCATACCTCCGCTGCGTCCATCGCGCCGACGAAGCGACGTGTCGCCTCGTGCCGCGGGTTACCGATGACCTCGTCGGCCGGTCCTTCCTCGATGACTACTCCGCCAGCCATGAACACCACGCGGTCGGCAACCTCCCGCGCGAACCTCAGCTGGTGCGTGGCGATGATCATCGTCAGGCCGGCGTCCCGGGCGAGCGCCTGGATCACGGCCAGCACCTCGGCGACGAGCTCCGGGTCGAGCGCGCTCGTCGGCTCGTCGAGCAGCAGCACGCGCGGGCGGGGGGCCAGCGCCCGCGCGATCCCGACGCGCTGCTGCTGGCCGCCGGACAGGTGCCGCGGAAGTGCGTCAGCACGGTCGGTCAGACCAACCTGCTCGAGCATCTCGTCGGCCCGCGAGTCGGCCTCCGCGCGGGTCATGCCGTGCAGCCACCGCAACGGACCGGCGACGTTCTCGCGCGCGGTCAGGTGGTGGAAGAGGTTGAACTGCTGGAACACCATCCCGACACCGGCCGCGACGCGCTGGCGGGCGATTCGGCGCTCCCGCAGGCCGGCGCCTCGCTCGTCGTACCCGATCGCCGTGCCGCCCACGAGGACCGAGCCGCCGTCGAGCCCCTCGAGGTGGTTGATCGTGCGCAGGAGTGTGCTCTTGCCGGACCCGCTGGGCCCGAGCAGCGCGATCACCTCACCCTGGCGCACGTTGAGGTCGATGCCCCGCAGCACCTCGTTGGCGCCGTAGCTCTTGCGGATCCCGTAGGCCTCGATGAGCGCTTCGCCGAAGCTGCGCGGCGGCGGGTCGGCCTGGGTCGCGCCGGCGGTTGCCGTCGGCCCGACGTCGGTACGGTCGACGACCGTGTGCGGACCCGCCGGAGTCGTCGCCGGGTGTGTGCCGAGCGACCGCACCCGGGTCAGGAGCGAACCGTGCGAGGCTCGATCGAGGTCGACCGAGCGCTCGATGACGAGCTGGACCAGCGTGAACGCCCCTGTGAGCACGAGGTACATCACGGCGGTCGCGAAGTAGATCTCGAAGTAGTCGAACGTCGCGGAGGCGAGCTGCTGGGTGCGCAGCGTCAGCTCGGGCACCGCGATGATCGACGCGAGCGCCGAGTTCTTCATCGTGGCGACGGCCTCGCTCCCGAGGGCCGGGACGCTCGCGCGCCCGGCCTGCGGTGCGACGACGCGGCGCATGAGGACGACGGGCGTCATCCCGAGCGCACGCCCCGCGGCCGTCTGGCCGGGGTCGACCTCTCGGACAGCGGACCGGAAGATCTCCGCGAAGAAGACCGCCTCGTTGAGCGCGAGCGCGACCCCACCGGCGATGAGCGGCGGGAAGGTGACCCCGACGCGCGGCAGCACCGTGAACACGAACACGAGCTGCAGGATGAGCGGCGTGCCGCGGTAGAGCGTCGTGTACGCCCGGGCCGAGAACGTGAGCGGCTGGAACCGCGTGAGCTGCATCGCGGCCAGCAGCAGGCCCAGGACCATGCCACCGGCGAATCCCATGGCCGTGAGCCGCAGCGTGAAGGCGACTCCGTCCAGCAGGTAGGGCAGCGTCAGGTAGTGGAAGAACTTCGTCATGGTCCTGGGCCTCCGGCTCAGCCGACGCTGAGGATCGTCGGCGCGGCCAGGGCGTTCTCGTTGAGCTTCCACTTGACGGAGAGCTCGTCCTGCAGCCCGCTGCCCTGGATCTCGGCGAGCGCGGCCGCGACCGCGTCGCGGAACTCGTGCTGGCCCTGCGGGATCCCGATCCCGATCGTGTAGTCGAGCATGACCGTCTCGGCCGATCCCAGGTCCTTCGGGTGCTCGGTGATGTAGCCGTTGACGGTGTTGATGTCGTTCATGTAGGCGTCGGCGCGCCCGGCCAGGATCGCCTGCACGCAGTCCGCGCTGCTGTCGAACAGGCTGACCGTCGGCGCCACCGTGCCGGCCGCCTCGCAGGCGGGTCCGACGGCCTCGACGAGCGGCACCTCGACGTAGCCCTTGTTGAGGGCGACCGTCAGCCCGCAGAGCGAGGTGTCGATGCCGGTGATGGACTTCGGGTTGCCGGTCGCGACGAGGATGCCGTCGAAGACCTTGGAGTAGCTGATGAAGTCCACCCCGCCCGCCGCGCGCTCCTGCGTCGCGTAGAGGTTCGACAAGATCCAGTCCGCACGGCCCGAGGAGACCGTGGGGATGAGCTCGGAGAAGCCGACCGGGACGTAGTCGACGGCGAAGCCGAGGCACGCGCCGATCGCCGCGCCGAGGTCGATGTCGAAGCCGACGTACTCGTCGGGGTTGTCGGGGTTGACGACCTCGTAGCCGGGGGTGTGAGGGTTGAGCGCGTTGGTCTTCGTCGTCCCGACGAGATCGGGGTGCGCGGTGCGGAGTGCGGTGCACGCGGTCGAGTCGGCGAGCGTCTTCCAGGCCGAGGCCTGGTCGGTGGGGGCCGAGGTGCTGCCGGCCGAGGCGCTGCTGCTGCTCGAGCATGCCCCGAGGGCAAGGAGGGCGGCCAGCGCTCCCGCCGTCGCGAGGGCGGTCGTGGGCTTGTTCATCGCGGTTCCTTCCAGGTCACCGGAGCCGTCGGACGCCTCGTGAAACGGGGCTCCCCGCGACGCCGCCGTTGGGGTCCCGGTCAGATGGTCTGACCGATGTCCCGGAACGCTAGCCCCCGAAACGGGGCTCGAAGGTCCGCCAGCGGCATTCGAAACAGACTGTTTACACAGTCGATACCGGGGGAAATATTGGTCCGACCATCCGACCGCTGAGATGCTACTGTGCCGCTGTCCCGCACCGTCGATCAGAGGAGCAGCGTCCGTGCAGACCACTCCCGTCCCGCCCCTCGCGCACCGCGCACCGAGCATCTCCGTGACGCTCGCCGCACATTTCGAACGGCTGATCGCGACCGGCGGGCTGCCCCCCGGATCCCGGCTTCCGAGCGAGCGAGACCTCGCGGCGTCGATGTCGGTGTCACGCGCGTCGCTGCGCGAGGCGATGGCGGAGCTCGAGAACAAGCACCTCATCGAGCGCACCCCCGGCCGCGGGACCATCGTCGTCGAGGCGTCAGCCGAAGAGCTCGAGCTGCGCGGGCTCGCCGCCGACTCGGCCGAGCAGGACGACGCGGCCGAGCTGCGCCTCGTCGTCGAGCCGTCGATCGCCGCGCTGGCAGCCCAGCGCGCGACCGAGTCCAACCTCCTCCAGCTTCGGGAGGTGCTCGACGCCTCAACCCCAGCTCTCAAGCCGGCCCGCTCGCTCGAGCTCGACCTGGAGTTCCACCTCCTGCTCGCGCACGCCGCGGGCAATCCCCTGCTCGTCACGCTGCACGGCCTCATGAGCGAGTGGACGATGCCGGTGCGCACGCACTCGCACTCGACCCGCGCCGGCCGGACGCACTCCGTCGCCTGGCACCGTGCGATCTACGACGCGGTGGCGGCGCACAACCCCGACGCCGCGCGTACGGCCATGGAGAGCCACCTCGCCGACGTCCGCCATCTCATCGCTGCCGAGACAAGCCGTTGATGCGCCTCCCCTCGCCCCGCACCCTGTATCCGGCCGGACTTCTGATCCTGACCGCCGCGACTGGGACGATCGACGCCGTCAGCTACCTCGCGCTCGACCGGGTCTTCACCGGCAACATGACCGGCAACGTGCTGTTCATCGGCTTCGCTCTCGCAGGCGTCGACCACATCCCGTTGCTCAACAACGCGATCGCGCTGGCCGGATTCGTGCTGGGCTCGATCCTCGGTGCGCGGGTCGTCGGCCACGAACACCCTCGGGGGCTGCCTCGCGTCAGCGCGTGGCTGCTCGCGACGGGCTGCGTTCTGGCCGCACTCCTCGCGACCGCCTGGGCCCTCACGTCGACACTCGGCACCCCGGCCCAGCTGATCGTGACCGCTCTGCTCGCCGGTCTCATGGGCGCCCAGGTCGCCGCGGTCAAGCCGGTCGGCAACGTCGACATCACGACGATCGTCGTGACGAGCACGCTCGCGAACCTGTCCCGCGACAGCCGCCTCGCCGGCGGACGTCAGCCCACGCGCCACGCGGCGCGGGACCGGCTCCTCGCGGTGATCGCCATGGGCATCGGTGCGACGGTGGGCGCCGGCGCGATCCGGTGGACGTCAGGTCCGGTCGCGCTCGGCGCTGCGACAGCGGTCTTCGCGCTCGGCACCGCGGTGCTCATCCTCGGCCGCGTCGCTCAGCGGCGCGCTGACGAGCCGTCCACCCCCACCGCCGAGAACAGCCGCGCGACCTCGTCGTACGCGGCGAGCAGCTCGGGGATGCTCGACCGGACCCGCGCGTAGAGCGCGACGTCGACCGCAGAGACCGGCACGGCCGGCTCGACGTCGGTCGAGGGACCTGATCCGCCCGCCGCGAGCGCCACGGCGTCCGCGAGCGACGTCGCCCGACCGAGCGCGTACAGCCCGAGCGCGGCGGCGCCGAGCGCCGATCCCTCCGCTCCGCCGGTGACCTGCAGCGGGTGCCCGAGCGCCGCCGCCATGACCTCGCGCCACACCGGCGAGCGGAAGGCGCCACCGGTCGCCCGGATCTGCGTGACCGGCTCGAGGCGGTTCAGCTCCTCGACGATCGCCGACAGCTGGAGCGCGACGCCCTCGACCGCAGCCCGCACGAAGTGCCCACGCGTGTGCTCGTGCCGGATGCCGAGGTAGGCGCCGGTCAGGTCCGGGTCCCACAGCGGTGCCCGCTCGGCGAGCAGGTAGGGCAGCATGACGAGCCCGTCCGAGCCGGGCGGCACGGCGTGCGCGAGCGCCAGGAGCTCGGCGTCGCGGGGGGCACCGTCGGGTCCGGGTGGCAGGTCGCAGCCGAAGACACCGCCCGCCCAGCGCACGACGACGCCGCCGTTGCTCACGGCGCCGCCGACCACCCAGGCGTCGTCGGTCAACGCGTAGCAGAACAGGCGACCGTCGGGGTCGACGACAGGCTGCGGGACGACCATGCGGACCGCGCCGCTCGTGCCGAGCGACAGTCCGACGACGCCGGGCTCGAGGGCACCGGTGCCGAGGTTGCCCAGCGGGCCGTCACCCGCCCCCACGACCACCGGGGTCCCCGGGGCCAGTCCGACGCGCGCGGCCATCGCGGCCGACAGGTCGAGCGTCGCGGTCGTCGGCAGGATCGGCGGGAGCTGGTCGGCGCGCACTCCTGCGACGTCGAGGGCAGCGGCCGACCACGTGCGGGTCGCGTTGTCGAGCAGTCCGGTGGCTGACGCGGACGACAGCTCGGTGACGAGGGACCCCGTGAGCGCGAGGAGAACGTAGTCCTTGAGCCCGACCCACCACCGAGCCGCGGCGCACACCGCGGGCTCGTGCCGCGCGAACCACATGAGCTTCGTCAGCGGGCTCATCGAGTGCACCGGTGTGCCCGACGTGCGGTGCAGCGCGGCTGCCTGACCCGTCGCGCGCAGGTGGGCCGCTTCCCCGTGCGCGCGCGAGTCGGCCCACGTGACGAGCGGGGTGAGGGGGTGCAGGTCGGCGTCCAGGGCGATGAGCCCGTGCATCGCCGAGCTCACCGACACCGCGACGACCTCGGCGCCGCGGGCCGCGGCCACGCAGTCGGCGAGCGCCCCGGCGACGGCGGCGACGATCGTCTCGGGGTCCTGGACCTGCCAGCCTGGCTCCGGGGACAGCAGCGGGTACTCCCGGATCGCGGTGTGCCGCCACGGGTCGCCGACGCCGAACGCGACGACCTTGGCCGCGGTCGTCCCGACGTCCAGCCCGATGACGACCTCGGCGGGGAGGCTCGGGGCCACGGGCTGCAGGGAGGGTGTGGACGGCGACGTCATCATGACCCCATCAGGTCGTGGGCGGAGGTGATGACCGCTGCCACGAGCCCGGCGTCGGACGCGAGCGCCCTGTCGAGGTGATGCAGCACCGCGGGGACCGCGTCAGGCAGCGGGCCGGCCGCGAGCGGCACGAGCACGGTGGCAGCCGGGTCGGCCGCCGGCGCACCGGCGCCGCGCAGGTGGCACACCCAGGCGGCCAGGATGCGCACGGCCCCAGCCGGCATGCGGCCCGCGGACCGCACACCCCGCAGGGTCGGCACGATACGCACCGGCAGCTTGAGCGAGCCGTCCGTCGCGATCTGGGCCAGGAGGTGGCGCATGCGCGGGTTGGTGAAGCGCTCGAGGAGCGCAGCCCGGTACGCCGCGACCTCGTCGGGCGGCAGCGTCAGGTAGCGGGACGACTCGTCCCACCACTCCTCGACCCAGGCGCGGCAGACCGGGTCGCCGATCGCCTCCGCGACGGTCTCGTGCCCGCGGATGCTGCCGGCGTAGGCGAGCAGCGAGTGGGCACCGTTGAGGAGCCAGAGCTTGCGCTGCTCGAACGGCGTGACGTCGTCGACGATCCGGGCGCCCACTGCGTCCCAGCCGGGGTGCCCGGCGAGGAACTCGCCCGCGAGGACCCATTCGCTGAACGGCTCCGTCACGACCGGGGCGGCGTCCTCGCAACCCGTTGCGGCGAGGACGGCGCGTTCCACGTCGTCGGTCGGACGGGGGGTGATCCGGTCGACCATCGTGGTCACGAACGACACGTTCGCGTCGATCCAGCTCGCGAGGGTCGGGTCGACGGCGTCAGCGAAGCCGCGGACGACTCGCGCCGCGACCGCGCCGTTGTCGGGGAGGTTGTCGCACGGCACGATGCTCACCGGGCCGCTCCCCGCGGCACGTCGGGCGAGCAGGCCGGCAACCAGCCGCGCCGGGACGGTGTCGACGACCGCGAGGGGGTCGGCGCTCAGCACGGTGATGTCGTCGGCGACGTCCGGGCGTGCGACGTCGAGCGAGCCGTCGGCGCCGCGGGCGTACCCGGCCTCGGTCACCGTCAGGGTGACCAGGGCGAGGTCGGGCGAACGCAGGTACCCGAGCCACGCCTCGTGCTCGGATGCGGCGTGGACCGCCGAGACGCTCGAGACGACCTCGTAGTCATCACCGTCCGGGCGCTGCGTGACGAGCGTGTAGAGCCCGTCCTGCAGTCCCATCGCGTCGGCGA
Organism: Cellulomonas sp.; assembly: GCF_036279715.1. Lineage (GTDB taxonomy): Bacteria > Actinomycetota > Actinomycetes > Actinomycetales > Cellulomonadaceae > Cellulomonas_A. Next base: position 33,564 of record NZ_DASUIR010000106.1, on the reverse strand, counting down.
GCACGGGCGTGCGCCCCGTGAAGGCGGCGATGCCCCAGTCCGGCGCGTCGGGTGCGTGCTCGGTGTACCAGGCCTGGTGGGCCCGGAAGAAGTTGCCGAGACCGAGGTGCGCGATCCGCACCGGGGCCGCAGGCCGGGCGTCCCCGGACGATCGCGAGAGACGGCGGGCTGTGTGGGTCGAGGACGTGGCGGTCACGCTCGCCATCCTGGTCGTCGCGAGAAGCGGGCGGCAATCGGTTGCCACTTCTTGCCGCCGTCGGCGCGAATCCTTGCTCAGGCCCCCCGCAGGGCGCATCGTGGCCCGCATGACCACGACGCAGTCGGGAACGACCCAGACCGGCTCCAGCGTGATCGGCGGGCCCGCGCAGGTCCTCACCGACGACGAGATCACGCGGTTCGTGCGCGAGCAGCTCGACGCGCGCGACCTCGACGGCCGCAGCGTGTGCCTGGTGATCCCCGACGGGACCCGCAGCTGTCCGCTGCCGCTGCTCCTGAGCGCGGTGCACGGCGCGCTCGCCGGTCGCGTGACCCGGCTGACCGCGCTCGTTGCCCTCGGGACCCACGCCCCGATGGACGAGGCCCACCTCGCGAAGATGCTCGGGTACGCCGTGGGCGGGCTCGAGGAGCGGTACCCCGGCATGACGGTGCTGAACCACGAGTGGTGGGACCCGGACACGTTCGTGTCCCTGGGCGTCATCCCGAGCACGCGGATCGCCGAGCTGTCCGAGGGCCGTCTCGCGCAGAGCGTCGACGTCCGGCTCAACCGGGCCGTCGTCGAGCACGACGTCGCGATCGTCGTCGGGCCCGTGTTCCCGCATGAGGTCGTCGGCTTCTCGGGCGGCAACAAGTACTTCTTCCCGGGTGTCGCGGGCCAGGCGATCATCGACCTGTCGCACTGGCTCGGCGCGCTCATCACCAGCTCCGAGATCATCGGCACGCGCGGCATCACCCCCGTGCGAGCCCTGATCAACGAGGCGGCCGCGATGATCCCGTCCGAGAAGCTCGCGCTGTGCGTCGTCGCGCAGTCCGGGACAGGCGCGCTGCACGCGGCAACCTTCGGTGACACCGAGTCCGCGTGGGCCGCCGCGGCCGACGTCGCGGCCGAGACGCACGTGCGGTACCTCGACGCACCCGTCACGCGCGTCCTGTCGATCATCCCCGAGAAGTACGAGGACATCTGGACCGGGGCCAAGGGCTTCTACAAGCTCGAGCCCGTCGTGGCGGACGGCGGCGAGGTCATCATCTACGCCCCGCACATCACCAAGATCTCCGAGACGCACCCCGAGATCTACGAGATCGGCTACCACTGCCGCGACTACTTCGTGAAGCAGTGGGACCTGTTCTCCGACGTGCACTGGGGGGTCCTCGCCCACTCGACGCACCTGCGCGGCGCAGGCACGTGGGACGCCGAGCACGGTGAGCGCGACCGCGTCCGCGTGACGCTCGCGACCGGCATCCCCGAGGACGTGGTCCGCAAGGCCAACCTCGGCTACCTCGACCCGTCGACGCTCGACGTGGCGGCGTTCGAGGCCGACGGCGAGACCTTCGTCGTGCCGAACGCGGGTGAGGTCCTCTTCCGCCTGCGCTGAGCCGTCGAGTCCCGGACGACGAGGCGGGTCGGCAGCACGACGGGCTGGCCGGTGCGGCTGCGCGCACCGTCGATCATCGACAGCAGGTGCGTCGTCGCCGCCGACCCCTCGGTGTGCAGCGGCGCCGCGACGGTCGTGAGCGCGGGCGTGACGAGCTCGGCCGCGAAGATGTTGTCGAACCCGATCACGCTGACATCGCGCGGCACCTGGACGCCGGCCGCGCGCAGACCCCGGATGAAGCCGATGGCCACCTGGTCGTTGTAGGCGATCACGGCCGACGTCGGCGCCTCGAGGAACTCCGCGACCGCGAGCGTGCCGCCCTCGACGTCGGGCGTGACGGGGCCGACGCGGCGCACCTTGAGCTCGAGCTCGAGCGCCGCCTCACGCAGCGAGCGCCACCTCATCCCGTCGGTCCAGGACGCCTCCGGACCCGCGACGTAGGTGACGTGGTCGTGACCCAGCTCGCCGAGGTGCTCCGCGGCGCGGCGCATCCCGCGCGCGATGTCGGTCACGACGCACGGCACGTCGACGATCGCGCGGTTGAGGACCACGACGGGCTTCTGCTTGGACATCATCCGGATCGCGGAGTCCGACATGCGCGAGCTCGCGAGCAGGATCCCGTCGACCGTGGCCATCGCGCGCTCGACGGCAGCGCGCTCGCGGACGTCGGACTCGCGTGTGTCGACCAGGAGCACCGTGTACCCGGCCCTGCCCGCGGCATCCTGCGCGCCCCGCACGATGCCCGAGTAGAACGGGTTCGCGATGTCGGAGACGACCAGCGCGATCATGCGTGTCCGGGACGTCGACAGGGCGCGTGCGACCGGGTTGGCCCGGTACCCGAGGTCCTGCGCGACCCGCCGGACCCGCTCGGCGGTCTCGGAGCTGACGCGACCGGGCCGGGAGAAGGCCCGCGAGACCGTGGACGGGGCGACGCCCGCGGCGCGCGCGACGTCGTAGATCGTGACGGTCGGTGGAGCACCGTCCCGACCTGTCATGGACCCGTCTCCCTCGATGTCGCTGCCGCCGCCGTGCGGCTCGGCGGGCCTCGCCGCCCGCCCGGCACGGGCCCAGCGGTCGCCTCGAGCCTACGGCGCGGTCCCGCGGGGCAACTCCTGGCAACCGATTGCCCCGGCAGTGGGCCGCTGGCTCAATGGGAGACGCGCCGCCGCGTTCGCTCTGCTCGCGGCGGTCATCATGGTCACCTGCCCGCTGACCGAGGCGCGGTTCACGCAGATCGTCGGCGAGGTCCGCGCCCGCAGCGCCGCGCGCCCGTGCGGTCGCGTGGACCGTGCGGGCGTCTGCTGCACACAATGGCTGCTGCACGCCATGGTCGCTCGACCGGTCCGAGAGCACGTCAACAGTGAGCTGAGGTGACGCAGTGCCCGCACAGACCGACGTGACGCTCTCGCCCGAGGTCGGCGCGGCCGCAGAACGGGTCATGGAGCTCGTCGCCGGCAGGGCCCGGCTCGGCGTCGCCTTCTCGGGCGGTGTCGACTCGGCCGTCCTCCTCGCGCTCGCCGTCCGGGCTCTCGGCTCGGACGGCGTGATCGCGGTCCTCGGCGTCTCGCCGAGCCTCGCGGCCGACGAGCGGTCCGCGGCGCACGACGTCGCGGCGTTCATCGGCGTCCCCGTCGTCGAGGTCGCGACCCACGAGGGCGAGAACCCCGCGTACCGCGCGAACGGCCCGGACCGGTGCTTCTTCTGCAAGGACGAGCTGTTCACGCGGATCTCGGACGACGTGGTCGCCGCCCACGGGCTCGGAGCGGTCGCGTACGGCGAGAACGCCGACGATGCGCGACGACCCGACCGGCCCGGCTCGCTCGCCGCGACCCAGCACCAGGTGCTCCGTCCGCTCGCCGCGGCGGGGCTCGACAAGGCGATGGTGCGCCGGATCGCCCGCGAGCTCGCGCTGCCGTGCGCCGACAAGCCGGCGGCTCCGTGCCTCGCGTCGCGCATCCCGCACCACGACGAGGTCTCCCCCGCCAAGCTCGCCCAGATCGAGGCCGCGGAGAAGGCCCTGCGCGCGCTGGGGTTCGCCGACTCGCGCGTGCGTCACCACGGCGACGTCGCGCGCATCGAGCTCCTCGCGACCGACCTGGAGCGCGCGGTCGCGCCCGGCCTGCGCGAGGCCGTGCAGCGCGCCGCGACGGACGCAGGCTTCCGGTTCGCGGCGATCGACCTGGCCGGCATCCAGTCGGGCGCGTTCACGCTGTCGCTGGTCGACGTCAGCGGCCGGCCGGCCGGCTCCGGCGGCGCCACGCTCGGGGCAGCCCGTGCCTGACATCTGGCAGCCGCCCGACTCGATCGCGGACTACGTCGAGCTCGACCACGACCGCGTCGCGCGCCGCGGCTACGGGGAGGCCGTGTACTGCGAGGGCAAGTCGCCCGCCCAGCTCGCCGCCGTCGCCGAGGCGGTCGCGGAGCGCTCCCGGATCGCGTCGACGCCCTCGGCCACGCTCTTCACGCGCGCGTCCCCGGCGCACGCCGAGGCCGTCCTGGGCGTGCTGCCCGACGCCCGGTACGACGAGGACGCGCGCCTCCTCGTGTGGCCGCCCGTGCCGCCCGCACCCACCGGGGGGCTCGTCGTCGTGCTCGCGGCGGGCACGTCGGACCTGGCCGTCGCGCGCGAGGCGTACCTGACGGCGGTCTACCTCGGTCGGGTCTGCGAGCTCGTCGTCGACGTCGGGGTCGCGGGGCTGCACCGCGTGCTCGCCCGGGTCCCGCTGCTGCGCAGCGCACGGGTCGTGGTCGTCGCCGCCGGCATGGACGGCGCCCTGCCCGGGGTCGTCGCGGGTCTCGTCTCGGCCCCGGTGATCGCGGTGCCGACCTCGGTCGGGTACGGCGCTGCGTTCGGTGGCCTCGCGCCCCTGCTGACGATGCTCAACGCGTGTGCGCCGGGCGTCGCGGTCGTGAACATCGACAACGGCTACGGCGCGGGTCACCTGGCCGCGCAGATCGCGGCACCTGTCTAGGTCGGCGCGACGACCTCGTCCGCGTCGACCAGGTCAGCGACGCGCGCACCGGGCACCAGGCCCGCGTGCTCGACGGCCGCGACCGCCGATGCGAGCAACCCGCGGACCGGGACGCCCGCGGAGTCCGCGAGCGCGGCGACGTCGTCGAACTCCGGCGTCGCGTGCACGACGACCCCGTCCACGTGCGCGACCTTGACCCGGACCGCACCGCCCGCGACGGGCACCGTCCGGGTCAGGCGGTCGAGCGCGGTGCGCGCCACCTCGACCTCGCGGACGCCGATCGTGCTGGTCAGCGCGAAGACGAGGGTCCGGAGCGCCGCGCGGTGGCCGGCGTCGGCCAGCACGGCGAGCGTGTGCGCGGGGCGGCCCTTCTTCATGACGATCGGGACGAGCCACGCATCGGCGGCGCCGGCCTCGAGGAGCGCCGCCAGGACCGTGGGCCACACGCGCGGGTCGAGGTCGTCGACGTTGGTCTCGAGCACCCACATCCGGGTCGAGGCGTCGGTGCCGGTCGAGCCGTTCGCGGTCGACGCGTCGGGCAACCCGAGCACGACCCGCACGACGTTGGGGCGACCCGGGGTGTCCCGGGTTCCCGCGCCGATCCCGACCGCGCCCACTCGCAGCGCAGGCAGGTCCTCGGAACGGGTGGCGAGTGCCGTCACCAGCGCCATGCCGGTGGGGGTCGCGAGCTCGCCGTCACCGCCGCTCGTCACCGACCACCCCTCCGACAGCGCGAGGACGGCCGGCACGGGGACCGGGATCTCGCCGTGAGCGGCGCGGATCCGACCTGACCCGAGCGCGATCGTGCTCACCGAGAGCGACGCGACCCGGAGGTCCTCGAGCGCTGCGCACGTCCCGACGACGTCCGCGATCGAGTCCCAGGCGCCGACCTCGTGGAAGTGCACCTCGTCGGGCGCGACGCCGTGCACCCGACCCTCCGCGTCGGCCAGCCGCGCGAACGTCGCGAGCGAGCGGTCACGGACCCCGGCCGGGATGTCCGCCTCCTCGATGCGCGTGCGGATCGTCCGCCACGTGCGGTGCGGGTGGTCCGCGACGAGCGTGCGGACGTCGAGCTTCGTCGCGCGCATCCCGGCGCGCTGCACCGTGCGCGTCTCGAGGCGCACGGTCGCGGGGAGCACGGCCTCGACGACCGACTGGACGGCGGGCAGCCGTGCGCCGGCGTCGATCAGGGCACCGAGCAGCATGTCGCCGGCGACCCCGCCGGACGCGTCGATCCAGGCATGCAGCGTGCTCACGTCGTCCACTCCCCCACGGTACGGGTGACCCGGCCGGCCGACGGTCGGACGCGTCGCGCTGGTCAGAGGTTGAACGCGACGCGCGGGCAGGTCGCCACCAGGTCGATCGCGGTCTCGAGAGCCTCGTCCTCGTCGAGGCGGTGCTCGGCGACGAGCTGGGCCAGGTAGCCGCTGTCGAGGCGTCGGGACATGTCGTGGCGGGCCGGGATCGAGCAGAACGCTCGCGTGTCGTCGATGAAGCCCGACGTCTTGGCGAAGCCGGCCGTCTCGGTGACTGCTGCCCGCCAGCGCCGGACCGCCTCGGGGGCGTCGAGGAACCACCAGGGCGCGCCGACGTACACCGAGGGGTAGAAGCCGGCGAGGGGCGCGAGCTCACGTGAGAAGACCGTCTCGTCGAGCGTGAAGAGCACGAGGCGCAGGTTCGGTTGCGTGCCGAACCGCTCGAGCAGTGGCCGCAGAGCGTCCGTGAACTCACCCCGCAGCGGGATGTCGTGGCCGGTGTCCGGGCCGTAGGCCTCGAACGTCGGCCGGTGGTGGTTGCGCAGCACCCCGGGGTGCAGGGTCATCGTGAGGCCGTCCTCGGCGGACATGCGCGCCATCTCGAGCAGCATGTGCCGGCGCAGCGAGGCCGCCTCGTCGGGCGTCGCCGTGCCCGTCACCCCGGCGCGGTAGATGCGCGCGGCCTCGGCGGTCTCGAGCGGTGCGGTGCCGACGTCCTCGTCGGCGGGGAGGAGACGGTCGAGGTGCGGGCTCAGGGGCGCGGCGCTGGACATGGCCGCACTCTCCGACCCCGCCGGAACGGACGGCAATCGCTTGCCATCTGTTGCCGCGGACGGTCGACGAGCGTCAGGCGACCGCCGGCAGGTGCAGCTCGGGCACGTGCAGGCCGGGCAGGTGCAGCGCCGGGAGACGCAGCTCGTGCAGCGCGTCGAGCAGGATCCGGTTGAACGCGACGGGCTGGTGGGAGTTGACGTCGTGGCCCGCGCCGGGCACGACCGTCAGCCGGGTTCCGGGCCGGGCGCCGAGGTACCGCCGCTCGTCGAGCCGCAGCGGGTCGCGCCGACCGTTGACGAGCCACACGGGCACGTCGAGCCCCCGGAGGTCCGCGAGCGGCGAGTACCCCGTGAGCACCCTCAGCATGTCGGTGACGACCGACCAGTCGTCGCCGCCGATGTCCAGGGTCCGCGTCACGTGGCCGGCAAGCCTGCGGTACGCGCCGACGGGCTTGCCGCGGATCTCCGTCGAGCACCCCGCGAGAACGACGCCAGCGAGCGTGCCCTCGCGGCGCGCGGCGTACGCGAGGGAGGTGTACCCACCGAGCGAGAGACCGACGAGGAGCGGCGGGACGGCACAGCCGGCGACGGCCTCGTCGATCGCCGCGAACGCGGCCTCGGCCGTGAACTTCTCGCTCGCGCGCGTGCCGTGGCCGGGCAGGTCGATCGCCACGCCGCGGTGCCCGCGCCGAGCGACCGCGGCGACCTGGGGGGACCAGATCGCCGACGACGTGCGGACTCCGTGGACGAAGATGACGGGACGCGGGATGGCAGGGCTCTTCTCGGAGGCTGGCGGGGCTGCTGGTTCGATGGTACGCGGCGCTGCTGAGCGGTCCCTGGGCGCGGTTGGAGCCGTGGGAGCCTTGAGCACATGCCGTCGTACCGCATCACCCTCGGCGTCGGCGCGCTGCGCGCCGGGACCGACCCGCAGTCCGTCCTGCCGGCCGCGGCGGCCGCGGCGCGCGAGCTGACCGTCGTCGAGGCGTGGGACCTCGCCGTCGTCCGCGGCGAACCCCGCATCACCGTCCGGTTCACGGCCGACGACGACGAGGGCGCGACGCACGTCGGGCGCCACACGAACGCCGTCGTCGAGACGCTCGCGGACGTGCGCACCCCGCAGCTGAGCCGCCGGTGGGGCGCCCGCTGGTACCCGGTGCGCTGAGCCCCGGACGGCGTGCGCGAACCCCGCGGCGCCCGACGTCAGCTCGCATCGACCTGCTCGGCGATGTGCCCGAACCGGTGCGCCGTGCGGCTGATCGCCTGCTCCCGCAGGACGCACAGCAGCTCGCGGCGGCCGCTCGCGAGGACCGGCTGGTCGAGCACCGTGACGTCACCGACGCGGGTCCGGGCCGCCTCGCGCAGACCGGGCGCGAGCCCGATGACCCGGATCCGACCCGTCACGCGACCCGCCGCGACCCGCGCGGCGAAGGCCGCGTCGTCCTCGTTCCAGAGGCGGCTGATCGCGACGGGCACCCGGGCCCGGGCCGCCGCCGCGAGCACGCGCATCACCTCGCGCTCGCGCGCACCGGCTCCGACGCGCACGGTCAGGTGCGGCACCGGTCGGTAGCGGAAGATGTTCGCCTCCGCGCGCAGCCCGCTCGGGTCGTGCTCGCGGCCGAGCTCGAGGTCCCAGCACCGCGCGTCGTCGGCCTCGGCCCACGCGAGCCAGGCGTCGTCCCCGACAGGCACGTCCGGCGAGTCGGACCAGAGGCCGAGCTGGGCGACGTAGTTGGGGCCGCCGGCCTTGGCCCCGGGCCCCACGACGGACGCCTTCCACCCGCCGAACGGCTGCCGGCTCACGATGGCCCCCGTGATGTGCCGGTTGACGTAGGCGTTGCCGACCTCGACCCGGTCGAGCCAGTGGTCGATCTCGTGCTCGTCGAGCGAGTGCAGGCCGCCGGTCAGCCCGAACGCGACGGCGTTCTGCAGCTCGAGGGCCTCGTCGAGCGTCGCGGCCCGCATGACCCCGAGCACGGGCCCGAACACCTCGGTCGTGTGGAAGAACGAGCCCGGCGCGACGCCGCTCTTGACCCCCGGCGTCCACAGCCGCCCCTCGGCGTCGAGCTGTCGCGGCTGCACGAGCCACTGCTCCCCCGGGTCGAGCGTCGTGAGCGCGCGCAGGAGCTTGCCGGCGGCGGGCTCGGTGAGCGGACCCATCGTCGTCGCCAGGTCCGTCGCGGGCCCGACGGCGAGCGAGGCGACCGCGTCGGCCAGCTGGCGGCGCAGGCGCCGGCTTGTCCCGGCCGACCCGACGAGGATCAGCAGCGACGCCGCCGAGCACTTCTGCCCGGCGTGGCCGAACGCCGACCGCACCACGTCCGCGACCGCGAGGTCGTGGTCGGCCGAGGGCGTGACGATGATCGCGTTCTTGCCCGACGTCTCCGCGAGCACCTCGAGGTCGGTGCGCCACGACGAGAACAGCCGCGCGGTGTCGATCGACCCGGTGAGGACGACGCGCGCGACGGCCGGGTGGGTCACGAGCCGTCGACCGGCGCCGCCCTCGGTCGCGAGCAGCACCTGCAGCAGGTCGCGCGGCACCCCGAGGTCGTCCATGGCGCGGTGGATCGCCCCGACCGCGACCTGCACGCACCGCGGGGTCACGTGGGACGGCTTGACGAGCACCGGCGAGCCGGCCACGAGCGCGGACAGGACCGATCCGACGGGGATCGCGACCGGGAAGTTCCACGGCGGCGTCACGACCGTCAGGCCGTCCGGGCGGTAGGTCGCGCCGGGCACGCTCCCGTCCGCGAGGAGCTCGGCCTGGTCGGCGTAGTACCGGGCGAAGTCCACGGCCTCGCTGACCTCGGGGTCGGCCTCGGCGACCGTCTTGCCGGCCTCCTGGACCATCGTCGCGACGAGATCGCCGCGCGCCTCCTCGAGGTGGACGGCCGCGCGGCGCAGCACGTGGGCGCGCCGGGCGGGCGACGTCTGCGCCCACAGCTCCTGGTGCACCTGGGCGCGTGCGACGGCCGCGTCGACGTCGTCGGTCGTCGCGACGGCGGTCCCGGCAGGGACGACGACGTGACGCACAAGCACGTCGGCGGCCCAGTCGCGCGACGCGGCGACGGCCGGGTCGGTGTCGGCGGCGTTGACGAACGGGTCGCCCGGAGCCGCCTCGACGGGAGCGGGCCGCGGGCCGCGTCGCGGCGTCGTCGGCGGCTCCTCGCTCCGCCGCACCGACGAGATGAAGGCCGCGCGCTGCCCCGCGAGCCCGTGGCCGGCACCGTCCGCCGGGGTGAACATCGCCGCGAGGAAGTTCTGCGGTGCGGCGTTCTCCTCGAGCCGTCGGACCAGGTAGGAGATCGCGACGTCGAAGTCCGACCGCGCGACGACGGGTGTGTAGAGCAGGACCGGGCCGACGACGTCCCGCACCGCACGGGCCTGCGCGGGCGCCATGCCCTGGAGCATCTCGATGTCGAGCGCCTCCGAGACGCCGCGGTCGTTCGCCAGGAGGTGCGCGAGCGCGACGTCGAACAGGTTGTGGCTCGCGACGCCGACCCGGACGTCGCGCGCGCGCTCGGGCCGCAACGCGCGGTCGAGGAGGCGCACGTAGTTGGCGTCGACGTCGGCCTTGTCCGGGTAGGGCGCCTGCTCCCAGCCGTGCAGCTCGGCCTCGACCTGCTCCATCGCGAGGTTCGCACCCTTGACGAGACGGACCTTGATCCGCGCACCGCCGAGCGCGCGGCGCCGGGCCGCGATCTCGCTCAGCTCGTCGAGCGCGGCCGACGCGTCCGGCAGATAGGCCTGCAGGACGATGCCCGCCTCGAGCCCCAGCAGCGCGGGATCCAGGAGCAGCCGCTCGAACACCTGCACCGTGAGCGCGAGGTCGCGGTACTCCTCCATGTCGAGGTTGAGGAACGTGGCGTGCCGGGCGGCGGCGAGATACAGCGGACGCAGCCGGGCGACGACCCGGTCGCGGCTGCCCGCGGTGTCCCACGTCGACAGCTGGCTTGCGACGGACGACACCTTGACCGACACGTAGTCGACGTCGGGACGCCGGACCAGCTCCTGCACCCGCTCGAGTCGCCGGGTCGCCTCGGTCTCCCCGAGGACGGCCTCGCCGAGCAGGTTGAGGTTGAGGCGGAAGCCGTCGGCCGCGGCGCGCGCGATGTGCACGGCGAGGTCGTCGCCCGCATCGGCGACGAGGTGCCCGACGATCTGCCGCAGCCGGAGCCGCGCCGCGGGCACGACGGCCTGGGGCAGGAGGGGGGCCAACGGTGCCCCGAGCGTGAGCAGCGTCCGGTCGACCGGGCCGAGGAACCCGCGGGCCGCGGAGGCGTAGCCCGTCAGGGCAGCGAGCTCGCGCGCGGCGACACGCTCGTCCTCGGGGCGCGCGACGCGGTCGATGAACCGGACCGCGAGCTCGAGGCCCGCCGGGTCGGAGACGAGGGCGGCGAGCCGGCCGGTCGTCCGCTGCTCGCTCGCGGTCTGGCCCGCGGCGCTCGCCGCGATCCACTGCTCGGCGAGCTCGAGGGCTGCAACAGTCAGGGAAGTCGGGCTGGTCTGCATACTCACCTCTTCTACTCCCTGTGGGTGCCGTCCGCGAGAGGCCGCGCCCGGTCGGTCCGACCCGGCCCCTGGGACAACGACGGAGCCGACCCGGCATGATGGTCCGGTGACTGCTGCACAGCTCCCCACCCTGGCCCTGCGTGGCGCCGACATCCCGCTCCTCGGGCTCGGCACCTGGCGGGCCGAGGGGGATGGCGCCGTGCTCGCCACGACGACCGCCCTCGAGCTCGGCTACCGCCACATCGACACCGCGACCGGCTACGGCAACGAGGCCCAGGTCGGTCGCGGGCTCGCAGTGTCGGGCGTGCCGCGCGACGAGGTGTTCCTCACCACGAAGCTGCCGCCCGACCGCGCAGGCCGCGAGCGCGAGACCCTCGAGGAGTCGCTGACCGACCTGGGCACCGACCACGTCGACCTGTGGCTCGTGCACTGGCCGCCGAACAAGCAGGCCACGCCCGCCACGTGGGAGCAGTTCATCGCGCTGCGCGACGAGGGGCTCGTCCGTGCGATCGGCGTGTCCAACTACTCGGTCGCCCAGATCGACGAGCTGATCGCCGCAACGGGCGAGGCGCCCGCGATCAACCAGGTGCCGTGGAGCCCGACCGACTACGACGCGCAGCTGGTCGCCGACCATGCCGCACGCCGGGTCGAGCTCGAGGGGTACAGCCCGCTGCGGCGCACCGACCTCACGCACCCGACGCTCGTCGAGGTCGCGGCCGCCCATGAGGTCACCGCTGCCCAGGTCGTGCTGCGCTGGCACCTCGACCACCATGTCGTCGTCATCCCGAAGTCGGTCCACCGCGATCGCATCGCCGCCAACCTCGACATCCTCGGGTTCGCGCTCACGGCGGCCGAGGTCGCGCGTATCGACGAGATCGGCCCCCGGGCAGGCTGAGCCATGAGCGGTGACGCGCCCGACACCGAATCGAGAGGCGCACGGCGCCCCTCGACGGGCGCCGTGCGGCGCCGGCTGCTGACCTGGCTGGCCCCGGTCGTCGTGGTCGTCGTCGTGGCGGCGTCGTTCGCCGTGGTGCAGGTTCGCGCCGCCCGTGCGGCCGATGTCCGAGCGGCGACTCAGCGGGTCGTCGAGGCCGACGCGACGCAGGCGGCCCGGGTCGCCGCCGACGCAGCCGCCGCGCGGGACGAAGCGGCTCGGCTCGCACGAGAGGCGAGCGTGGCTGCCGAGCGCGCCGCGGCCGTCACGACGGTCCAGACCCAGGTCGCGACAGCTGAGCCGGTGCTCGCGGCGTCCGAGGGCAAGGTCGACGACGACGCGGTGCGCCGCGCGCTCGCGACCGCGATCGAGGCGGCGCGCACCACGATCACAGCGGCCGCCGAGCCGGTGAGCGCAACGGCACCGGATGCGGCCGCGATCCTCGCCGCGGGCACGGCCGTCGACACGGCCCGCGGCGCGGTCGAGGCGGCACAGGCGACGTGGCGGCAGGCGGCCGAAGCGGCTGCGGCAGCGGCAGCCGCGGCGAAGAGGTCGACGGCCGCGAGCACGCCGGCCGCGGCCGGCTCATCGGCGGCGGATCTCGCCGCAGCGGCTGCGGCAGCGAAGGCGAAGGCGGCCGCGGGGGGCGTGCCCGTCTCGGTGACGTCGGTCCCCACCGCGGACGGCGACGGCTCCAACGGCCACATGCCCATGTCGTCGATGTGCCTGATCGGCTGGGGGACCGACCAGATCGGCAGCCCGCAGTACCTGCGCTGCGACGCGGCGGACGCGCTGGCCGGGCTCAACGACGCGTTCCGCGCCCGCTTCGGCGAGTCGCTCGCGATGGATCTCACGTACCGCTCGTACGACGAGCAGATGCGGATCGCCGCCTACTACGGCGCGCTCGCCGCGAAGCCCGGCACGTCGTCGCACGGGCTCGGCACGGCCCTCGACGTGCAGGAGTGGCCTGGGGTCTACGGGTTCGGCACCGAGCGGTACGTGTGGCTCGTGGCCAGCGCCCCGACGTATGGCTGGTTCGCGCCGGCACGGGTGCGCGAGACCGGTGCGTATCCCGAGTACTGGCACTACGAGTACGGCCCGGGTCGCACGAGCTGATCGACGGGCGGACGCCCTCGTGCCGAGCTCCGAGGCGCGTCAATGTCACGGTCCGATAACGATCCGGCGCGCTGGGACCAAAGTACCTAGTACTCACTGTGCTAGGTGTCTGAGCCGCTGATAGACATTGCCTCCTCCTACCCGGGGACCCCTCTGACCGGCAACGTCGCCGGTCCTCCGCCCCGGACGACCGCACCTTCCGCGCACTTCACCACAACGAGGTGGTCATGAATCGACACGCGCTCGCGGGGATCTTCCTCGCCGTCCTGGCTGCACTGATCGTCCTGCTCTCCGGCTTCCTCGGACCCGACGTCCAGGGAGTCGTCCTGCTCGGCGCGGCCCTCGGCGGCGCCCTAGGCCTCGTCCCGGACCGCTCCCCCGCGCAGCGCGTCGGAGCGTTCGCCGTCGGGTTCGTCGCCGCCTGGATCGGCTACCTGCTGCGTGCCGCGACGCTCCCCGACGCGCCGAGCGGTCGCGCCGTGGCCGTGCTCGTCGTCCTGCTCGTGTGCCTCGCGGTCGCCGCAGCGACCCGTGGCCGGCTCCCGCTGTGGGCTGCGCTCGTCGGCGCGGGCGCGATGGCCGGCTCGTACGAGGCGGCCTACGCGGCCGACCCGACCGCGTTCCTCGCGTCGTCTCCCGCCTCGGCGACCGCCGTCCTGCTCACCGCAGGTGCCGGGTTCGTCGCCACCGCGTTGCTCGGGCCGAGCGTCGCCGACGACCGAGCGAACGAGCGTGCGACCTCCGCCACGGCCGAGGAGGTCCACGAGCCCGTCCGTGCCCCGGCGCTCGAGCCTGTCCGGGACCGCCAGCACGCCGAACCCTCCCCCGTCTTCCGCTCCTTCGAGCCCACCCCGGAGGCCTGACGTGACCGCACCGACCACCGCCCCCCGACGGCCCCACCGCTCCGTCGTCAGCTCACGCGCGCTCCGCCGCGTCGGGACCGCGAGCCTCGCCCTGCCGCTCGCGATCCTCGTGGCCTCGACGCCCGCGAGCGCCGGCACCGCGAGCGCGACCAGGACGGCGGCCGCCGCATCCACCGGTGACGTCGTCGTCACCAACACCGAGACGGTGCAGGCCCGGCTCGACGCGACCGGCAAGCAGCAGGAGGCCCGCGTCTACGAGCAGCTCACCTTCACGGGCAAGGGCAAGGCGCACGTCTCCAACCCCGTGTCGACCAAGGGGCTGCGCAACCTCGACGGCTTCGGCGGCTTCACGGTGGCCGACGGCGCGCTCACGACCGATGTCACGGTCGACGGCGAGCAGCGTCTGCGCACCGTGAGCGACCTCGATCACCCGCTGCCGCTCGCCGTGTCCGTCGCGTACACGCTCGACGGCACGGTCGTGAGCCCCGGCAGCGTGCTCGGGAGGTCGGGGACGCTCGAGGTCCGGTACACGGTCACGAACACGACCACCCGCCAGGACAAGGTCTCCTACGACGACGGCACGGGCACGCAGGTCGCCACGACCGCCGAGACGGTCGTGCCGATGATCGGTCAGCTCGTCACCACGCTGCCGTCCACGTTCACGGCGGTCACGTCGGGCGAGGCGAGCATCGCGGGCGACGGTCGCGGCGGCACGATCATGACCTTCCAGATGACGCTGTTCCCGCCGATCGGCTCCGCGACCGCCGAGTTCGGGTACACGGCGCGGATCACCCAGGGCGTCGTCCCGCCCGCGACGATGACCGCGCTGCCGGTCTCACCGTTGACCAGCACGTCGTTCAAGGGCGGCTCGGCGAGCTACGCGAGCGGCGCTCAGGCCGGCGTCGACCTCACCGCGGGCGCGATCACGATCGACTCGAGCGTGCTCCAGCTGCGCGACGGCGCGGCGAGCCTGCTCGACGGCCTCGTCCAGCTCCGCGACGGTGCCGGGGCGCTGTCCGCTGGCCTCAACGACGAGGCGGCGCCCGGTGCGGCTCAGCTCGCCGCGGGCCTGACGACGGCGCACTCTGGTGCCGCCCGGCTGGCCGGTGGCGCGTCCACGCTGGCCGGTGGGCTCGTCCAGCTCCGAGACGGCGCCACCCAGCTGTCCACCGGACTGAGCACCTCGGCGGTCCCGGGGGCCAACCAGCTCGCCGCAGGCCTGACGACCGCGCACACCGGCGCGTCCGCCCTCGCGGGCGGCGCGCAGCAGGTCGACACCGGCGCGCAGCAGGTCGCTGCGGGGAGCGCTCAGCTCGACGACGGGCTCACGTCGGCAGGCAGCAAGGTGCCCGCGCTGCTCGCCGGGCTGACCCAGGTCGACGGGGGGCTCGCCAAGATCGACGCGGGACTCGCCCAGCTCCAGGGCGCGAACGGACTGGCCGCGATGTCGGCCGGCATCGGTTCGAAGGCGACGGCCGGGACGCTGCTGTACGGCATCGACCAGCTCCGGACGCAGATCGCCGCGGCGGTGGCGGGCCTCACGAACCTGCAGGGTGCCGCCGGCGCAGCGACCTCGTACGTCGGCAACGGCGACGACCTGCGCACGGCAGCAACCGATGTCACGACCGCGGCAGGAGACGCCGGCGTCTCGCCGGCGACCCATGACTCTCTTGTGGCCATCGCGACGGTGCTCGGGACCCGCGCCACGGCGCTCGACAACGCCGCCGGCTACCTGGTGGCAGTCAACGGCGGCCTCGCGTCGCTCAGGTCCCAGATCGACCCCGCAGCGAACACGGCCCTGCTCACCATGGGCTGCGGCCTGAGCTCGGCGTCGTACGTCGGGGTCTGCGACCCGGCCAGACCCGGGCTGCTCGAGGGCATCGCCTCGGCGATCGCGGCCATCGGGAGCCCGAGCGCGACCCCCGCCGACCAGGCAGGGCTCACCCTGCGCGGCGGCCTCAACCTGGCCCGCGGCGGCGTCGCGCAGCTCTCGGCGGGGGGCCAGACCCTCGTCGACGGCCTCGGCCAGCTCTCGAGCGGCGCGTCCGCGCTCCGCACCGGCGCCGGTCACCTGGTCGGCGGGACGGGGCAGCTCGTCGCCGGGTCCGCCCAGCTCTCGGGCGGCACGGCGTTGCTCGAGACCGGTGCGGGCAGCCTCGCGTCCGGACTGCGCACCGCGAGCGCAGGGTCGACGACGCTCACCGAGGGCCTCGGAACCGCTGCCGGCGGTGCACCGACGCTCGCCGACGGCGCCGCGCAGCTCTCGGGCGGCACGGCGCTCCTGGCGACGGGTGCGAGCAGCCTCGCGTCCGGTCTTCGGACGGCCGCGGCAGGGTCGACGACCCTCGCCGACGGGCTCACGACCGCGGCCGGCGGGGCACCTGCCCTGGTCGACGGCGCCGGGCAGCTCTCGGCGGAGGGGACCTCGGTGCTCGTGTCGAACGGCATGGCGACCGCGGCCGACTACGGCGTGAAGTATGCGGTCATCGCGGCCGGCGCCCAGCGTGCGGCGGACGAGGGCATGGCGTACGGGGCGCCGTCGGGCGCTACTGGGGCCACCGCCTACTCGATCGAGATCGCCGGGGTCGACGGTGCGGGCGTCGGCAACGTGGGCCGGGGCTTCGCCTCGATCGCGCTGTTCGGCGTCGGCTCGGTCGTCGCGACGCTCGCCCGGCGCCGCTTCGCCTGAACCGCGAGCACTCGGTCGGGGACCGGCCCGACCGGGACCACGACGCCGCCAGACCTGCCGGGTCCGGCGGCGTCGTGCTGCCTGGCGACAGGTGGTCGACGTGTCTCCGGGGCGCAGGGCGCCGTGGGCCCGCTGCCCGTCAGTCGAGGCCGGGCTCGTCGTACCGTCGCCACCGCCAGAGGGCTACCGCGCCGACCCAGGTGAGCAGGAAGACGACGAAGGACGCGATCCCGACCTGGTTGAGGTCGAGCGACGCGAGCGAGGACCACGGTGGGTGCCCGGCCCAGCCGGCGCGGTCCCCCACGAGCTGCGCCACCTCGACGGTCGCGATCCCGGCGGCCAGCGCGACCGACAGCCCGGTCAGCGTGATGTTGTAGAAGACGCGGCGCAGCGGGTGGCCCGACGCCCAGCCGTAGGCGCGGGTCATGAGCACACCGTCGGTCGTGTCCCACAGGGTCATGCCGGCGGCGAAGAGCAGCGGCAGGGCGAGGATGGCGAGCGGCGGCAGGCTCCCGCCCGCGGCCGATCCGGCGGCCAGCCCGATCGCGCCGATCTGGGTCGCGGTGTCGAACCCGAGGCCGAAGAGCAGCCCGATCGCGTACACCTGCCAGGGGTGGTCGATCAGTCGGTCGTAGCGCCCGCGGAACAGCCGGTTGAGCAGCCCGCGTCGTGCGAGCAGCTCGGCGAGGTCGACGTCGTCGTGCTGCCCTCGGCGTGCTGCGCGCCACGTCCGCACGAGCCCGACCAGGACGGCACCGTTGAGCACCGCGAGCAGGTAGAGGAACGACGCCGACACGATCGGTCCGACGATCGCGCTCGCACCCGCGAAGCTCGACTGCACGCGCGCCGCCGCCTGTGCTGCGAACGCGATCCCCAGCGACAGCCCGAGGACGACCGTCGAGTGGCCGAGCGAGAACGCGAGCCCGACCCCGAGCGGGCGGCGGCCCTTCTGCAGCAGGTAGCGGGTCGTGTCGTCGATCGCGGCGACGTGGTCCGCGTCGAACGCGTGCCGGACGCCGAGCAGGTAGGCGGTGAGCCCGGCCCCCGCGTACACGGCCGACGACCCGCCCCCGCCGCCGAGTCGAAGCTGCCCGCCGTAGTGCGCGAACAACCCGAACCCCACGACATGCAGCGCGAGCACCACGCCGTAGAGGGGGACGAGCCGCGCGGCGTCCGACCGGCGCGCGACCGCTACGTCCGTCGATGCCGCGTCCCGGACCGCCTCGCTCATCGGATCGCTCGGGTCATGCGAGCACGGTAGCCGGGGCGGAGAACGGCAGCGCGTTGATCGCAGCAAGCTGCCCCGCCGACCGCGAGCGCAGCGCGACGAGCCGCCGGCGGTCCAGGCGTTCGCACACCCAGTCCCAGTGCAGCGAGCACCAGTCGCCGGGCGCGACGGCCCCGGCCAGTCCGAGCCCGTCGACGGCCGTCACGACCTGCTCGAGACGCGGCGCTCCCTCATGCAGGACCCGACCGTCCCACTCGAGCGGACGGCTGAGCACGAGCGCACGCTCGCCGGTGACCTCGACGACCTTGCCCCAGCGGATGCGGCACCGGTCGAGCACCCGGAGCGGCTCGTCATGGCGACCCTCGCGCAGCAGCCCGACCCAGGGGTACACGCCGAACACGTGGAAGCTGTGGTGCGGCTGCGCGCCCGGGATCTCCGCCGCGAGCCGCTCCCACGACCGCCCGACGCGCGCGCGGAACCGGTCGTCGAGCGAGCGCCCGGTCATCGCGACGGGCACACGGTCGAGCAGCGCGTTGCCCAGCCAGTACGCCTCGACCACGCGGGCGTCGAGCGGGTCGCCGATGCCGTTCGCGGCCGCGATGAGCTCGAGGTACGGCCAGGCCCCCTCGAAGCCGCGCGCGAGGTGGCGCAGGTCGGCGTCGTCCTGGCCCGCACTGACCTGCTCGAGGAGCTGGCGGGACGCGTCCGGGCCGCAGTAGCCGAGCGCGTTGGGCGGGTAGGCGTACCGGGTGAACAGCAGCGCGCCGCTCACCTGCCCGCCGGTCACGACCGCCCCCTAGGCCGCGGCCACGGCGGTCCGCGGGTCGCGTGCGCGCCAGGCCTGGACCGAGACGATGAGCCCTCCCGCGAGCAGCATCGCGAGCCAGATGAGCTGCGGGCCGAGCGCTGCGCCGTCGACCGTCGCCTGCAGGCCGGCGGTCACGAGGGCGGCCAGGACGAGCACCGCGGTGACATCGAGCGCCTGCGCGCGGGCCAGGGCCGCGAACCACGTCGCGACGTAGGCCGCGAGGATCACGCCGGTCAGCAGCACCCACCCCCACTGGGTGGCGTCCATCGTGAGCAGCTTCCCCGCCTGCCCCCTGGCCACGGCCCACGCGACGAGGACGACCGAGCCGCCGCCCATCCGGGCAACGCCGACCGTCCACGACGACAGCCCCGACAGCAGCTTCTTGGCGAGCACGACCTCGACCGCCCACAGCAGCGTCGCGGTCAGGATCAGGAGCTCGCCCGAGCCCAGCGCGGACGACACGCCACCGACCAGCCCGATCTGACCCGCGACGAGCAGGGCGATCGCGCCCACATGGGCCCAGGTCAGGCGCTCACCGAGGAGCGGGACGGCGAGCAGCGCGACCCAGACCACGAGCGTCTTGTGGAGGAAGGCCGACTGGGTCGACGACGCCCTGGCGAGTCCCTCGAAGAAGAGCAGGAACGGAACGCTCCCCCCGATGACCGCCACGGCTCCGAGTCCGAGCCACTGCCGGGGACTCGACGGTCGGTCCAGGCGCGCCCCGCCGCGGGACCCGACCGCGACGACGGCGAGCAGCACGAGCGCCGCGATGATGTTCTTGGCCGTCGTGTACAGCGAGGCGTTGCCGAACGCGCGCACGCCGTTGCCGTTGAGGAACACGGCGACGCCGCTGATGGCGGCGGTGCTGAGCGCGAGGAGCAGTCCAGCTCGTCGGGTGTTCGTCATGGTGCTGCCTCCATCGGGACGGGGCGGGACGGGCGGTGGCTGGACGGGCTCGGATCGGAGGGTGCGGGGGCGAGCGGGCTTGACTCGTTGCCGCGCAGCGTGCGGGCCTCGAGCGCCTCGGCGGCACTCAGCCGGGCCAGCGCGAACCCGGAGTGCGCGAGCACCCAGTCGCCCGGGACGACCGGTCCGTCGAGGGTCAGGAGCGAGACCTGCAGCGTCCGGGTCCCGGCGCGCGCGAGCACCACGCCGTCGGGTGCGACCTCGACGACCTGCACGATCTCACCCAGGCACACGGGAGACCCCCTCGACCTGCGGTGCGGTCGCCACGAGCCCGACCACGGTCGCCACGACGGCGTCGAGCGCCGCCACGACGGGCACGCCCAGCGCTGCACCGTGCTCGAACGCCGTCGCCTCGACGCCGACGAGCACGAGCCGGCGGGGCAGCCGGTGCAGGGCACGGCCCAGCTCGACGGCCGCTGCGAGCCCGAACGCATGCGTCCCCCCGCGTCCGGTGCGGGCCCACGCCCGGTCGGCCAGCGGGCCGGCGTGCACCCCCGCCTCCACGACGAGCAGCGATCCGGGCGCGGACCCCGACCGGACGGCGTCGACGACGACGGCCAGGTCGACGGTGTCCCACAGGTCGATCAGGCCCGTCGGGTCCTCGTGCTCGACGACCGTGACGCCGGGCAGGTGCAGGGCGGCCACGCGGCGCGCGACCTCGGGGCCGACGGCGTCGTCGCCGCGGTCGGGGCTGCCGAGCCCGATGACGAGCCGGCTCGACGTCACGACCGCTCCACCGTGAGGTCGAGGAAGTGGGTCGCGCACGAGATGCACGGGTCGTAGTTGCGGATGGCGTGCTCGCAGCGGTGCGACAGGTCGTGGTCGGAGAGCTCGATCCACTGCTCGACGAGGGTGCGCAGGTCGGCCTCGATGCTCGGCTGGTTCTGCGAGGTCGGCGGCACGATCTGTGCGTCGAGGATCGTCCCGTCGGCGTCCAGGCGGTAGCGGTGGAACAGCACGCCGCGCGGCGCCTCGGTCGCCCCGAACCCCTCGCCTGCCCGCGCGGGCACAGGGACCGACGGCGCGACGCCGTCCTGCCAGGCGTCGATGATCCGGATCGCCTCGACGAAGACCTCGACCAGCTCGACGGCCCGCACGATGATCGACTTGAACGGGTTGCGGCAGGTCACGTCGAGCCCGCCCTCGCGGGCAGCCTCCTTCGCGAGCGGCGAGAGCCGGTCGTGGTTGAGCGTGTAGCGCGCGAGCGGGCCGACGACGTACGGGCCGCCGCCGTCGAGGCTCGCATGCAGCGCGTTCGAGTGCGGGACGTGGAACTCCTGGATGTGCGCGGTGAAGTCGCGCACGTCGAACGCCGTGCCGTCGGTCGTCACGACGTTGCCCGACTCGATCGGGTAGCCGTGCTCGGGCCGCAGGGAGAGGTAGGTCCAGGGCTGCTCCATGTCCGGGAAGTCGAACGTCGACACCAGCCGCACGGTCTCCAGCGCGTCCTCGAGACCGCGCTCCAGGGCCGGCCGCAGCCCGCGCAGCTCGGCGACGCCTGGCATCCGGTAGAACCCGCCGAGCCTGACGTTGACAGGGTGGACGGACCGGCCGCCGACGAGCGTCATGAGCTCGTTGCCGATCTTCTTGAGCCGCAGCCCGCGCTCGACGACCGGGCCGAAGTCCTTCGCCATCTCGATCGCGCCCGGGTAGCCGAGGAAGTCCGGGGCGTGCAGCAGGTAGATGTGCAGCGCGTGGCTCTCGATCCACTCCCCGCAGTACAGCAGCCGGCGCATGGCCCGGATCGTGTCGGGCACCACGACCCCGCACGCGTCCTCGATCGCGAGGCACGAGCTGAACTGGTAGGCGACCGGGCAGATCCCGCAGATCCGTGCGGTGATGTCGGGCGGCTCGGTCCAGGCCCGCCCGCGCAGGAACGCCTCGTAGAACCGCGGCGGCTCGAAGATGCGCAGCTGGACCTGGTCGACGCGCCCGTCCTTGATCTCGATGTGCATCGCACCCTCGCCCTCGACCCGGGCGAGCGTCCCGACGTGCAGCACCTGGCCGCCGTCGGTCAGCTTGTGGCTCATGAGCCCACCTCCTCGGGTTGGGGTGCCTCGTGCCGTTCGCTCTCACGGCGGAACGGCTCGGAGGCGGCGTTGAAGGTCCGGTAGATGCGCATCACCTGGTCGTCGTCCATGCCGAGGGCCAGGAGCCGGTCGGCGAGCGATGACGTGTTGGGGGTGTCCTGCGGTCCGAAGCAGCCGTAGCAGCCGCGCGCGAACGCCGGGCAGAGCGCCCCGCACCCCGCCTGGGTCACGGGGCCGAGGCACGGCGTCCCGTGCGCGACCGCGACGCACACCGTGCCGCGTCGCTTGCACTCGACGCACACGCTCGTGGTCGGGATGCGCGGGCGGCGGCGCTGGATGTAGGCGGAGAGGACCTCGAGCAGCTGGTGCTTGTCGATCGGGCAGCCCCGCAGCTCGAAGTCGACGCTCACGTGCGCCGAGATCGGTGTCGAGCGCGCGAGGGTCGACAGGTACTCGGGGTGGGCGTACACGACGGACCGGAACTCCGCGATGTCACCGAAGTTGCGCAGCGCCTGGATCCCGCCGCTCGTGGCGCACGCGCCGATCGTCACGAGGGTGCGCGACATCGCCCGCACCTGCCCGATGCGCTCGATCTCGTCCGGTGTCGTGACCGAGCCCTCGACGAGCGACACGTCGTACGGCCCCTCGACGACCGCGCGCGTCGCCTCGGGGAAGTAGGCGATCTGGACCTGTCCGGCGAGCGCCATGAGCTCGTCCTCGCAGTTGAGCAGGGTCAGCTGGCACCCGTCGCACGACGCGAACTTCCACACGGCCAACGTGGGCAACGCCTGAGTGGTCATCAGAGCTCCCGGCAGGACAGCAGGGGGGCGAGCCGGTCGTAGGTGAGCACCGGCCCGTCGACGCACACGAAGAGCTCGCGCAGCTGGCAGTGCCCGCAGAGCCCGACGCCGCACTTCATGTTGCGTTCCATGGACAGGCGGATCCGGTTCTCGCGGACCCCTCTGTCGACGAGCGCGGACGCCACGTACCGCATCATCACCTCGGGCCCGCACACGAAGGCCGTCGTGCGGCGGGCGTCGAAACCCGCGCGCGGCACGAGCTGGGTGACGAGGCCGACCCGGCCCCGCCACGCGTGCTGCGCGTTGTCGACCGTCACCTCGACGACGATGCCGTTGTCCTTGGCCCACGTGCGCAGCTCGTCGCCGAACAGGATGTCCTCGGGCGTGCGCACGCCGTACAGCAGCACCACGCGCTCGTACCGGTCCCGCTGGGCGATGAGCTCGAGGATCGCTCCGCGCAACGGCGCCAGGCCGATGCCGCCGGCGACGAACACGACGTCGCCCCCTGCGGCGTCCGTCACGTCCCACGACGTCCCGAAGGGCCCGCGCACGCCCAGCACGGCGCCCGTCGGGGCCGTGATCAGCGCATGCGTGACGACCCCGACGTCGCGGATCGTGTGCTCGACCGGGCCCGGCACGAGCGGGTTGCCGCTGATCGAGATCGGTGCCTCACCGACCCCGAACGCGTCGAGCATCGTGAACTGCCCGGCCGCGTAGACGAGCGGATCCCCGTCCACCGGTTCGAGCTCGAACGTGTAGGTGTCCCGTGTGTCCTGGCGCGTCCGCCCGATCCGGAACAGCCGGGGCAGCATCGGGTCGAGGACTGCGGCCGGGCTCCTGCTGTCGACCAAGCTCATCGTGTCCACGCTCCTGCGGGTCTGGGCGGTCTCAGGTGGTGACGGCGGGTTGCGGGGTCCAGCGCAGGGCTGCGGCCTCGGCGGTGATGTCGATCGCCGCGGGGCACCACGTGATGCACCGGCCGCAGCCGACACACCCCGACGTGCCGAACTGGTCGATCCAGGCGGCGAGCTTGTGGGTCATCCACTGGCGGTACCGCGACCGGATCTCGGGCCGGATGCTGCCGCCGTGGATGTAGGAGAAGTCCTGGGTGAAGCACGAGTCCCAGACCCGGCGTCGCTCGGCCACGTCACCCGTGAGGTCGGCGACGTCCTCGACCGAGGTGCAGAAGCACGTCGGGCACACGAGCGTGCAGTTGGTGCACGCGAGGCACCGCGACGCGACGTCGTCCCAGCGCGGGCTCTCGGCGTTCGCGTACAGGACGTCCTTGATGCCCTGCGTGTCGAGGGTGCGTCCCATGTGCGCGGCGGACCAGGCCGCGACGTCGTCCGCGCCCTGCACGTCGACCGGCAGCGCCTCGGCCGACTCCACCTCGTCGAGGACCTCGGCCCCGCGCGGCGTCCCGACCTCGACGAGGAACCGGTGCGGTCCGTCGTTCAGCAGCTCGGTCAGCGCCAGGTCGTACCCGGCGTCCGCCCGCGGTCCGGTGCCCATCGACGCGCAGAAGCACGTGCCGCCGGGGCTGCTGCAGGTCGCCGCGACCACGAAGGTGCCGTCGCGGCGGGCGGCGTAACGGACGTCGACGTGGTTCCGGCCGAGCAGCACGACGTCGTGGATGGCGAGCGCGTGGAGGTCGCACGAGCGCACCCCGATCAGCGCGTACGGACCGAGACCGTGGCCGTCGGCCTCGGGCCCCTCCTCGTTGACGGTGAACTCCTCACCGGTCCGCCGCCCGCGCCAGAACAGCTCCGACGCGGGGAAGAACACCGGCTTGGGCGACTGGGCTCCCGCCGCGAAGCCGAAGACCGCGTCGTCGTCGCGCCGTCGCAGGCGGTAGTGCGCGGCATCCTGCTCGTCGCCCCAGCCGCGCGGCAGGTCGTCGACCGTCCGGACCGGGCCGGGGACGATCGCCCCGTCGCGCACCGTCGGACCGACGACCGAGTACCCGCGCGCACCGAGCACGTCGATGAGCTGCTGCAAACCGTCCATACCGAGAACTCGCACGTCGTCCGCCATTGGACCTCACCTCTCGGGGATCACCTCACCGTGGCGCGCGCCGGACGTGGTCACCAGGGACCTACGTCATACCCGACAGGTCCCGTGCTTCGCGGCGCCTCGGCCCGCGCGACCGGGCGAGCGGGTGTTTGACTACCCCCATGCCTCTTGTCGGTGAGTACGAGCCCAGCCCGCAGAAATGGGTCCGCGACCAGGTCGAGCTCTACGAGAGCTCGGGCGGCACGCAGGGCCTGACCCTGCGGGGGATGCCCGTCGTGATTCTCACGACGATCGGCGCCCGGTCGGGGAAGCTGCGCAAGGCCGCCCTCATGCGCGTCGAGCACGAGGGCACCTACGCCGTCGTCGCGTCCCTCGGGGGCGCGCCGGCCAACCCCGTGTGGTTCGCCAACGTCAAGGCCCACCCCGAGGTCGAGCTGCAGGACGGCTCGCAGAAGTGGGACCTCGTCGCGCGCGAGGTCCACGGCGAGGAGAAGGCGCTGTGGTGGGAGCGCGCGGTCGCGGCCTTCCCCGACTACGCCGCGTACCAGCGCACGACGACGCGCGAGATCCCCGTCGTGGTGCTCGAGCGCCCCTGAGCACCCGCCCGGCGCCTGCGGACCTGCCTGGCGGTCAGCCCACGCGGTAGGTGTCGACGAGCTGGTCCATGAGCGCGTCGATGCGCGGGTCGACCCGCTTGCGCGTCGGGTCCTCGTCGTGCCACGCGACGATCTCGCGGGCGCCCTGCTCGAACGGGATCGTCGCGGTGAACTCTGGGACCACGCTGCGCAGCTTGGAGTTGTCGAACACCATCGAGTGCGCCTTGTCACCCAGCAGCCCCGCGCCCCAGGCGGGGTCGGCCGCGGCGATCGCGTCCGACGGGACGTGCACGATCCTCGCCTCGACCCCGGCCGAGAACGCGAGCGCCTCGGCGATCTGGTCCCAGGTCAGCGCGTCGTCCGACGTGATGTGGAACGCGTCGCCGATCGTGCGCGGGTGACCGAGCAGCGGCACGAACCCCTTCGCGAAGTCGTCGTGGTGGGTCAGGGTCCACAGCGACGTGCCGTCGCCGTGCACGACGACCTCCTTGCCCTGCCGCATGCGCTCGACCGCCGTCCAGCCGCCGTCGAACGGGACGAGGGTGCGGTCGTAGGTGTGCGAGGGGCGCACGATCGTCGCGGGGAACCCCGCGTCGCGGTAGGCCGTCACGAGCACGTCCTCGCAGGCGATCTTGTCGCGCGAGTACTGCCAGAACGGGTTGCGCAGGGGCGTCGACTCGACGACCGGGATGCGCGCGGGCGGCGTCTGGTACGCCGAGGCGGAGCTGATGAACACGTACTGCGCGGTCCGGCCGGTGAAGAGCTCGAGGTCGGCGCGGACGTGCTCGGGCGTGAACGCGACCCAGTCGACGACGGCGTCGAACTCGCTGTCGCCCAGGGCCGCCCGGACCGACTCCACGTCGCGGATGTCGCCGTGCAGCGCGGTGACGCCGTCGGGCAGCGGGTGGGCGTTGCTCGAGCCGCGGTTGAGGACGTGCAGGTCGATGCCCCGCTCCACGGCGAGCCGCGTGCTCGCCGAGCTGATGACGCCGCTACCGCCGATGAACAAGACCTTGAGAGCACTCATGACCTGCACGGTAACCGGTCCGGCGCGCGCTCGCGTCCGCAGGGTCTTGGAGGTCGGGCAAGTGCGCACGTAAGGTCGCCGCACGCCGACGCCCGCCTCGGCGCGCTCGTGCCCGCCTGTGCCCGCGCATGCCCGGCCACCCGAAGGGGACGGTGTGACCAGCAGCTCGCTCGCCGTCGGCCGCCCGGTCCGACCGTGGCGGTCGCGTCTCGCGCTGCTCGGCCCGGCGTTCGTGGCCTCCGTGGCCTACGTCGACCCGGGCAACGTCGCGGCGAACATCACGGCCGGCTCGCGCTACGGCTACACGCTCGTCTGGGTCCTGGTCATGGCCAATGCCATGGCCGTCATCGTGCAGTACCAGTCGGCCAAGCTCGGCCTCGCGACCGGGCACAGCCTGCCCGAGCTGCTCGGGCAACGCCTGCGCCCCACGCCCCGCCGGCTGTACTGGGTGCAGGCCGAGGTCGTCGCGGGGGCGACCGACCTCGCGGAGGTCATCGGCGGGGCTGTCGCCCTGCACCTGCTGCTCGGGCTGCCGCTGCTGGCCGGCGGCGTCATCATCGGCGCCGCGTCGATGCTCCTGCTCGCGGTGCAGTCCGCGCGCGGCCAACGACGCTTCGAGGTCATCGTCATGACGCTCCTCGTCATCATCGCCGCGGGGTTCCTCGCGCCGCTCGTGGTCAGCCCGTTCGACCTGCGCGGGGCGCTGGCGGGACTCGTCCCGCGGCTGCACAGCGCCGACATGGTGCTGCTCGCGGCGTCGATGCTCGGCGCGACGGTCATGCCGCACGCGATCTACCTGCACTCGGCGCTCGCGCGGGACCGCCACGGCTACCACCCGGCCGCCGAGATCCGCGCGCGACTCATCCGCGTCACCCGCTGGGACGTCGCCCTCGCACTGCTCGTCGCCGGCGCCGTCAACATCGGCATGCTGCTCGTCGCGGCGTCGAGCCTGGCCGGGACTGCGGGCACCGACACGATCGCCGGCACGCACGCCGCCATCACCGCCGCCCTCGGTCCGGCCATCGGCGTCGTGTTCGCGCTCGGCCTGCTGGCCTCGGGGCTCGCGTCGACGTCGGTCGGCTCCTACGCGGGCGCGGCGATCATGAGCGGCCTGCTGCACAAGCGCGTGCCGCTCCTGCTCCGCCGTCTCGTCACGCTCGTCCCGGCCCTGGCGGTGCTCGCGGTCGGTGTCGAGCCGACCTCGGCGCTCGTGCTCAGCCAGGTCCTGCTGAGCTTCGGGATCCCGTTCGCCCTCATCCCGCTGATCCGGCTCACCGGCAACCGCGACCTGATGGGCGACAACGTGGACTCCCCCGCGCTGCGGGTCGCGAGCTGGACCAGCGCGTTCCTCATCGTCGCGCTCAACGTGGTGCTGCTCGCGCTCACGCTGGGGGTCGGGCGCTAGACCGGCCCGCCCTTGAGGTAGCTGCCTAGACCGGTGTCAGTCGCGCGCAGCGGCCGCCAGTGCCTCGCGCAGGGTGTCCGCGTCGAACCGCCGGACGTACGCGGGGGTGTCCGGCTGGAAGCGCCAGCCCTCCGCGAGGGGTCCGGCGTCCACGACGTCGTACCCGAACTGGTCGAGCAGTGCGACGACCTGGTCCTTGGCCTCCGGGTCATCGCCCGCGACCGGCAGCGCCCGCCGCCCGGGGGTCCCCGCGGGGGTGCCGTCGACAGCCAGGTCGTCGAAGCGGATGTTGTTGAACGCCTTGACCACGCGGGAGGTCGGCAGGTGCGTCTGGAGCAGCTCCGCCGAGGTCGTGGAGCTGGCATCGAGCTCGGGCAGGTGCCCGTCGCGCTGCGAGTAGTAGTTGTTGGTGTCGATCACGATCTTGCCCGCGAGCGGCTTGACGGGGACCTGCAGGTAGGCCTTGAGCGGGACCGTCACGACCACGACGTCGCCGCCGTCGGCCGCCTCGTGCGCCGTGCCGGCTCGCGCCCGGTCGCCGAGCTCGTCCACGAGATCCGTGAGGGTCTCCGGCCCGCGTGAGTTGGACACGATCACGTCATATCCGTGAGCGACGGCGAGGCGCGCCAGGGCGCTGCCGATGTGTCCGCTGCCGATGAGTCCCAGTGTTGTCATGCCGTGCCCAACCCCCGTGCCGCCACCGATGTTCCTTCGGACGGCCCGTGGCGACGACCCCACGTCCGGAACGTCAGCGCGCCAACCGGTCCCCGAGCTGCGCGACGAGGGCCTGCTCGGTCAATGACCCGGCGGGGACGACGAGCTCGAGCGCGGAGCCGCCGCAGTGCAGCGTGAGCACCCGGACGCCCGCGTTGCGCGGGTCGTCGGCCAGGACCGCGCGGTCGACGCGCGCGAGCGGCAGCACCGTGGAGGCCAGGGAGTACTCGGGCCGCCGACCACGCGTCACCCAGTCCCGGCGGTGGAGGACCTGGAGCTCGGCGGCGTCGCCGCACACGACGGCGGCGTGGAGCACGACCGGGCGAACGAGCCGGACAAGACGTCGCAGAGCCCCGCCCTCCCGGGACGCGAGGAGCTGTCGGCGGTGGTAGCCCAGCAGCCGCATGCGCGGCTCGGCGCGGAGGACCGCGAGCTGGCGGGTCACGAGCGCGATGTCGCGGTCCCCCAGGTCGCGCTGCCCGAGCGGCGGCAACCCAGCGGCGCCGCCCGCGGCGGGGCCCGGCGACCTGTCGCCGTCGCGATCGGTCCCGGTCCGGTACAGCGAGCGGAGCAGGGACACGAGCTTCTCCACGACGTCCAGCGACGTCCCCACGTAGGAGAGCGCCAGGGCAGGCGCGCGACCCTGCTCGCCCTCGTCTGCGCTGTACACGGTGATCCACCCGTCGAGCAGGTCGGTGCCGTAGTCGATCGCGCAGATCGCGTCGTGCGCGATCACCCGCTCGTCGTACCCACCGGCCCGGCGGCTGAGGACTGTCAGCGCCGCGTCGTCCACGATGACGAGGTGGTCGTAGAGGTCCATCGACGCCGTCGCGTCCCGGCGCGCGATGTTGCGCGGGAGCTTCAGCACGAGCCGCGCCGTGGCAGGGTCGAGCCCGTGGCCCCGGTAGAGCGGGGGGATCTCCTCGCGCGACGTCACGGGCATGATCCAGGGACCGAACGCGTCGTACTCGGCTGACCTCACACGAGCGACGCTACCCCCGCGGGTGCGAGGGTGTAGCGCGGAACATTCACAGCCTGCTCAACAGTGGCTCACAGGAATTGTTGGCAAATGGGTGGGACAATCGTGCGCGCATTCACCAGAACGGGACTATCGTCACATCGTTCGGTTTCGATGCCGCGCCCGCAGGGGGCGGATCGTCCTTCCGAGAGGTGACCCATGCGTTCTATGCTTCAGTTCGCTGACGGTGCCGGGCGATATATCAGCGCCGGCGTCATCCAGATCTCCGTCACCAACCTGGCGATCATCGTTGCGATGATCCTGGTGTTCGTCCTCGCCCTGGTCCTGCCCTTCCCGGGCCGGCACCACCACGACCGTTCGGACCGCGACTCATGACCGCCGTCGACACGGGCCAGCCGCCGGCTGCAGGCTCGACGAGCTGGACCGCGCGCCTCCGGGAGCGCATCTCCCACATCGTCCCTTCCGGACAGGCGCTGCCCGACCGGCAGCCTGTCTACATGTCCTCGTGGATCTACGTCTTCGGCGTGCTGACCCTCGCCGCGCTGGTCGTGGTCGTCGCCTCGGGCGTCCTGCTCGCCCTCGGTGGCGTCACGTGGTGGCACGTCTCGAGCCTGGGCCGCTTCATCAACTCGCTCCACCTGTGGAGCGTCGAGCTGTTCTTCGCGTTCATGGTGGTCCACCTCTGGGGCAAGTTCTGGATGGCCGCATGGCGTGGCAACCGGGCCCTGACCTGGATGACCGGCGTGGTCGCGTTCCTCGGCTCGATCGGGACGGCGTTCACCGGGTACCTGTCGCAGGCGAACTTCGCCTCGCAATGGATCAGCACCCAGGCCAAGGACGGGCTCAACTCGGTCGGGGTCGGCGCGTTCTTCAACGTGATGAACCCGGCCCAGATGCTCCTGTGGCACGTCGTGCTGCTGCCGCTCGTGCTCGGCGTGATCGTCGTCCTGCACGTGATTCTCGTCCGGCGCCACGGTATCGTGCCGCCGATCGACGCCGACGAGGAGACCGCATCATGACGACGTCGACCGCACCCCGCCGCGCGAACCGCACGGGCCGGCCCAGCACGCCCGACTCGCACGGCTTCGCCACGCGCCCCTACGACCTCGTCAAAGAGTTCGTCGTCGCGCTGATCGTCGTGACGCTGCTCGCAGTCGGGCTCGCCGCGGTCTTCTCCTCTCCCGACGAGAAGGCCATCACGATGCGCGACTGGGCGAACGCGGCACCGAACGACGTCGTCGCCACGGCCGCGGGCGAGCTCGCGGGCACGACGACGAGCGCGGGCTTCGGACCGCCGTACAACACGGCGGCGGACGGCGCGTCGCTCGGCCCGCTCAAGCTCCAGAAGTGGGCCGGCGTCACGATCCCGCTGGACTCGGCGCAGGACCTGGTGCTGACCCCGCTCGCGGGCGTGACCGACAACAGCAAGCTCACCGATGCGCTCGCGACCTGGCAGTCCGCCGGCGCCGACCAGCGCACGCAGTGGGCGACCGACTACAGCGACGCGCTCGCCCAGGCGCCGGACGGCAACCCCGCCAGCGTGGCGACCGGCGACTACGGCCCCGTACCGGTGATCGCCACGAGCTTCCTCTCGTTCGCGCAGACCGGCGGACTCGAGGGCGCCCTGACGTCGTCCGGCAACTTCTACGGGGGCGACCAGACGAAGTCGCTCCTGCTGCTCGCCGACGGCGCCTACCTCGAGGACCAGGCCCGGGCCCGCAACCTCGGCGGCGACCAGTGGGGGATGATGAACGAGACCGGCAACTACCCCGGTCAGCCCTGGATGTGGCTGTACACGTTCTGGTACCAGGTCCCGCCGTTCTCGACGTCCGACAACGCCGACGCGCTGGTCTGGGGCCTGATGATGCTGCTGACCCTCGGGCTCGCCCTCGTGCCGTTCATCCCCGGGGTGCGCTCGATCCCCCGTTGGGTCCCGGTGCACCGGCTGATCTGGCGGGACTACTACCGGGACCACCCACGGCGCTGACGGCGACCGCCCCGGCGAGGTCCGCGAAGACCGTCCTCAGCTGGGGGTACAGGGTGCGGTACACGGCGTAGAGCGCGCCGTATGCCGCAGCCGTCGACGGGTCGGGGGTCACGTCCTCACCGACGGGCTCGACGACCGGCTCCGCTGGGGGCCGGTCGTCGGGCGCGCGGCCCCGACCGTCCAGGTAGTCGCGCGCCAGCAGGGCCGCGCCGGCCGCGCTGACCTCGCCGTCCGAGCACACCCGGACCGACCGGCCGGTGATATTGCTGACGACCCGCACCCACAGCGGGCTGCGCGCGCCACCCCCGACCATCCGGATCGTCGTGACCGGCTGCCCGGTGACCTCCTCGAGCCGCTCGAGGTGCAGGCGCAGCTCGAAGCCGACCCCCTCGAGGATCGAGCGGTACAGGTGCGCCCGGGTGTGCCGGCCGTGCCAGCCCACGACCGCGCCGCGCGCGAGCGGGTCCCAGTACGGGGTCTGCGCCGCGTTCCAGTACGGCAGCGTGAGGAGCCCCTCGGCCCCGCACGGCAGATCCGCGGCGGCGGCCTCGAGCCCGCTGCCGACGACGCCGTCCGCCCCGGTCTCGCCGAACTGCTCGCGGCACCAGGTGGCGACGTAGGCGGCCGCGTTGAGGACGGTCTCGAGCGTGTACGCACCCGGCTGCGCACCGGCGAGGGTGCGGAACGCCGGGTCCCACCGGTACTCCGAGGAGTTCACCCCGAGCACCATCGACGTCCCGAGGTTGAGGTAGGCGACCCCCGGGACCGTCGCCCCCAGGGCGAGGCCGGCTGCTTGGCCGTCGCCGATGCCCGCGACGAGCGGGACGGGCCCGGGCAGGCCGAGCGCGCCCGCGACGTCCGGGGTGATCATCCCGAGCGGCTGACCGGCAGGGACCAGCGCGGGCAGCTGCTCGAGACGCACGCCGGCCAGCTCGAGCAGCTCGGGCGACCAGTCGAGGCGCTGCAGGTCGAACAGTCCGAGGGTGTCCGCCGAGCCGTGGCTCGTGGCCCAGCTCCCGGTCAACCGCCACGAGAGGTAGGCCTGCACGTCACCGACCCGGTCGGCGTCGCGCAGCACGTCGGGCTCGTGCCGGGACAGCCAGGCGAGCTTGTAGATCGCGGGGGTCGTGTCCGGCGGCTTGCCGGACAGCTCGTGGACGCGTGCGGTGCCGAGCGCGGCGATCTCCTCGTGGGCGCGCCCGTCGAGCCACAGGATCGCGGGGCGGAGCGGACGGCCCGCTGCGTCGAGGCACACGAACGACTCGCGCTGGTGCGTCAGGCAGACGGCCTCCACCCGCGCCGGGTCCGGTAGCGCGGCGACGGCCTCGGCCACGGCGTCCCTCGTCGCGGACCACCACTCCTCGGCGTCCTGCTCGTGCCACGACGCGCGCGGCTGGAGCAGACGCAGCGGACGTGCGGCCTGCGCCACGACGCGGCCCGCAGCGTCGTGGACGACAGCCTTGGCTGCCGTCGTCGAGCAGTCGACGGCGATGACGAGTCCGGCGTCGCCCGTCATGCGGACGGCGTCACGATCACCTTGAGGCCGACCCGCTCGTCGGCCGCGCGGAACGCCTCGAGGCTCCGCTCGAGCGGCAGCGTGTGCGACACCAGGGACCGGACGTCCACCAGACCGCGTCCGACGACGGCGGTCGCGCGCGGGTACATCTCCTTCATCCGCCGGGACATCTTGATCGTGAGCCCCTTGCGGCGCGCGACGGCGGCGGGGAACGACGTGCTCTCCGTGGCCGGGATCCCTGCCAGGACGACGGTCCCGCCGGGCCGGGCCGCGACGACCGCGAGGCGCACCGCGTCGTCGTTGCCGGCCACCTCGAGCGCGACGTCGACCCCGCGGCCGTTCGTCGCGCGGTCGAGGCGGTCCAGCACGTCGTCGGCGGCGGGGTCCAGCACCACGTCGGCGCCCACGGCCGCCGCCACCTGACGCCGGTGCTCGAGCGGCTCGACGGCGATCACCTGCGTGGCACCCGCGGCACGCGCGAGCTGGACGACGCACAGGCCGATCGGTCCGCAGCCGACGACCGCGACGGTGCCCCCGAGCCGGAGGCCCGCGAGGTCCATCGCATGCATCGCTACCCCGAGGGGCTCGAGCATGGCCGCGTCCGCGTCGCTGAGGGAGTCCGGCACGCGGTGGAGCAGCGACGTGGGCCACGCGACGAGCTCACGCAGGCCGCCGTCGTTCGTCCCGTGCCCCGCGAAGACCACCGACGGGCACAGGTTGCGGTTGCCCTCGAGGCACTCCTCGCACGCGCCGCACGGGCGGGCAGGGTCGACGGCGACGCGGACGCCGTCGTG